>JBBTWN010000001.1:0-10666 GCA_038062735.1 Patescibacteria group bacterium
AGTCTGTGGGCGTACGGATGAACAATGTGTGTCATATTATTTTGTAGTTTTCTGAGCTACTTTTTTAGCTGTTTTGCGTGCCGGTTTTTCGACTGCAGCCGCCTTTTTCGTAAGCTCAACAAACACGTGGCTCATGCGGTGACGAATGGGTGTCGTACGTCCAAACGCGCGTGGCATACCTTTTGTGCGGACTAATCCCTTATCGACGCGGATGTTTTTGATGACGAGCTGACGGATATCCTCTCCCTGCTTCTCGGCATTTTTTGCAGCTGATGCGATCAATTTTGCCATAGGTGTTGCAGCACGCTTTTCAAGAAACTGAAGTGCGGTGAGTGCCTCAGCTACTGACTTTCCTTTCACGAGATTGGTGACCAACCTCGTTTTACGGGGCGACTGACCATAGTTTGAAAGTGACGCCTTCATACTTATTTCTTAGCGTCTGCAGGGGCTTTAGCGGCTTGTGCAGCAGCGATCTCTGCCTCCTTAGCCTTGGCCTCCTGTTCCTTCTGCATCTTGCCTCCGTGTCTCAAGAACTTTTTAGTTGGTGCAAACTCACCGAGGCGGTGTCCCACCATCTCCTCAGTTATAACGACATCAACAAACGCCTTGCCGGTGTGAACTGAGAATGTAAAACCGACCATGTCTGGAGAGATCTGTGATGCGCGCGCCCAGGTCTTAATTGGGGCGGTCTTGGCTGCGGTTTTCCCGGCTATCTTTTTTGATAGCTTATGAAAAATATATGGTCCCTTCTTTAACGATCGCGACATTCCCCTACACTACCGTGGCTCCGCTCTTATGTCAATCATTGACAAAGACCCGGGTCTCGAACAATAATGGCATATGCCCTTGCCGCGCGACATTGCACTCGGAGAGTACTACCACGTCTTCAACCGCGGCGCGCATCGACACGCGCTTTTTAAAGACCAACTGGATTGGACACGATTCTTATTTGGACTTATCTACTACCAGTCCCCCACCACCTTTGATAACGTTCGACGACTCGTCGCCTCTTACAATTCGGTTGATGGATTTTCTATTTCTGATGCTGATTTTGAAAACGTTATCGTGGGACGTGGTGTCGAGCTGGTTGCATTCTGTATTATGTCAAACCACTATCACCTTATTGTTCGCGAGCTAGCTGAGGGCGGTATCGCGCGCTACATGCATCGCGTACAAGGCGGGTATACCATGTATGCAAATACCAAATACCAAACCAAAGGACATGTGTTTGAAAATCGCTACAAATCAAAGCACGTACTCGACAATAATTATCTCACTCACCTCTCTGCATATATCCACAAAAACCCGACGGACATGTCGAAGTGGAAAACACGATATAGTGACTATCCGTGGTCATCACTCCAGGATTTCACGAAGGAAAACAGATGGGGAGGGCTATTAGCACCAGAGGTTATACTCGACCAGTTTGAGGGCACTCCTGCTAGTAACTATGCGGACTTTGTAAAAACAAACCCCGCAAAGGCGGGGTTTGAAATCTAGGTGACGTTTCGCTTTTTGCCCACGCGACGACGTGAGACGATAAAGACGTTCGAATGCTTCTTTGGTCGGCGAGTCTTCTGACCCTTGCCTGTTGGCTTGCCCCAGAGTGACTTCGCTCTGCGCAATCCTCTGCCTTGACGTCCTTCTCCACCACCGTGTGGGTGGTCAACCGGGTTCATCGCCGTACCACGGACCGTTGGACGAACTCCCATCCAGCGATTTCGTCCCGCCTTACCGAGATTAACCAAGTGCCACTCTGGATTTGAGACCGAACCGATCGACGCCCACGCTGTATCAACTACTTTTCGGACTTCAGACGAAGGGAGTTTAATCTGTGCGTAGCCAGAGTCGAGCGCGACGAGCTCTGCAAAGTTTCCTGCCGAACGGCTCATTTTTGCACCGCCGCCAGCGTGGATCTCGATGTTATAGATAAACGTACCAACCGGGATGTTCTTGAGTGGAAGGCGATTACCGGGAGTGATTGATGCGGTCTCGGAGCTTATGACTTTGCTACCAACAACGAGTGACTGCGGCGCTACGATATAGCGGCGCTCGCCGTCAGCATACACGAGGCGAGCAATAAATGACGTGCGATGTGGATCGTACTCAATCTGCTCAACGGTCGCCCCGATATTCTTTTTGTCGTAGAGAAAATCTACATCACGGAACTTTCGCTTGTTACCGCCGCCCTGATGGCGCGTCGTGATGCGACCGAACGCGTTTCTTCCTGCATGATTTTTACCACCTGAAACGAGGCGCTTGTGCGGAACATTGGTCGTCACCTGACCGCGGTACTTTATATACGACATGCCGCGAGTACCAGGAGTGCGAGGACGAAGATTTTTGAGTGCCATACGTTTTTAATTATGATGCAAAGTCTATCTGCTCACCCTTTTTCAAAAAGATGTATGCTTTACGATTAGCATTACGCGTACCGAAACCACGTCGTGTCTTAAGCGGCTTTCGCTTCCCTTTCACATTCACGATATTGATCCGAACTGGCGTTACTTTGTAGAGCGCTTTCACCGCTTTCATGATATCCACCTTAGTCGCGCTTGGTACAACATCGAACGTATAGACATCGCTTGAGGTAAGGTTTGCTGCCTTTTCTGTGATTCGTGGACGAACCAAAACTTGTTTTAATCCCGCCGTGACAACTGGCGTTGACTTTTTCTTTTCAGGAACTGCACCCGCCTTCACCGACTTAACGACATCAGCCAAACCACCACTCTTTGCTTTCGCGGTGACTTTCTTTGGAGTATTCTTTTTTGATCCGAAGAGTGCCATATTATTTTTGTACGCGGGTCGTTAGTGTGCCGACGACTTCTTCTGGTGAAACCAACACGAGGTAGCGGTACTTGAGAATCTCCACTGGATTGATGTTACGAACTTCTTCGACGAGCACATTACTCATGTTACTGAAACTCTTTTTCATTGCGGGAGATCTTTTATCAACAACGATAAGTGCAGCGTGCTTACGTCTCGTTGCAACTTCACCAAAGCCTTTTGCCGCCCCAAGTCCGGTAAGCAGTGCGCGTGCATCTTTTGTCTTTGGCTCTTTAAGATTCATTTCATCAACAAGCATGAGACGACCCTCTTGCACCTTACTTGAAAGAACAACGGCGAGCGCCTTGGCTGCCATCGACTTGGTGATTTTCTGCGTGTAGTTCTTTGCTTTCAAAGGACCATGTGCAACACCGCCGTGGCGCCAAATTGGTGAGCGTATGGAACCGTGGCGAGCTCGTCCCGTACCTTTCTGTGCCCACGGTTTACGTCCACCCCCCGACACCTCTGCACGATTTTTTGTGTGTGCAACAGGTGTGCGAGCGTTCGCCTGCATCGCGGTCACCACCTGATGCACGAGCGCTGAGTTTTTTGAAACACCAAACACTGCTTCAGGAAGGTCGAACTCGCCGACATCCTTTCCTTTTGTATTAAAAATTTTTGCTTTCAGACTTTTCATATTATTTCTGAACTACCTCGACGAGTGTCCCCGCGCGGCCCGGAAGTGCTCCCTCGATCAACAGTTCGTGTGCATCGCTATCTACGCGAATGACTTTCAAATTCTTCACGGTAACACGATCAGCTCCCATGCGACCCGCCATGCGCATACCGCGCACAACGCGTCCTCCGGCACGGCCTGGACCACCACCGATAGAACCTGCCTCGCGCTCAGAGTGCTTTTGACCGTGTGAACGAGGGCCGCCGTGGAATCCGTGGCGCTTAACTACACCCTGAAAGCCCTTACCCTTAGTAAGCCCCGAAACCTGCACGAGATCCCCTGCAGCAAACTGGTCAACACCGACGGCGGCTCCCACTGCGTGAGCACCCGAGTCATCCATGCGAAACTCTTTGTAACCCTTAAACAGGCCTTTCTTTTTCTGTGCCTGATTAACACGAGCATCTTTTTGTACGCCATAGCCAATCTGTACCGCAACGTATCCGTCTTTCTCTTTTGACTTAACCTGCGTCACCGTGACTGGCGGTACCGACACCACCGTAACGGGGTGCACCACACCGTCTGCATCAAACAGCTGCGTCATACCCTTCTTTACACCGACGACAAACTTTTTCATACGATTACATCATTTTGACGTCGACAGAAACGCCAGACGGGAGTGACAAGTTAGTCAACGCATCTATCACCTTTGGTGATGGATTGATGATGTCGATGATGCGTTTGTGCGTGCGCATTTCAAACTGCTCTTGCGCATTTTTGAAAATGAACGACGAGCGGAGTACCGTAAACTTTTTGAAGTCGGTCGGGAGTGGCACGGGACCGATCACCGTCGCCTCATAGCGAAGTGCGGTGTCGATAATTTGTTTGACGGATTGATCGAGCACCTTGTGATCATAGCCCAACACCCGCAAGCGAAGCTTGGCGGGTGCGGCATCAGCCTTTTTTGTACGAGGCGTAGATTTTGTTTTCGTTTCAGCCATATCGTTCGCCTCAGGTCTTGATGATTTACGCTACGATCTTTGTTACAACTCCTGCACCAACGGTCTTACCTCCTTCGCGGATTGCAAAGCGCTGCTGTTCTTCAAGTGCAACCGGGGATACCAACTTTACTTTGAACTTCATAGTGTCGCCTGGCATAACCATCTCTGTTCCTTCTGGAAGCGTTACCTCGCCCGTCACGTCAGTGGTGCGAACATAGAATTGTGGCTTGTAGCCAGAGAAGAATGGTGTGTGGCGACCTCCTTCCTCCTTAGAAAGGATGTATACCTCAGCTTCAAAATCAGTGTGTGGAGTAACAGAACCTGGCTTGCAGATAACTTGTCCACGAGTCACGTCCTCCTTCTTAGTACCGCGAAGAAGAATACCTGCGTTGTCGCCGGCCATACCTTCCTGAAGTGACTTGTTGAACATTTCAATACCGGTGATGGTCGTTTTTGCTGTCGGCTTAATACCAACGATTTCGACTTCCTCACCTACCTTTGCGATACCACGCTCGATACGTCCGGTGACCACCGTTCCGCGCCCTTCAATAGAGAAGATATCCTCGATAGGCATAAGAAATGCCTTTGAAACGTCGCGGATAGGGTCTGGAATGAACTCGTCAAGTGCTTTTGCAAGCTCCATTACTTTGTCTGACCACTCGTTGCCAAGTGCTGGATTTTCAAGCGCCTTCAAGCCAGAGCCTCGGATGACGGGCGTATTAACGCCGTCAAAGCCTTGCTTAGTCAAAAGTTCGCGAACTTCCTCTTCAACGAGGTCGATGAGATCTTTGTCGGGGACCATGTCCACTTTGTTAAGGAACACGATGATTTTTGGAACGCCAACTTGTTTGGCAAGGAGAATGTGCTCGCGTGTTTGTGGCATCACACCGTCGGTGGCTGCCACGACCAATACTGCGCCGTCCATTTGCGCTGCACCGGTGATCATGTTCTTGATGTAGTCTGCGTGACCAGGAGCGTCAATGTGCGCGTAGTGGCGCTTTGGCGTCTCGTACTCAGAGTGCGAGAGCGAAATGGTAATACCACGTGCCTTTTCTTCAGGAGCCTTGTCGATGTCGTCGACGCCCTTCACGGTCGCAGTGTAGCCGTTCCCCGCTTTTGAGAGAACGTTCAAAAGAGCCGCAGTCAACGTAGTCTTTCCGTGGTCGACGTGACCGATGGTACCGACGTTAACGTGAGGCTTGGTTCGTGCAAAGTCTGTCATACGTTATGAATATTTAGGATTATAAAAGTCAAATAACTGGTTCAGAATATGGAGAGGCCTGAACCTTTACCCCCTTCCTATCTGGTGTCCACAGATAGAAAAACACGCGAGTAGCGTTACTCGCATACTATACTACCCCCTGTATAGAGTCAAGCTTTTTGGGCAACGTCAAAAAAGTTCAATGCCCCTTCTCCGTAGGCGCGCTCAATGGTCATAAGTCTCTCGGCTAAATTCAGGAATCGCAGCTCCGTCTCATACAAAGCCTTAGCGGTACGAGCTTTGCGTCGCCACTTGAGAAAATGTGTCTCTGACCGGAATGTTTCTACCCTTTTCATCACTAAGTCCTCTTCGATAGCTTTACGCTCTTTTTTGACTGTATTTCGTCTCTCTTCGAGTTCCTCATAAGACTGCGGCACGCGAAATTTGTCCCAGGCTTCAACATGGTCATATAATGCCTTGCCAAACCTACGCCGCTCCTCTTTGCGTCGTGACCTGTACCATGCGGCGAGCTCAACACTCATACCAGTACCATACGACACGCTTTTGTGATAATCAAGCTTGCCGGGGGGGTGCGTCAAGTATTTCTCCGATATCGCTAATCCACCGCTTTTCCACCCGCTATCCCCTATTTTCGAGCACTTCCAAAAATGTTGAAGGCTCCGCTGCCGTACTGTGCCTCGGCATTTTGAACAGCGATGTATCGATTGAGAAAACCTATTTCAAACTTAATGTCTTGAATACGATTTTCCACATTTTTTCGCCAGCGATTATACTGATTTTGATCATAAAATGAATCCGTAGTTTTGCGTCCAAGATCGCCCTCTGCTCTGCTTTTATCACGACGCAACTGTGTGCGACGAATCTCTGCCCCTTCGACTGACTCGGGTGTGTGAAAATGGTTTTTCTCCATTAACTGCTGGAATCGTTCTCGCAGTATGCCATCAATCATCATTCATGGACACTACCGTAGTGATGAACACGTGTCAACAATCGTCCCTTGCTTTGTACAAAAAATAAGCATAAAATCCGCAGATGAGCATGTGGGGCGATGAACGACTAGCCAAATGGCTTGATACGCCTGCAAAAGTGAATTCATTCATTACTACCCTTCGCAACACCGGCTCGTATGGCAAAGCGGGAGAAAAAGTTGGTGCAAATAAAAGCAAGGTGTGTGGGGCAGTGTTGCGTGCTGGCGGACTGGAAAACTTTTTAAGCAGAGCCGGAGTCGAGAAACCCTCGGATGTTGCTGCAGAAATTAAGAAAAAAACTCAGCGTGGGTGGATGGCTACTAAGAACCAGCGAAATCCAGGGGTTAGGTTTGCAAAGTCCTTTACCAAAGCCGCAGAAAAACCTGCAACGAAGACAATGCGAAGAGACGTTGCGATTGATCGATATATGACACACGCAGACAAGCGTTACGCAAAAAAAGGTTCTGACCCTCGGGTCGGTGCGGTTGCTGATGCACTAGGAACAAGAGGTCCACATCTTATTCCGGGTGTCCAATTAGACCGAGGTCGTGCATTGATAAAAGGTCAACATATTGATCCGCGAAATCCTCCAATGCAGACATATGCGCGCATCAAGCTCGACCAACCGTCGCGCACAGCGCCACAGAGCGATGTGCTCGCCGCATCATTAAAACGAGACCTTGAGTCTCATAACTCAACGGTGGGTCGTGCAGCGCAGAAGGCTGGCATCCAACGCGTTTCTATCGCTATTCAAACTGACAAAGGGCTGTTGCCTATCATCGATCGCACGCTCTAAATTATTTTTTAGCTGATCCAAAGATATCGAAGGGACTTCTCCCACTGCGTCAACCAGAAAAAACTACTGGCCGTTTTTAGATTGTGCACGTACGTCCTTTGTATCTTGAGAAAAGAGCTGACGCTCCCAGTCGGCGCCCGGAATGTCGGCGAATATCTTCATACCCTTGTTCCTCACTTCTCTGAGTGCACGATTAGTGTCAGTTTTAAATCGCGCTAACTCATCTCTACTAATGACTCCCCCCGATTGAACGCGAGCTCTTATTTTTTTCGTGAGCTCAACAAAATGTGCAATCTGCGAATGAAAGTTAGTGCGCGCGCGGGTGAGTCGGCCTTTTGCTTGTTCGTCCACAGCTAATGTAGCGTCCTGCCCTGAGATAGCACCGGAACCTCTGCAGGCGCGCAACCCTCACAGTACGGGATACCTTTTACTGTTTTATCAGCAGCGTTTGAGCATACAGAACAAAAAGTCCGTTCAGGGTTTCTACTGCTCTTCGCCTTCTTTTCGAAACGACGGCGCGTGCTTGGATAATATGCTTCAGCCAAAGACATAAAAATATCCTACACCTACGCGCGTGCTGCCTTAATGGTTTCAGCGACGCTGCTGGGGACAACTTCGTAGTGGTCAAACTCCATAGTGAATACCCCACGTCCCTCAGTCATAGAACGAAGTGCAGTCACATAGCCAAACATTTCTGAAAGCGGAACTTTACAGTTAACCACCTTGGCGAGCCCGCGCTCCTCCATGCTCTCAATCTGACCACGCTTTGAGGTAAGGTGGCCTGTGATATCACCCATAAACTTTTCAGGGATAACCACTTCGACTTTCATGATTGGCTCAAGAAGAACTGGCTTTGCTTTTTCTGCGGCTTCTTTGAATGCTTGAATCGCCGCGATTTTAAAGGCAATTTCAGACGAGTCAACATCGTGATAGGAGCCATCAATGAGGTCGACCGATACGTCCTCCATGCGAAATCCTGCAACGACGCCACGCTCCATCGCTTCGCGAATACCCTTTCGCACCGCGGGGATGTACTCGTTTGGAATAACACCTCCCTTAATATTATTGATGAATTCAAAGTGGTCTTCGCGATCAACATTGTTTGCAATCTTTGCTCCTTCAACCAACGGCTTCATTGGACCAATACGCAGCACGACATGACCGTATTGACCGCGGCCTCCTGTCTGCTTAATGTGCTTGTAGTTTGCTTCTGCTTCTTTCTGGATTGTTTCGCGGTATGCAACCTGTGGCTTGCCGGTAGATGCATCGACGTTAAACTCGCGCTTCATACGGTCAACCATAATTTCAAGCTGAAGCTCACCGACGCCTGCAACTAATGTCTCTCCGGTCTCAGTATCAGAAATAACTTTGAATGTTGGGTCTTCGTCAGTGAGTTTCTTAAGTGCGAGACCCATTTTTTCTTGGTCGGCTTTGGTCTTTGGCTCGATGCGCATAGACACCACGGGGTCAGGGAACTTAATTTGTTCGAGCACAATTGGATTCTCTTCGTCACAGAGTGTGTCTGACGTGCGCGTATCTTTAAGACCGACAGCCGCTGCAATTTCTCCTGCAAAAACTTCTTTCACTTCCTCGCGCTTGTCGGCTTGAAGGCGGACGATGCGACCAAGACGCTCGCGTTGTTTTGTTTTTGAATTGTAGATGTATGAACCTGCAGAAATAGTACCCGAGTACACACGAAAGAAGGTCAACGCACCAACAAACGGATCGGTCTGAAGTTTAAATGCGAGCGCACAAAACGGCTCTTCGTCTGATGGGTTTCGGATTATTGTTTCTCCTGTTTTTGGATCAATACCGGTGACTGGCGGCATGTCGAGAGGCGACGGGAGATAATCAACAACAGCATCAAGTACTGGCTGCACTCCTTTGTTCTTGAGCGCTGAGCCGCAGTACACAGGAACAATCTCGTTTGCAATAACTGCTTTGCGGAGTGTCTTCTTCAAATCTTCAAGTGTGGGCTCCTTTCCTTCAAAAAATGCTGCCATCTGCGCCTCGTCGTGTTCGACAATCTTTTCAATAAGTTCAGCGCGATATTTTTCAACATCTGCCTTCAAATGTTCTGGAACGTCTGTCGAATATGAAACATCGCGACCCATCTCGCCGTCGTAACGGATAACTTGACGCGTGAGCAAATCGATTTGTCCAACGTGCTCTGCCTCTTCACCGATGGGGATCTGCATGCGCACTGCTTTTTTAGTGAGACGATCCAAGATTGATGCGTATGAACGTTCAAATGACGCGCCGGTGCGATCGAGTTTGTTGATGAGACAAATACGAGGCACCTTTCCTTCGTCAGCATAACGCCAGTTGGTCTCGGACTGTGGCTCAACGCCGGCAACGCCGTCGAATACCACGACCGCGCCGTCTAACACACGCAGTGAGCGCTTAACCTCCACCGTAAAATCGATGTGGCCCGGGGTGTCGATGATGTTAAAACGAGTCTTTTTAGCTGCATCTTTTTTGTCAGGTTCGGTCGTTTTGGTCCAAAAACAAGTGATGGCAGCAGCCGTAATGGTGATACCGCGCTCGCGCTCCTGCTCCATCCAGTCGGTCGTCGTCTCGCCCTCATGCACCTCGCCGATCTTATGCTGCGAGCCCGTGTAGTACAAAATACGCTCCGAGGTCGTCGTTTTACCCGCGTCAATATGCGCAATAATTCCAAAATTGCGTATCTTATCGAGTGGATAGTCGCGCGCCATAGTGTAAAAATAAAAGCCCAACGGGCCTCCTTGTATAGTACCGGATTCTTGTCTAAAATGCAAAGTATATGCACCTCGAAGCCCAACCCCACCCTGGTCGCATTATTCGATATACAGATGCCGAAAAACAACTCATAGAAAAAGCACGCGGTGCGGTAGCACCAATACACCATTCACTTCAATATCGATATAAAAATAAATCGGAACTCGGCCAAATCGACTGCGTTGCAGTTATCTGGAAGGATCCACTGCGCATAGACTTTGCGAGCAAATCTCGAGATTCGCATGGACAATCGTTTCCGGGCCCGCAGTTACCACTGAACGAGAAACTCTTCACTCAAAAGGGCTCGTTGAAAAAAGGAGTGAGTGATAAAATTAGTGGCAATTGGCAAGGAATCGTAAAGCACTGGAACAAACGACCTTTTTCTGTCGTGAGTAATGTTTCAGAATTTGAAGGCTAGAAAGTAACTACCAAGCCAAGTGGGCGAAGGCGCGGTTTGCTTCAGCCATGCGGTGGACGTCG
>JBBTWN010000002.1:0-58663 GCA_038062735.1 Patescibacteria group bacterium
GGGATGCGACGGAGGTAGAAGACGGCGACTACTATCTTCGTGCTTCGGTGTATGACGGCATCGTTACAGCGTATACTGATCCCATTCATATATTAGTACGGAACACGCTTCCATTGTTTCGTTTCGAAGATGGGAGAAAAACCATTGTGAGTAAATTTACGGCGACACTCGTGGGTCGCGTTTTGACGCCGGAGTCCGTCTCACCTCGTCCCACAGTACTCAAAGCAGAATATAGTGTCGATAGCGGCAAGCGGTGGATCCCAGTCAAATTTACGTCGGGTAGTAATACTCCAGAAGCACGTTTCTCCATTGCTGTGAGCGGTCTCAAGGAGGGCATCAATACAACGCTCTGGCGAGTCAAAGACTCTCGGGGTCTTCTCGGGCGCTCTTCGCATAGCATTATCGTTGACACCGACCCGCCTCCTCCACCAGTGGTGAGCAGTAACCAAAAAAATAGAGTTACCAACGAACATGATGTTGATCGTTCAAAAAAGGGACTCCAGATTGATCTGTCGGGTACTGCAGAACCACAGAGTGTCGTAACGCTTACTGGTCTCACTGACCGCGTCAGTGTCACAACGTCAATTCTCGGGACTTTCCTTTTCCACGGACTTGAGGTGGCGACCCGCGGTGTACATGAGGTGCGATTAGTAGCTACTGACCAAGCAGGAAATGTTAGTACAGAATCGATCGACTCATTTATATACGATAATCCGCCGGTAATTACGTTTATTAAGCCAAAGCAATTTCGAGGTCTGCAAGGTGCAGCACGTGTTCAGTGGAAGATCACCGACATCGATAACGACCCGATTCGTGATGTGCTGCTCATGTATCGCCGAGGTAATGGAACATGGACACAGATACCCGTTGATTCTACAAAAGGTGGGGTCGACTGGGATACGACTCGTCTGGTCGAAGCACGCGATTATCAACTGCGCCTTGAAGCAAGTGATGGCATCGCGTCATCCAGTGCTGTCGTTGATTTTGCGATTGACAGCTCGTCCCCTCTAGTACAGGCATTTCAACTCAAAAAGAATGTGATAGGAGCGTCTGACACCTTTGAAGGGAGTGGCGTGGCTGAAGACGCTGGGTCTGGAATCGAATATGTTGAATACGCACTTGTTTCTGAACCATTTACAGACAATACTGCCGATTGGGTGCGCGCGACTATTACTAACGGTTTTTTGGGCACCACCGCGAAGTTTCTGGTGAAGCATCCGACGATTCTTGTGGATGGTGTGTATAAAATATTAGTTCGAGCGACGGATGCCGCGGGGAATGTATCGTCCATACACTCGGATATGCTCACTATAGATACAACGCCGCCTCGCGTTGGGGCATTTTCTGCCTCTCTTGGCGGTGGTGTAAGCATTTCGCCCGACAAGAACGGGATGTTAACACTCTATACAGGCAGTGCTCTTCTCTTTGGAGTATCACTCGAGTCTGATACGGTGCGTGCATCACTTGCTATCGAGAGCAATGTCTTTCCACTCCAACAGAGTATTGCAACTGGCCTCTGGGAGGGTCCCGTTTCTATCACCGGTAGTTCATCAGCTACACTTCTTCTCACTGCTGAAGATGAGCGGCACAATGTTCTACAAGACAAAAATATTGGTATGGTGATACCCGTTCGGCGAGGCACCATCACCGATGGCACACGGCCTGTCGTTGGCGCGCAGGTAACAGCAGAGTCCATTGACGATCAATCAGCAGTGCAACAAGGTACAATTGAAGTTATGTCACAAGAAGATGGAACGTACGAGCTTGTGCTACCCGCCGGCACGTACCGCCTGAGAATGCGTCAGTCTGGTTATCGCACTGAAGAAACAATGTTGACACTCCCACAAGCGGCTTTTGTCACCGCATCATTTGTCACAGAACAGATATCAGTGATACGTCAGGTGTGGCAGTCTATTATTGAATACGTGTACGACGCGTTATGAAATCTATACTATCACCAGCAGCTGTGGTTGTCGGCATCGCATTACTTTTTTTTGTTTTATATCAGCAGGGGAGTACGATCATCCCTGGACTTGCCGGTGAAGTGCCATCAATGGAAGCATCGGATACGGAGGCAACGGATATGTCGCTTTTGAATGTTCGTGCACCATACTTTGACTTACCAAACATAAACGGCGATCACGTAACGCTTGATTCGTTCTCGAACACACCGCTCGTTGTCGTTTTTTGGACGACAACGAGTGGAGATGGTGCTGATCAAATTAAGATACTCGACGACTACCTCGCGTCACCTGATGTTGATCAACAGCTTGTTCAGGTCGTCGCGATCAATAGCCAAGAAGAAAAAAGTGTCATTACCGCATTCATGCGTCGCGGTGGCTATACGGTACCAACGCTCATCGATAGTAGGGGGGTGGTCACAGAACAATATAAAGTTCGCGGCATTCCTGTTTTTTATTTTCTTGATGGAGGCGGTGTCGTCCGAGAGATTTATACGGGCATACTCAGCGCTCGAATGGTGGGGGATAAGGTAGAACAACTGCTCCGAGGAGCTACACTGTAGGGGGATATGTCACTGTACTTTCTTTTTAATAACATCCACTTTGCCCTTGAACTCATGGGTGCCGTTGCATTTTTGATGGCGGCGTGGCTAACGTTTGATACCTACACGCTACGAAAAGATGGCTCGGTACTCATGCGAAGTATTGGTTTTGGCTTCTTCGCTGTGTGGCAGGTGGTGTATGCCGTTACCGCAGGGAACGATATTCTCTCGTATATAGGCTCGGTCATACTCCTCATCGCACTCGCGCTTATTGCGGGGAGTTTCCTCAAGCATCAAGAGCTTCATGTACAGGCAGTTATTGTGCTTCCCGCCTTTTCGCTCTGGAGTGGTGTCATTCAGACTGCAGCTGCAATGTTCTTTTTTATTACCGCCTATCTGTCGTATCGTCGCTCAGTGCAAGAAATGAACGTCACCTGGAGACCGTTCTACCTCTCGTTTGCGTGTCTTGGACTCGCCGCGGTTCTCTCAGTTTTTGTTAAAGAAAATCAAATTGGCATCATTGCAACAGGACAATATCTTTTTCAGTTCGTCGGATTTGCACTCTTGGCGTGGTGGGTCTGGCAATATTTGCAGCTCAGGATCCGAGAAAGCTTAATACTCATCTTTATATCCGCTGCACTGTTCCTTTCGACGGTTGTGACGCTAGCGTTTTCTACGATTCTCATCAGTCAGATAACTGAGCAAACACAGAGCAATCTATTGACCGATGCACGCGTTCTCGATCTCGCCATCAAGAGTCTTCAGGAAGAGTCGCTTGCCAAAGTAGAGATTATTTCACTTGACACAGGTATACAAGAAGCGATTCAGGAGAACGACTTTGTTCGTCTCGATGAGGTTGCAGAGTCATTTATGGAGGAGTATCGTCTTGGATTTTTAACTATTGCAGATAAAGATGGCAGTGTATTAGTACGCGCCCACGCGCTCTCAAGAAAGGGAGACTCATTAATAGGAGAACGTGCATTTGAAGAGGCAATCCAGGGTAAAACGTTTGTAACCATTGAAAATAGTATTGTTGAAAAGCTATCTATAAGGGCAGGCGCGCCGCTGGTACGGGATGGACAACCCATGGGCGTCGTCATTGCGGGGTATCAACTCGATAATGCACTCGTCGACCGTATGAAGCGTGTGACGGGGCTCGAGATGCTTATTTATAATAAGAATACTTCAGTCGCCGCAACTGCACTCGCTGCGGACGGTCGCACGCGCGTAACGGGCGTTCCTGTTTCTAATAGTGAGGTCGAGCAGACCGTCTTAGTTGATGGCAAGAGCATGACCGCTGAGTCACGATTTTATGGTGCCCCGTATCAGTCAAGTTTTTTGCCGCTGGTGAATGGTGACAAGAAAATCGTTGGTATGATTTCAGCCGCGAAACCAGAACAAGATATTCTTGACATTGCAAACGCCACCAATCGACTCACACTCATTACTATTATCATCATTATGCTTGCACTTGCATATCCTATTTACTTCCTCACCAGACGTTTGACCAGTGAGGGAGCATAGGAGGATGATTCTGGTGCTACAATCCAAAGAGGAGCTTGAGTATGATTAAATACAGTATCGTCGCGTTCCTTCTCGTCGTTGTACTTGCAGCTGGAGGAGCGTACTACGTGTACATGCTCAATGGTGCATCTGCACCGGCCATACAAACAGGCTCAACTCCCGGTGTTACCGATACTGAAATACTCCTCGGGTCGTCCTCAGCTCTTTCAGGACCTGCAGCGAGCTTAGGTACCAACCTTATCTCAGGCGCAAATGTGGCGATTCGTGAGATTAATGAAGCCGGAGGAGTGAATGGGAGAATACTCAAACTCGTTTCGTACGATGATCAGTATGACCCACCAAAAGCGGTAGAGAATACACAAAAGCTTATCAACGAAGATAAGGTCTTTGTTCTTTTTAATTACGTCGGCACACCTACTGGTGTCAAAGTTATGCCTGTAGTCGCAGACGCCAAGGTTCCTCTGGTGGGGATGTTTACCGGTGCGGAGGCGTTTCGTAACCCATTACAGAGATATATTTTTAACATTCGAGGATCGTACTATCAGGAAACTGAGCTCGCCACGAGATATTTTGTTGACAATCTTGGATTGAAAAAAATTGCAGTGCTGTATCAGGCCGATGCGTTCGGCATTGCAGGATTTGAGGGGACAAAAATTGCTCTCGACAAGCGGGGACTGAAACCTGTCGCCACGGGGACGTACGAGAGAAACACCGTGGATGTCGAAGAAGGAACGCGTGCGATTACGGCTTCTGACGCTCAAGCAGTTATTATGATTGGGACATATTCGCCACTTGCCAAGTCTGTCGAGCTTATAAAAGGGGACAGGCCAGAAATGTTATTCCACACGGTTTCTTTTGTTGGGCCCGAGGCATTCATACATGAGTTAAACGGAAAAACAGATAATGTCTTTGTGACTCAAGTCGTCCCCCCTACATACTATGGCGAGCTCTTTGATGCCGTTAAGAGATATAACGACGGGCTCGCAAAATATTATCCCGACACTGAAGCTACGTTTGGCGGTCTTGAAGGATACGTCAATACAAAAATTCTGGCAGAGGGTATCCGTCTCGCAGGAACCGAACTTACCCGCGAGGGATTGGTGGGCGCACTCGAATCGCTGAAAAATTTTGATGTGGGTATCGGCGTCAACGTATCATTTAGTCCAACTAACCACCAGGGTTTGGATAAGGTATACCTCACTGACTTTGATAAGGGTACCTTTGAGATTGTCCCTGTGAAGTAATAATGCATGGTCTGGGGACTCCGAACGAAGTTTTTTCTGGCTTTCGTGGGTCTCGTATTAGTGGCGTCAGCAATCAATTTGGTTGTTGCAGTTTCTGCTATTCAAAATAGTCTCACCGAAGATCTACTACAAAGGCTGGTGGGTAACACAAAAGCACAAATAAATGACCTAACGAATTTCGTACTCATTGGTAATAAGGAGGGCCTCATCAACTCAATTTTTAACGAAAAGTCTTCTCGAAAAGATTTGGCCTACCAGCTGGTTTTAAATGAGAACAATCAGTTATTGGCGAGCACACTCGTTAATCAGGACCCTCAGCAGTTCGTTTCGTACAATGTTTTGCCAGACGGGGCCACAGAACACATTGAACTCGTGTCCTTGGACGATGGACAAACGGTATACGATATCGCGCTTCGACTAGATTACGACAAAGGGATTGTTCGGGCTGGATATTTCAAAAATCAGATTGACGCGAGCGTTTTGAGTATCGTGTATCTTCTTATCCTCGGAGTCGTTGCTTCCATTGCGGTTGCACTCGCTGTTTCTTTTCTTTTCACTAAGAGTTTTTTCAAACCACTTGCTGAACTTAAGGTAGCGGTTGAAAAAGTATCAGCAGGAGATCTGTCAGTGCGAGCACGCGTAACCACCAACGACGAGCTTGGATACTTGGCGCTCGCATTTAATGCGATGGCATCTGAGATTCAAAAATCCTACCAACAGCTTGAGGGTAAGGTCGATGAAAGAACGTCCGAGCTCAATCTGAAACTTGATGAGCTCGGTAGACTCAACAGGCTTATGGTTGGTAGAGAGTTAAAGATGGTAGAATTAAAGCAACAGAACGCACATTTACTCGAACAGCTCACACTTAAAAATAATTATCATACATGAAAATCGAACAAAAAAAATGGACTCAAGAAGGTGGTTGGATAACGACCTCAAAAGTGGCTCTCCCGAGCTCTCCCCAGCTCGTATTGGTATTTGGTGCAAGTGCACTCGTGAGTCAGGAGAGTGTGTTTAGTGAGGTGAAGGCGCAGTATCCATCGTCTCACATCATTATGATGTCGACCGCAGGGGAAATACTGGACACCTCAGTGTCGGACAACTCATTATCACTCTCTGCTCTCTATTTTGAGAAGACCACGCTTAATGTGAGACAAGTCGAGATTACCAATTCTGCAGAAACCAAGACTGTCGCAGAAGCTCTCGCGCACTCAATTCCAACAGAAAAGTTGGTGCACGTTATGGTATTTTCTGACGGTCTCAAGGTTAATGGCACAACACTTGTTGAAGGTATCACTTCGGTATTACCAAGGAGGGTGGGGCTCACCGGGGGGCTCGTTGGAGATGGGGCAGATTTTAAACATACCTACGTTGGACTCGATCAAGTAGCAACCGAAGGAAAGATAGTCGCCGTGGGTTTTTATGGTGATGCACTTAAAGTGAGCTATGGGTCAATGGGAGGGTGGGATCCCTTTGGTCCCGAACGGACGATCACCAAAGCGAAAGACAATGTGCTCTATGAGCTTGATGGGAAACCAGCACTTGAAATTTATAAGGAATATCTTGGCGATAAGGCCAAAGAGCTCCCTGGATCGGGCCTACTCTTTCCACTTTCTCTAAGCCTTCCAGGCACGGACGGTGTGTCACAAGTTGTTCGGACTATTCTTGCGGTCAACGAGACTGATCACAGCATGACCTTTGCAGGCACAATGCCCGAAGGTGTGAAAGCGCAGCTTATGAAGGCAAATTTTGAACGACTCGTCGGTGGAGCGTCTAGTGCAGCCAGTATGATTAAAGAGTTCAACGCGCGGGCAGAGCTCGCCATCCTCATTAGCTGCGTTGGAAGAAAATTGGTACTCAAGGAGAGAATTGAAGAAGAAACAGAGGCGATACGAGAGGTATTTGGTCCTGACACGGTGCTCGCTGGCTTTTATTCATATGGCGAGATATCGCCCGGATCGCCCACCGCAAGCCAGTGCGAGCTCCACAATCAGACAATGACTATCACCACATTTGAAGAAAGGTGAGAGCAGAATGAATAAGGTCCTTGAACGACAGATCAAAAAGGTCTTCGGAAGTGTCGATAATGTTCCGAAAGACTTCCTACCACTTATCGAGTTGATTAGCACTACCTATGACCACAGCGAGGAAGATCGACTCTTGGTGGAGCGGTCGTTTGATCTCAACTCCAAGGAGATGTCAGAACTCAATGAAAAGCTTAAAGTAGAAACGGCAAGCTTGGAAACTCGTACAAAGGAGGCAGAAGACACCAAACATGCGGTCCTCAACTTGCTTGAAGACATCGAGGAAGAAAAAAAGAAGGTCGACCAACTCGTCATTCTGCGTACGAAGGAACTTGATGATGAAAAGGCTCGTCTCCTCGCCTCCATTAACAGCCTTTCGTTCGGGTTTATTATTGCGGGCATTGACCACACCATTCTTCTCAATAACAGATCCGCTGTGGAGCTGTTTGGGTTTAAAGAAAATGAACATATTACGTTCCAAGCAATGTCAGCAAAGTTTGGAGAAAAATTTGATATTGCTGCAGAGGCTGAGCGATGCGTTAAAAGCGGTAAGGTATGCAACTTTAAGGAAATATTGTTTGAGAAAAAAGTACTGCGAGGTATTATCTCTCCCATTATTCAGAAACAGGGCACCGAACTGGTGATCGGATACGTACTTCTTTTGGAAGACGTGACGGAAGCGCGGGCACTTGAGCGGAGCCGTGACGAGTTCTTCTCTATCGCGTCCCACGAACTTCGTACGCCGTTGACGGCCATACGCGGCAACGCGGACATGATACTCGATATGTACGCTGACAAACTCGTTGACAAAGATATGAAGGAGATGCTGGTGGACATTAACACCTCGAGTGTTCGATTGATCGATATCGTCAACGACTTTCTTGAAGTGTCTCGTTTGGAGCAGGGCAGATTTGAACTCAAAAAAGAATGTTTTGATATACGCGAAGTCGTTGACAAGGTTGTTCGTGATCTTAAAAGCATGACTGAGCAAAATGGTGTTGCACTCCTCTACATCCCGCCGGGAACGCCACAACCACCGGTGTGCGCTGACAAAAACCGCGTCGAGCAGGTACTCGTTAATCTGGTCGGTAATTCTGCTAAATTTACCAAAGCGGGAAGCATCACTATCCACACAGAAATCATAGGACGTTTCCTTAAACTCCAAGTCATTGACACTGGTATAGGTATTTCAGAACAAAACCAAAACCTTCTCTTTCGAAAATTCCAGCAAGCCGGCGAGAGCACGCTCGCGAGAGATGTTACGCAGGGGACGGGACTCGGCCTCTATATTTGTCTTCTCCTCATCTCCGGTATGGGGGGCACTATTGGGGTTGAAAAAAGCGAGCTAGGAAAGGGCAGTACATTCGCCTTTTCTCTCCCGCTCTTTGAGTGATACACTAAGCAAAAGACCCATGGGCAAAATATTTATAGTTGAGGATGATCAGTATGTCAGTCGCATGTATGAGCGCATCTTCCGTCTCGGGGGGCACGATGTAGTGTTTGCCACTGATGGCGAGTCGGCACTCAAAGTGCTTATGAATGCAAATCCCTTACCTGGTGTTATTCTTCTTGACCTCGTCTTGCCCAAAAAGAGCGGTCTCGAAGTTCTTACAGAGGTGCGAAGCGATACGAAGTATGACTCGATCCCTATTGCGATTCTTACGAATTCAGTACACCCGGAGGAGGCTGAGAAGTATCTTGCGCTCGGCGCGGATAAGTATGTGATAAAGATGGACAGCCAAGCAAAGGACGTTATGGCGCTCGCTGAGGAGCTTATGAGCAAGGGGCGTTCCACCTCAAAATAGAGTAGAATAGGCATATGGCAAAACTTTTTATTGCTGAAGACGATCCATTGATGAGTCGAATGTACGAGAAGGCGTTTCGTTTAGGCGGTCATGAGGTGACCATGGCATTTGATGGCGAAGAGGCGCTGGCCTCGCTCCAAAAGATGGATCCAAAGCCAGTACTTATCCTGCTTGATGTAATGATGCCGAAGATGAGTGGTTTTGACGTACTGAGAAAGCTCAAAGAAGACGAAAAGATGAAAGCAATTCCCGTTATTATGCTCACCAACCTTGCGGGTCAGCAAGATGCTGAGAAGGGGCTCGAGCTTGGCGCGGTGACCTACCTCGTAAAAAGTCAGTACAAGCCACAGCAGGTTGTAAAGAAAGTTGAAGAGATTATGCAAGCATCAACGCATGGTGCTGCAGAGGTGCCGCAAGTTGCAGTAGAAGTAAAAGATATCACCACCCCTCTTGTGATGCCGGCACCACCACCCGCGCCAACGCCGACTCCTGCCCCAGCCCCAGCTCCGACTCCAGCTCCTGCACAGCCTCCATCACCACCCCCGCCTCCAACGCCTACAACGTTCCCGTAAAGGCAATCTCAGCTTGAAGAAAGTCACTGACTCCAACTATGTGATGGGCGTATACTGATAGTATGCATTCGGCGCGCCCCATTATTGCACTTGCTGTGGCGATCCTTGTTATTGTTGCGGGCTGGTTTGTACTTACATACTTCAAACCAACAAATCTTCACGCGCTGGCTCTCTCCGCTCTCGACAAAAGCGCAACGGATCAACTTCTGGCGAATCGAACTATCGTCGACTTTGGATACAATCGAGACGGAACAATCTCGTATACCTACTTGGCGGAGCCACTGCCAGAGAGGCTCGCCGAGAACGAAGTACCAGAACTCAGAACTGAAAACTCATACACTAAATTTAACGGAGTAATAGAAAATGGTTTAGATCAAAAAATTCAACTGACTAGCGTTTTCTACTCTCAGCCTACGTTTGCACAAGACGAGGATGGTACGTGGAGGTACCTTGAATATGCAACAACCACCCAAGAATCATTCAGAAATCGTGACACCACACTCCTTCGACGCATCACAGAAGTGTTGGTGCATACTGCGTATGCCGACTCTATCTCACCATTTTCTGAAGCAGGAGATGGGTACGTTTCGGGTCTGGGAGGTGGCGTCAATGCAACAGAGAGCACCTGCCTCAACAATGCGTGGTCTAGCGTTTCAGGTAGCACGGCAGATGCAGTCGGAGCCACCATGGTTGTGTCTGGGACGATCAGTGATTTTAACGAGCCTCCGTGGCAGTGCGACGCTGCTGTCGATCGATCCTTCACCCCCTTTGACACCTCTGCTATGCCTGGGGGCTCAACGGTTACGGCCGCAACTCTCAATGTGTATGTAACAGCAACAGTAGATGAAGACAATGACGGAACAGACTATATCACTGTGCAGCAGACGTCGCAGGCGACACACACTACGCTCGTTGCGGCGGACTACGACAATATGTCAGCGGAGGGAATTGATAGTGGTCAGCGCAAGGACATTACCTCCATCTCTACTTCTGCATACCTTGTGTTTACGCTAAACAGCACCGGGATGGGTTGGGTTAAAGGCAGTGGGCAAGCATCGAATTGTTCTGCCACTGCGGGCATCAGCTGTTTCGGTCTTGTTGAGGGCCATGACATTACTGGGTCGAGGATTGCCACTTTTACTACCAATTCAGTAAGTATGAGAACTTCAGAACAAGCTGGCACCACACAGGATCCGTACCTTGAGGTGACGTATACAGTAGCTGCGTCAAGCGCAGTTCAGACTGGTATAAAAGTCGGTGGCGGGGGTGGGCTCCGTGTTGTGGGTGGAAAACTCAAAATGCAATGAAATACTTTTTTATTTTCATTGCAATCGCTCTTATGTCACTGCCATCGTCTGTGCACGCGGCGCGGCTGTGGTCGAGCGGATTTGAGCTTAGCTCGGTTACTGCTGGTGTTGAAATTACATCAACTGGTGGCGCTACCGCGCCGACCATATCGAGCAGCAATGTGCGGAGTGGCGCGTATGCCCTTCGCGTAAATCCCTCCTTGAGCGACACGGTGATGAATTATGACTTCGAAGGAACTGATATTGACATCGCGTACACGCGATTTTATCTCTACATCGCTTCAGCTCCGTCGTCTGACACCAGTATTGTTGAATTCACTGCGAATGGCTCAGACACGACCGTGTGCGGGATACGCCTCAACGCAAACAACACCTTGCGGCTCTATGCCGATGATTCCTCGACCCCGATTGGAAGTGCTTCGTCAGCACTCTCGACTGGGACGTGGTACCGCATCGAACTCACTTGTGATGCCACTAACAATTCAGACTTTGCGGCCACAGGACGAATCGACGGCACACAATTCGCCTCTGGGTCTCTGGGGTCAGGGAGCGCGACTAACATCGGTCGCCTTGAATTAGGCGTGGACGCCGGTAACTGGGGAGACACCGCGAGCGCCGACCTCTATTTTGATGACGCGGCGGTCAACGATACGAACGGATCTGATCAAACATCATGGCCGGGTACCGGTTCTATTGTCCATATGCAGCCCGATTCTGCAGGGGACACCAACAACTGTACGACTGGTGATTATACAAGCATTGATGAGATTACGCCGGATGATGCAGCTACGGTGTGTGTCCTTGATACCAACGGCGATATTCTGGAAGTCAATGTAGAGAGTGCACTGAGCGCAGGTATTGATTATTACGACACCGTGAGTGTGGTGATGATAGGTACCCGTGAGGCACAAGCATCAGCGAGTTCAGACACATTAGCCCCGCTCATACGTTCAGCGTCGGGCGGCACGAGATTGTCTGGGACATCATACACACACAACGATGTCACCTACCGCACAAACGGAGACACACTACCGCGTAATCACAAACTCTCGACCACCACAGACCCAACCACTGGTGTCGCCTGGACACCAACGGGTACCAATTCTTTGGACAATCTACAATTTGGATTCAACTGTAGCACCTGCACTGTCGCCACCAATCTTTCAACACTCTGGGCGCTCGTTGAGTATGTTGATGGAGTTCCGCCCGCGGTCAAAAATCGCCTCAACCTTCGTGGCACACTCAAGATCAGGGGCGGAGGGAGAGTGCAGATTCGAGCAAATTAAAATGAAAAAAATTCTTTTTATCACCGTGCTTATTCTCCTCACGATGCCGTTCTCGGCGGACGCAGCGCGGCTGTGGTCGGGCGGGTTTGAACTCAACTCGTGTGTTGCTGCAGAGGAGGTAACTGCGTGCACTTGGGATGGGAGCGAAACAGCCACAATAGTGTCAACACCGGTTCGCACCGGTACCTATTCAAATGATGCGAATGCCTCAATATGAAATTACCCAGCGCACATAAGTCGACCATACTCATGGGCAGCGGGTGGACGCGACTTCTGAGTGTACAATAGTTGTATTAGCCATCTAACGCATTCGAGCATGAAAAGACTTTCAATATTTTTTCTTCTAGCAATATTTTTGGCTAGCAGTCCATTTCCAGCAAGTGCTGTAGTGAACTCAATAAACGGGCAGACGGATGCTGCTCAACTCCTGGTCGCTCCGTCGTCAAGCGCGACAAATACGATGCACATGGAAATCGTACCCATCGGCAGTGATCGAAATCGATTCAGATGGGATGGCACACCTTGGCGAGTCGATCAAGGTGGTACTGGTGTCCAGTCGGTGCCTTCAGGGGCGTTACTTTTTGGCAACGGCACCGGAGCATTAGGTATGACATATGCGCCGACGTTCAGCTTTGTAACGGCCACCTCAACTAGCGCCACTTCGAGCCTTCAAAATTTGAGCACCGCCCAACTTTCAATTGAGTCACTGCAGGGAGTTGTAAAGGCTGTAAACGGATTTCTGATGTCTGGTTTAATTGACCTAGCAAGCGAGGTTTCAGGAGTGCTCGGTGTTGGCTTCGGCGGTACAGGTACGATCATGTTACCAAGCTTCGGGCAATTATTAATGGGTAACGGGCTCGGTGGGTATGATCTGGTATCAACATCGTCTCTGAATATTAGCGCAGCAGCAATACCGGGCGGTAGTAATGGGCATATACAATTCAATGACAACGGCACTTTTGGAGGAATGGCTATTAGTTATTTTCAAACCGCACATCAGCGAATATTAAAAACAGACAGCGCTCCAAATGGTAGTGGCTACCTCACCGCACTTCGCGGTGCCGATGCAGTAGAAAGTGGCGCGGGAGGAAGGTACTTGGTGGCTGCAGGTGATGGACCGGATGGGCAGCTTGGGGCGACGATATATTTGTTCGGAGGTTCTGCTGATGGCAGTGGTGACGGAACAGGCGATATCGAGTTTTATTCAGGCACAATATCAGATTCGGAAACGCCCGGCAGTTTCAAGTTCAGAACCTGGCTCCAAGCTGCGACCACCACGATTGACTTCGGAGAAATTGGAAACACTGATTCTCGAGTTTGCTTTAACACAAAGAATACCGACGGGCAGGATATCTCATTTTATTTCGTTGGGACTTCCATGGTGATTGAGGCGAACCCCTGTCTCTGAATGGTCACATGATGGTACGCACACTGGCGTTTTTACTGTTGATACTACTCATCTCTTTCGTGCCCACCCCGCTCTTTGCAGCGCGACTGTGGTCGTCGGGGTGCGAGCTCCAGGGAGACGCTCCGGGGTCAGCGACAACCGGTATGGAATTTGATGTGACAACGTCCGGTGCAGGTTCCACAGCTCAAATCAGCGCCACAACACTGAGAACCGGGTTGTCCTCGTGCCGAAACGCAGCAACTGGGTCCGGCTGGACAGTCTTCAGTCAGCAGTTTCTCGGGACCGCAGCAGGCGGACCATACTATTTTCGATTCTATATGTACATCGAGTCCAGTCCATCGACAAATGTATCGATTGCGCTGTGGATCAACTCAAGTGATTCTCGAAACTTCCTTAGACTGAATTCTGACCGGACACTCGATATGATGGATGCTGACGATACAACGGTATTGGATTCATACGCGACCCCGCTTAGCACTGGGACTTGGTATCGCGTAGAATTGAAATATGACAGCGCATTAAACGGCATGGAAGCGAAGCTCGATGGGACTACTATTTTGGGTCCCGCGGACTGTACAGGGTGTGGCAGTGTCAACGAACTTGACTTCGGTCTCAACGACTATGCGGACGCTCCAACGGGGACAATATATTTTGATGATTTGGCGGTGAATGATTCTTCTGGAGGCTCACAGACCTCTTGGCCCGGTGTAGGTTCTATCGTACATATGCAACCCGACGGGGTCGGAGACAACAGTGGGTGCGGTGCTGGTGACTACTCTAGCGTCGATGAAGTGACACCTGACGATGGGACAACAACTTGCACATTAACCACAGATGGAGGGGGCGACATTCTCGACGTTACAGCCGAATCTCCGTCATCTGCAGGCATTGATTCCTATGACACGGTATCTTTGGTCCAGGTGGGCATGCGCGAGGCCACAATCACCGGTGGGGGCACGGGGAGTCAGTCAAAGAATGTTCGAGTAAAATCTGCGTCTGGTGGCACGGTGTCGAGTGGTACGGCGACCACGCACAACGACACTACGTATAGGACGAACGGTGATGTGGCACCGCGCAACTACACGCTCACCTCATACACCGACCCAACGACCAGTATCGCTTGGACGCCAACCGGCACAAACTCGCTCGACAACATGCAAGTTGGCATCACCTCTGTTGATGGCAACCCAGATATCAGCGTGTCGACAATCTGGGCCTTGGTTGAGTATGTGGACGGGTCGCCGCCTGCGGCGCTTGATAAGATGCGTGCGCTATTAAATGGTGGGCGATTTAAGGTACAGGGTAACAGATTCAAGCTCCAATCAAATTAAAGAGAATTCTAAAATATCCACATACTGCGGGCTAAAATACGCTGGTGTATAGTGGCAGGATGGACCATCGTGAGCTTATTAAGAAAGCAAAAGAGGGCGACCGCCCGGCGTTTGATGAACTGTATCGCACGGTATACGCGCCGGTATATCGTTTTATTGTCATGCGCGTGAAGTCAAAAGACGAAGCAGAAGATTTATGTCAAATCGTGTTTACCAAATTTTTTATTGCACTCCCGAGCTATCGAGACTCTGGCCCATCCGTGCTTCCGTATTTGTTTACAATGGCGCGAAATGCCATCATTGATGAAACCAGAAAACGAAAACCGATCTACGATGATGATGCGCTCTGGAGTATCGCCGACCAAAGTCCAAGCGCCGAACAAAACTCGATGCAGCACGAAGAGGTGATGACCGTGCTCAATGCCATGCAGGCGTGTTCTGAGGCAGAGGAGGCGGTCCTCAAACTGAGGTACCTCGACGGATTCTCGACTGCTGAGGTCGCTGCACTTCTTGAAAAGAGCCCCGAGGCCATCCGCCAACTCTTGTCACGGGCGCTCCGGCACATCCGTACATACCTTAGAGGGACAACTCGTTCGTATGAATAATCAACACACTCACATTGACGAGATCGTGGCGGGTGCGCTCAAACGCTCTGATGAGGATCAGGGCCTAACCGCGTACCTCCGCTCACACCCCCTCGAGAGAGATGAGGTCGATGCTATACTAGCATCGAGTGTGCGCATTGAGCGGGTAGGTGCCCGACTCGCGCCGCGGGCGGAGGGTTTACACAAGGCCCTCGGGCTCACAGAGCCCGAGCCCGTACTCTCACCATTATTTATAAGTTCATTTATCATGAATTCAACTTCAAAGATTGCAGCAGGCGTACTCGCACTCGTCGTTGTTATTGGCGGTGGGTACCTCGTCACCATGCCCGGTGAACAACTCGTCGTCGAGTCTGACTCAGAAGCGATGGTTGCGGACGATACTTCGTCCTCAGATACTCGTGTGATGACGGATGTCTCACCGACGCCGCAGGCTCCAACGGGCGATATTGATGAGATACGTGCCGCTATTGATGGCGAGTTGGCAGCAGAAAACGCTGGACTTGCTGCGTTTGACCAGGAGGTCAACGCCGACGTCGCCGCGACCGAAGCACTTACCACCACTAACGACATGAACTATGACGAAAGCATCTAACACTGCTGCACGACTTCTTGCACTCGCGCTCATGTGCGCGCTCGTCGTTCCAACGTTCGTGTTTGCTGAAGAGGCGAGCACTACTCCCCGTGGACCAAAAGCTCCTGGCGCCGCAGCCGCAGCAAATTTCTGTACCAATATCGACACCATGGCCGCTCGTATTATGGGTGGCATCGGTACTCGCGAGGACAAGATGAAGGAGCGCCGTGACGTCCGTACCCTCAGAAAAGATACGAAGCGCGACACACGCGACGACAAGCTCGTCACCAACCGCGATAAGTGGGACGATAATCGCACTGACCGCTATGTAAAACTTGAGGCACGTGCCTCAACGACTGAACAAAAAGCAGCGGTCACCGCGTACAAGACGGCGCTTGAAGCTGCCGTGAAGACGCGAAAAGCTGCAGTAGACGCCGCGCTCGCTGCGTACCGCACGGGTGTGGATGCTGCCATTGCAGAAAATCAGACGGCGATTGATGCCGCAGCAGCGACTTTCAAATCTGCCATTGACACAGCGATTGCAAAAGCAAAGGCAGATTGTGCAAGTGGTGTTGCAGCAGCGACTATCCGTGACACATTGAAGGCATCTATTAAAGCCGCACAAGATGCGCACAAGGCATCACTCGGTAGTTTGAAGGGCACGCTCGAGCCAAAAATCGCAGCGCTTAAAGCGACACGCGACGCTGCGGTGAAAGCAGCACTCGACGGATTCAAGACCGCGCACGAAGCAGCGCTCGCCGCGCTTAAAGCCGCGTTCGGTCTCTAAAGATGCGATGAACTAACACAAACCCCGGTGCACAACCCGGGGTTTTGTTATTGTCTTTTGTATGCTATAATACAAAGAACAGGCCAAGTCCCTCCACGGTTTGTACATTCATGTTTCCACAACGAAGTTCAGGTTCATCAGGCGGCTTTAGGCGTTCTGGTCCTCCGCGAAGAGCGCCATATGGTGCAGCGAGACCAGGCGTACCTACTGGTCGTCCGGGCGGCCGCCCAGTATTTAGACGAAAACCTTTTTCTGGTGGTGGTCGTTCGCGCCCCGGTGGCTTTAGCGGAAATCGTGGTGGCGCGCCACGCGGACCTCGCTTTGGAAAGTATATAGATCCTGCGCTCTTTGTAAACAGAGCGACCATCACTGAAGAGATACCCGAGTTTAAACCCGAGCACGCATTCACCGATTTCAACATCCAGCCCGAGCTTAAAGCAAACATCGTTAAAAAGGGCTACGTGCTTCCAACGCCCATCCAGGATCGCGCCATTCCACACGTACTTCAGGGCGTCGACGTCGTGGGTATCGCAAACACCGGCACGGGGAAGACCGCCGCATTTTTAATCCCCCTCATCAACAAGATGATACAAAATCGCGACGAGCAGGCGCTCGTCATGGTGCCGACGCGCGAACTCGCGCTCCAGATTAACGAAGAGTTTCGCGCGCTCACTCCCGGCCTTCGCCTCTTTTCAGCATCGTTTGTTGGGGGCACGTCTGTCTACCGCGATGTGCAAAAGGCGCGTCAGCATAACCACCTCATCATCGGCACACCAGGACGTCTTAAAGATTTGTTAGAGCGGAAGGCACTGAACATCACCCACGTTCGCTCGGTCGTTCTCGACGAGGCAGACCGTATGCTCGACATGGGTTTCATCCACGACATGCGCACCATGCTCGGTTCCATGCCGAAGGACAAGCAGGGCCTCTTTTTCTCAGCGACGTTGACGCGTGACATTCAAGCGCTCATCTCAGACTTTCTCCGCTCTCCCGTCACGATCTCGGTGAAGACACAGGATACCGCAGACTCCATCGATCAGGATGTCGTCAAACTTTCACCGCAGGACAGCAAAATCGATAAACTCACAGAACTCCTTGCGCAGCCAGGTTTTGACAAAGTATTAGTGTTTGGTCAAACAAAGCACGGCGTCGAAAAGCTAGCGATTGAGCTGTCACGTCGCGGCATCCGCGCAGAATCAATACACGGAAACAAAACGCACGGCAAGCGTCAGAATGCGTTGCGTATGTTTAAAGACTCACACGTACAGGTTTTAATTGCGACTGACGTTGCTGCCCGCGGCCTCGATATCGCCGGCGTCTCACACGTGATCAACTTTGATATCCCAGCGACCTACGAGGACTACGTCCACCGTATCGGCCGCACCGGTCGCGCCGGGAAAAAGGGCAAGGCGCTCACCTTCGTTGTGGTACGATAGAGGTATTATCCTTACAACGTTTACATATGAATAATTCTCAAATTATTGGTGTAGTTGTTGTCGCACTCATCGTTATTGGCGGCGGCTACTATCTCATGACCGGCGGCACCGTCGGCGATTCAATGATGACTCAGGATGAAGCAGAGGGAAAGATGATGTCAGGCGCCTTTACCGGTTCGTGGAAGGAGCTCGCCCTGCGTGGCGGAAATTACGTCTGTGATATTAATCAATCCGCGATGAATACCGATACAACGGGTACCATCTATGTTATGGGTAACAAACTCCGCGGCGAGTTCATGACACAGTCGGCGACGGGTATCGACACGAGCTACATGCTCAAAGACGCTGATACGATTTACATCTGGTCGTCGGCGATGCCACAGGGGATTATTATGAAAGCGTCTGCGATCGAGGGGTCAGGCGCAGAATCAACGTCAGCACAAATCGAAAATCAGAATCTCGCCTACGACTGGAGTTGTCGCGCGACGGGCTCAGACAGCGCGCTCTTTATGAAGCCAGCAGATGTTGAGTTTGTTGACATGGAGCTGATGATGCAGGGCAGTATGCAGGGGCAGATACCTCCCGGCATGATGGGGAATTAGTTTTTTGCTATAGTCAGTAGGTGGTAAAAAATAAGGTAGAAAAGTATCGTCTTGATGCAGGGTTCACGCAGGTTGCGCTTGCGGACAAGGTGGGCGTGACGCGTCAGACTGTTATCGCTATAGAAAAAGGTGACTACACCCCGTCGGTAGCGCTCGCCTTGCGGCTCGCGAAGGTCTTTAAAACCTCGGTTGAGGATTTATTTGCGTTATGCTAACTCTATGAACGATCTCACCCAGAACATCATTGCATCGCTCGCCCTCGTCATAGCGCTCATATTTTTATGGAACCCATTCGACTTTTGGATGCCGTCAGAGTTTCAAATAGTGGTCGCTGGTGCCGTCGCCGTACTCGCTGCGGTATTTGTCGGGCTTGTGTTTAAGGACGAAGGGCGTGATGAGCGCGAGGTGGCGCTCCGGGGCACGTCAGCTCGCGTTGGGTACATCGCGGGAGTTGCGGTCCTCACGCTGTGTGTGGTGGTCGCTCTGGTACTCGGCGAGCAGGTGAACCTGTGGGTCTTGGGTGCACTTGCTGCTATGATACTCACTCGTGTTATACACAGAGCAATGTAAAGGGTACTTTACATTCTTTTTAGACCGAGTACACTGATCGTATGAATACAACAAGCATTATCGCGGTTATCGCGCTGTTCGTTATTATTGGTGGTGGTATTTATTACAACACGATGACCCCAGCCTCAGAGGTCATGATGGAAAAGGGGGGCGCCATGATGGACGAGGGCGAAAAGATGATGGAGAAGGGAGACGACATGGTGGACGAGGGCGAAATGATGAAGAAAGAGGGTGAGGCGATGATGTCAGTCGGGAGTTATGAGGCGTATGCACCAGAGAAACTTGCAAAAGCTACAGAAGGCGACGTGGTACTCTTCTTTCGTGCTTCGTGGTGTCCGACGTGTCGTGCACTTGATACTGACATACGAGCACACCTCAAGGATATCCCCGCAGGAGTCACTATTCTTGATGTAGACTATGATACTTCGACAGAGCTCAAGAAGAAGTACGGCGTTACCTATCAGCACACGTTCGTGCAGGTCGATGCAGAGGGAAATCAGATTACCAAATGGTCGGGCTCTCCGACTCTCGCTTCCTTTCTGGCGAACATTAAATAAATGACGTTTCTCGTTATTTCGTTTATTGCGGGAGTCCTCACGGTTTTGGCGCCGTGTATACTCCCGCTTCTGCCGGTGGTCATCGGCTCGTCCTTAAGTGGTCGGAGCTGGTGGACGCCGTACATTGTGGTGGGCTCCTTGGCCGCATCGGTCATTGTCTTTACCTTTGTATTGAAGGTTTCGACCGCGTTTATTACGATACCGCCCGAGGTGTGGTCGTACCTATCAGCTGTCATCGTGATATTTTTTGGCGTCACACTTGCGTTTCCTGGGCTTTGGGAGCGTATTCCTGGCATGGCTCGACTTTCAACGCGTTCAAACAAACTCGTAGGGAGTGGCTATCAAAAGAAGAGCGTCTGGGGTGACATCATCATTGGTGCCGCGCTCGGCCCCGTTTTTTCTACCTGCTCGCCGACCTACTTTGTGATCCTCGCGTCGGTTCTCCCAGCGAGCTTTTTCTTAGGGACGGCATATCTCCTCGCGTATGTGCTCGGCCTTTCGCTCATGTTACTTTTGATTGCAGTCCTCGGTGAGCGATTTGTCGGTAGGCTTAACATGTTTGCAAATCCCCACTCGTGGTTTAAGCGGGGACTGGGCGTATTGTTTATTCTCGTGGGGCTTTTCATTGCGTTTGGGTTTGATAAAAAATTGCAGACCGCGATACTCGACGCCGGTTTTTTTGATGTGACAAAGATAGAAGAGATGCTTCTTATGGATGACGCAGAGGTGGACACTTTTCGCTATCGAGAAATTGTAAGGCCATCTGGCTTTGTGAACACGGACGGTGCACCGGTGACGATCGGTCAGTACGTGGGGAACAAGGTGATACTCCTCGACATTATGACCTATAGCTGCATTAACTGTCAGCGCACCTTTCCGTTCGTGACCAAGTGGTACGAGGAGTACAAGAACGACGGGTTTATCGTCATCGGCATCCATACACCAGAATTTGCATTTGAAAAAGATATTGCTAACGTGGCTGCTGCGATGCAAAAGTTTGGTATCACCTACCCCGTAGTGCTTGATAACGACTATGCGACATGGAATGCGTACGGTAATCAGTACTGGCCGCGAAAATATCTCATCGATATTCACGGCAACGTCGTCTACGACCACATTGGCGAAGGTGGCTACGAGGAGACCGAGAATAAAATAGTAGAACTCTTAAACGAGCGCAAGCGTGTACTCAATGAAGAGGGTACGGTCGAAATGGCTGGTTCAGTACCCCTTGAAGCGGTGATGGTCGATTTTGAAAAAGTGCGCACTCGCGAGACCTACCTTGGCTCGGCGCGAAGCGAGTTTCAAAAAAATGCACCACAGTCGTGTACAAACGGCGTGTGTACCTACCAGTTCACCAAGCAGAGTGAGTTTCGCGGCTACGAGCTCTCGGGCGCATGGCAGATTTTGCCCGAGTCGGCGCACCTCGCGGGCCCTGGGTCCATTCGCATCAACTTTGAGGCGAGCGTAGTCAACCTGGTCGCGGGAGCTGACACATCCGTTCGCGCCCGCATTCTCATCGACGACGTCATCCAGGGTGAAATCACTATAGAGGCGCATACGCTCTATAAGCTCGTCGATCTCAAGGGAGAGTATGGCTCGCATATGCTTGAAATCCAGTTTTTGGACCCAGGCGTTGACGCCTACGCCTTCACGTTCGGTTAATGTTCTCGGAGGGGGTTTGCGGTATAATACCTTAATGGGTAAATATGCATGGGCATTAATGGGTCTCGGTATTATTCTAATTGGTATAGCATTATTTCTTATTTATTCGTCCTTTCAGGCTGTCCAGGAAGGAGTAACATACGAGAACGCAAACGCAGACGATATCACGATTGAACTCCCATTTCCGGGGGCTACCGTTGGACACACTTTCAGCGTCTTGGGGGCAGCGCGTGGTCGGTGGTTTACGAACGGTTCGTTCCCGGTCGTGGTGTTAAGCCCTGCGGGGGACGTAGTTGGGGGGAGTGGCGCAGCAACCAATCCGCCGGGCGGCGACTGGATGACAGACGAATTTGTGAACTACAAAACAACGATTGTCCTGCCCGACACGTTTAAAGGTCCAGCGACGTTAGTCTTAAAAAAAGATAACCTCTCTGGTCTCGCGAGAAACGACGGTTCTATAAGTATCCAGATCACGGTACAATAAAACCATCATGAAAAAAACAATCTGGCTTGGTATCGGGATACTCGTTGTCGCGGGTCTCGTGTACGCGGTAGTCGCCGTGCCTCAAGCCGAGGCACCAACTGGCGATCTCCCCATCATCGACGGATCACAGGTCGGTCAGCCTGAGTATGAAAACAGCTCGCCCGACGACATTGTCGTGACGCTCCCATTTCCGGGCGCGGTCACCGGTAAAGATTTTTCTGTTCGTGGCCGTGCGCGCGGTACGTGGTTTTTTGAGGCCAGCTTTCCCGTGTTCTTGATCGATGAGGAGGGTAACCAACTCGCGGTTGCACTCGCGAGCCCCGAGCCTCCCGGCACCGAGTGGATGACAAGCGAGTTTATTGGTTTTAAAGCTGATATGGTGGTGCCTGCCGACTTTACGGGTCCTGCGCTACTAATACTCCAAAACGATAATCCATCAGGCCTGCCGGAAAATCAAAAGACGGTGAGCTTTCCGATAATCATCGAATACTAGTATGCTGACGAACGCAGTCCCCCTAGAACAGCTTGCAATCTATTTAGGCCTCGATGCCTGGATGGTCGTGGTGCTCATCGTTGTGCTCGCGCTCTGGTCTGTTGTGTGGAAGGGGTGGGCGATGTGGCTCGCTGCGCGCCGTACTGAAAAAGTGTGGTTTATACTTCTCCTCATCATCAACACCGCCGGCATTCTTGAAATCATCTACATCTTCCTCATCGCTAAACGAAACGATTTGCAAAAACTGAGTTCGTGAGATGAAAGGGACACTCACCATTTGTTCGCGTGGCCACAAATTCTTTAAATCAAAGGACCGACCGGTCTGTCCTCAGTGCTGGCCCGGCCGCTATAAAAAAGCTTCAAAAGCATGAATAAAGTAGTGGTGATAACTGGCGGGAGCAAGGGCATAGGTAAGGCGCTCGCGGTAGCGTTCATTGTAAAAGGCGCACAGGTTGTTATCAGTAGTCGAAGCAAAGTAGAACTCGATGCTGCCGCGAAAGAGATTGGTGCGACGCCATTTGTCGCTGATGTGACGAAATCTGGGGACGTCGCCGCGCTCGCCGCTTTTACCGTTAAAACATTTGACCGCATTGATATCTGGATTAACAACGCCGGCGTGTGGATGCCACACTCGCCACTTCAAAATCTCGACCTCGAGCGCGTGCGACAGATGTTCGACATCAATGTGTTTGGCCTCATGTACGGCACCAAAGTCGCGCTCATTGAAATGCAAAAACAGGGGAGTGGAACCATAATAAACATCAGTTCAACGAGCGGACTTTCAGGTAAACCAAACTCGTCAGGCTATGCATCGAGTAAGTGGGCAGTTCGCGGCTTCACCGACTCCATTCGCGAGGAGTGCAAGGGCACAAACATAAAGATCTTAACCGTTTACCCGGGCGGGACAAAGACTAATCTTTTTGACGAGGCACCGCGCGCAGACTACAAAGATTTTATGACTCCAGAATCTGTCGCTGAAAAAATCGTCATCAACCTCGAGCTCCCCAATCCCGAGCCAGAGCTCATAATCAATCGCCCCAAATGAAAAAAGTACATGGCTCATCAGAGACTTCGACTGCGCCGCTCTCTGCGGCGGTAGAAGCAAATGGTTTAGTCTTTGTGTCAGGCCAGATACACGCAGACAAAGAGTGGAATCTAGTAGGTACAACCATTGAAGATCGATTTACGGCTGCGATGGCTAGCATCGAACGCATTCTCGCCGAGGCTGGTTTGTCGCGAGGGGATATAGTCCACGTTCGTCTTTACCTGACTGATCTGTCAGAGCTCCCAGCTTTGAACGACGTATACAAAGCCAGTTTTACCCACCCGCTCCCAGCGCGCACCGCCGTCGGCGTCGCCCGCCTCCCCTTGGGCGCGAGCTTAGAGATTGAAGTAACCGCCGCCCGCCCATGATCCGCGGTTACACCGACGTCGACTATGATCAGGTGAAAGCTCTGTACGAGCAGACGCAGCTGTTCGGCGGGCAGTTTGATGAAAATCGTGACTCCCGCGATAGACTCCGCGTACAGAGTACGGCTGACGCAGAATCCATTCTTGTCTCAGAAGTCGACAACAAAATCGTCGGCACCATTTCTCTAATTGTCGATCAGCGTGTCGCATGGCTCTTTCGCTTCGCAGTCGTTCAGGGCGAGCATGAGGCAGAAGTCACTAAAGAGCTCTATGACAGAGCGGTCACAACCCTAAAGGCTCGCGGGCATAACCAAGTTCTCGTCTATTCGCCAGTAGAGGACCCGCCCCTCGACGCTCGCTACGCCACCCTCGGTTTTTCCAAAGGCACCGATTTTACATGTTTTTGGAGAGATATTTAGTCTCCTAGTTTTTATTTTTAGAAGGAGTAGAATGAGTTCGTACTCGTCATAAACAAGACTTACTGTGGCCTGGACCCGTTTGGACCTTTAAGAAGAGATCAATCGCACTGCTATGGAAAATGAGATTAAAAAAATTTCCGATTCGCCAGTCTATTTTTTGGGATTGTGCGAAAGGTTTAATGAGCCAACCATAGGAAATGTTGGCGAGCATAAAATCAAAAGAACTGACTTAATTGGGCTTAGATTTATTTTTCTTTCCTCGATCTTTCCATTTTCTTCAGAGAGCTTTTATCTCACTTTTTTGCTTGACAACCATTTTGTATCAGACGGGGGCAGTCTCACATTAAAAGTTAGACATCGCGATAGCGGTGAAGAGGTGGGTAGTATTTCGATTACGGCTCATGTACTAGGTGCAGGAAATAGGCTTGCGTCGCGCTTCACCCTTGGCGCAGCAAAAATTCCTGGGAATTATCCTTTGCCGGGAAGCTACGAAGTCTTTTTAAAATCCAGTGATAGTGAGGTTGTAGTTGGTGGGTTTGATTTGATTCATATACCCGCACTCCCCCTAACTCCAGAAAGAGTGAAAGCACTCAAGTCAGATCCCACAGCAGCAAAATACATTCGTTTCGAACTCACCTGCAATGATTGTCATGATTCAATAAAAGCATGGGTTGGGATAAATGGTAAGGAAGATAACAAGAATGAGGATGGGTATATTTGGTATGAGGATCTTCCGGAAGACTTCGTTTGTTCTTGCGGGAGGATAAAAAGGAGTTTAAAATATCTCAGAGAAAATCTACACGGGATTCTAGGGCATAAACCATCCCCATTTTCTTCCGAAGAAGAGATCGAAAGAAATTATACAAGTGCAGCATTAAAAACTACGCTTCGTGACTTTGAGGAGGTAATTGAGCATTCGAAAACCGAGGAGGAGATTCAAAAATTTATTGAACTGCATCCAATAGTGTTAGCGTGCTTTTCGCCAGAATTTCTCAAATTTAAAGCTCCCGCTACTGCTAAATTTAAAACTGATTTTGCACTTCTAAATCAAAAGGGCGAGCTGGTTTTGATTGAGATCGAGAAAGCGAATACCCCGCTCTTCACCAAGATGGGCACACAGCACTCAAAACTCACTCAAGCAATTGGTCAGGTAGAGGACTGGCTTAAAGAGGCAAGGAGAAACAAACTTGGCGTTATCGATGATTTAGGTATTAATGGGGTGAGCATCGACATGGTGACAGCCGTCAAGGGAGTGGTTATCGCAGGTAGATCCTTGAAAAAATATGACACACACATTGAAAAACTTCATGCGCGCCAAGATATCAGCTTCTTTACTTTTGACGACCTTTTAAAGTCTTTGAGGAATATCGTTTTAAGAGTTGAAGAAATATAGTCGTTCAAAGTAAATCAAATCACCGTGTCGAATGGTAAGCTCAAAACTTGTGACTATCTAACCTGGAAAATTTTAAGATTAAGTAGGCAGATTATTTAGGTTCTAGATCACTGTCATTTATCTCGTTGAGTATTTTTTCGAGAGTTTGGTTGTCTCGATAGTAGACATTTATTGACTCTTCAAATAGCCGGTCGATAGCAAAAATCGAAGTTACAAGTAGGCCAACCACAACTAGGGGATAGATCACTTCATAGCCCTTGAACCAGTCATGAACAATATTTACAAGGAGCCCAATGAGTAGGGCGATAACAGCTGCAAGAAAAAAGAGACCAAACTCGAAAGAGCGATTACGCATAGCGCTGACAATAGCCGGAAAGGTGGTGGGCGAATTGTTAAGTGATTTGTTGGACCAAGCGACCACTTGATCTTGCACTTCAGGAGTGAGATCTATCCACTGCTGTCCATATACTCTTTTAAGTCTCTTTTTTAGTTCGTCGTTATCAGTCATATACGCCACACTACTCCTGCGTGGCAGATAAATCAAATAGCGGCGGTGGGATCGTTAAAGGAATCGAGATCTTAAATAACTATTTTGTGAGGGCTGGAGTATGGTGTAGGTGGGACTTGCTATAATTACAATATGAAAAAAGGTTTGGTATGGGTGGGGGTTGGAGTTGTGGTGGTGGCGCTTGGAGTGGCGGCGGCGTTGTATGCTGAGCAGCATCCTGCTGGGCCGCTCACGGGGTATACGAGGGATTCAAACTATGAATATACGCTCGGCGTAGCGACAGGCATTGCAGGTTCGTCATACACCATCCCCGCAGCTTTAGCTGAAGGTACAAACTTGAGTACGGACACCTATATAAGCTACGAGGAGCTGCCGAGCCCAGTCACATGCGATCCGACTGAGTTTCTAGATGGTGAGCCGGAGGTGACAGGGGTTGTCGATGGCGGCACCATGTATCTTGTCGCACACTCGGTGGGTGCGGGGGCCGGGAATAGGTATGAGGAGACAGTTTATGTGTTTAAAGACTATACGCCATGCACCGCTATCCGCTACTTCATCCACTATGGCGTTATCGAGAACTATCCAGAAGGAACAGTCACAGAGTTCGACCACGCGACGCTCGTCGCACAGTTTGACGACATCCGTCGCCTCCTCGCCCGTAGCCGCTAATTTCCTTATAGGCTAATTCGCCCGAATATGTCCTATATGCAGAAAATCGCAGGCTCGATTCGCGTCCAGACGTCCAGAATGGTTGGTATAATTACAGAAAGGAGGAATTAACTCCTAAATAACTATTTTATATGGACGTAACAATGTTTTTGGCGCAAATTTGGGGTCCGATTATGCTCGCCGTCGGCCTTGGTATTTTTTCAAGTCGTAAGCACTATGTGCACGTGTACAAAGATTTAGATAAAGAGACGTTTGCAGTATTCACGTTCGCCATGATGGCGATCACGATTGGTATACTCCACATCAATATTCACAATGTCTGGAATACCTTGCCGCAGATAGTGGTGAGTATCCTCGGTTGGGGACTTTTGGTTAAGGGTGCAATGTTTGCTATCGCCCCGCACTATGCTGACAAGTGGGGTAACTGGGCAGCAGACTCAAAGTTCATCTCTATCGTCGGCGCAGCACTCTTGGTCATCGGCCTCTACCTCTCGTGGCTCGGCTACCTTGGCTAAACAATGTTTGAGGACCACATCGCGTACCTAAAAGATAATCCAAAAGGATACTGGTTCAAGGCGCGTCTGTACGGCTGGGGTTGGGTGCCGGTTAGGTGGCAGGGCTGGGCGGTTATTGGTGCATACGTTGTGCTTATGATTCTGCTCGGGCTCACCATCGACGAGGCATCGCCGCCGCGCGAGATCGCGTTCACTTTTTTCATCCCCGCAGCTATTTTGACTGCGCTCCTCCTTCGCATCTGCTACAAAAAAGGCGAGCGACCCCACTGGCAGTGGGGCCCACCCAAATCCAAAAAATAATCGCGCCCCACTTTCCTTATAGGCTAATTCGCCCGAATATGTCCTATAGTCGGCGGACGCTTTTCTCGTATAAGCTGGAAGAGTGTTTACATTTATTGTCAGACGCAGAAAGGTACGCCGGCGGCGCAAGGTGAGTGTAGCCAAGCGCAAGCACTATGTGTTGAATAAAGAAGTTGCGCGACGCGCTATTGTTGCACGCGTCGCCGAGCTTAATCAGCACTACAACTTTACGCATGGACGGATTTCAATACGTTCTCAGCGTTCGCGCTGGGGCAGCTGCTCTAAGAAGGGGAACTTGAATTTTAATTATATGATCGCATCTCTTCCGCCCGCACTCATGGACTATGTGATTGTGCACGAGATGTGCCACCTTTCCGTCTTTAATCACTCACCATCCTTTTGGGCTAGGGTCGCGGAGCTCGTTTCAAACCACCGCGCGCTCCGTGCATCGCTGCGCACCCACGGCCACCTCATCCGCTAATCCACCCTACTCCTTGTAGGCTAATTCGCCCGAACATGTCCTGTATGGTGGCAAAGTGTCGACCGCTGTGGTTAGATGTGGTCATGGCAAAAGACAAGGATATCGAGCGAGTGTTAAAAGCTTTGGCGAATAAAAGGAGATTAATGATTGTCCGACTCCTCAAAAAGCATAAAATGATGAACGTGGGGGATATTGCCACAGAAATAAATCTTTCATTCCGCGCGACATCGCGACACCTCGGCGTCCTTCTTTCAGCGGGCATTTTGGAACGCGAGCAGCAAAGTCTTAACATGTTTTACCGCATACACGCGGGGCTACCTGAGATAGCTGGACGAATAATCTCCGCTCTTTAATTTGTTATAGGCTAATTCGCCCGAATATGTCCTATAGTGTGGGTTCATCCATATTTCACCCTGCATTGGGTATGGTTAAGGGCCTTAACAGTCGTTAACCAAACCCACCATGCATGCAAAAAAAGACAAAGATCATAGCAAAGAAGGCAATGATCAAGGTAGCAAAGGTGATTCGCCAGTTCAAAGTCCGTATCCTGACGAGCGGGAGGAAAGCTGGGCCGCGTGAAGAGCGTGAGGTCGGCGTGTAATGAATAATGAGCGTCGCTGTAGTATGATGGTGGCATGATAAAAAATCTCATCATTGCAGTCGTTGGACTCCTGATACTCGGCGGTGTGTTTGTCTATATTGTGCCCATGCTCGACGATGAGTCAGCACAGGTCGCGTGCACACAAGAGGCGATGCTCTGTCTTGATGGAAGTTATGTCGGCCGCACTGGCCCAAGCTGCGAGTTTGCTGCGTGCCCTGCGCTACCGCCTGCCGTCTATTCGTGCGACAACGACAAATCTGTCACCGTGACCTTTGCAAGTGAAACTGCAATGGTAGAACTTTCTGACGGCCGCACAATGTTGCTAACACTCAAAGAAGCCGCCTCAGGTGCAAAGTATACAAACTCTGATGAGTCATTCGTCTTTTGGACGCAGGACTATGGTGCCTTTATAGAAGAAAATGGTGTCACCACTTTCGCTGCGTGCCACATAGATGACCTCACATTTCCAGAAGTGAACTAGGAGTTGTTTTGACTAAGAGATAATTTTGTGTTATTGTTTCAAGCGTGGAAAAACGTCTTTCTCCTCATGCGCATCGAGAATCTGACATACACGAACATGTACAGCGCCTCGCGTTAGATGCGCTACATGACACTGTCGAAACATCCTCGACATCTGTAGTGATGGCGACCAATAGAAAGCCGCACATTTTGACGCGCAAAAATATGATGCGCCCGATTATGTCTGACCCGCGTCGTCGCACCAAAGAAATGCTTTTGTACGAGCTCTTAGGTATCCGCGCCTTTAAAATTCTGTGGGAACTCTGGATGCGCGGTACGACATGGATCTTCAGGCAGGACAAAACCAAAATAAAATTCTTACGTCGTGATGCGGACGAAAATTATCCCTATGCCATGTTCAGCTACATGGCCTTCATAATTCATTTTTTTAGCTTTGCAGGTATTGCAGTAATAACCCCGTTTATGGGGCCGTGGTTCTGGCCTATGTTTGCTTTGAACATCCTTATGAATGTCTATCCGTGCATGCTCCAGCGCTACAACTGGCTGCGCCTCAAGCGTGCAAAGTTGAATCCGGATCTCTCAATAAGTTAGTGCTAGTGTGAGCGTATGAGAGATGCAGATTTGTACGATGTGGCCGTTTTGGGCGGTGGAGCGTCGGGCATGTTTGCAGCTTGTATTGCTGCATCACGCGGTGCACGCGTGGTCGTCATCGATAAAAATAAGTCGCTCGGCGAGAAGCTCGCGATCACCGGTGGAGGCCGCTGTAATATCACGAACGCCGAGTATGACATCCATGCACTCCTAAAAAACTATGGCGCTGACGCCAAGTTTTTATATTCCCCCTTCTCGCAGTTTGGCGTTGAGGACACGTTTAAGTACTTTTCTGCGCGCGGGCTGCCACTCGTTATAGAGGCGAGAGGCCGCGCCTTTCCCGAGACACAAAAAGCGACCGATGTAGTCAAAGTATTAGAAAAAGAACTTAAAAAACACAAAGTCAGCGTTGTTCGAGCCACTGTTAAACGAATTGTCAGTGATAGCGGTTTCATCGAGCGAGTTGAAACGACTGGCGGAGACATCCGTGCGCGTGCCTATATCCTCGCGACGGGTGGCGCGTCACACAAGGAGACCGGCTCCACCGGCGATGGCTTTACATTTTTGAAAAGCATCGGACACACGGTGAAAGATCCAACACCGACCATCGTGCCACTTTCTGTCCGCGACCGGTGGATTAAGATACTCGCTGGCGTGTCGCTTAAGAAAGTCTCGATAACCTTTTTTCTCGACGACAAAAAACAGTTTTCAAAAACGGGGGATATGTTGTGTACTCACTTTGGCTTGTCTGGCCCTACGATATTAAATAGTGCAAGCGCGGTGAGTCATTTATTAGAAGGCGGTGGCGCGGTGACGGCACGCATCGATGCGCACCCTACGCTTGACCTCGGCGCGCTTGAAAAGAAGGTGATCGCCGTCTTTGATGCAAACAAAAACAAAACGCTAAAGACGGTATTTAAAGAATTGTGTCCGGTGGGGAGCGCAAAAGGCGTCCAGACACTGCTCACGAACATTAATTTTGAAACAAAAGTGCACAGCGTGAGCAAGGATGACAGAAAAAAGATAGTGCGGCTGTTAAAAGCGCTCCCCGTTTCAATCCTTGGGCTCATGGGCTATGATCGCGCAGTCGTTGCAGATGGCGGCGTGCCCCTTTCTGAGATTGATACACGCACGATGCGCTCTTTGAAGTACGATAATTTATTTGTGACAGGCGACTTGCTCCACATTAACCGGCCGTCCGGCGGCTACTCGCTCCAACTCTGTTGGACGACGGGGTTTGTGGCCGGCACTGCCGCGTCACTTATCAAGGCGTAGCTCTTCATCGATTCTAATTTGGCTCACAAACTCGGGCACGTGTGAGACGAGTACCATCGCGCCTTCATATTGATCGAGCGCACGTGCAATAACCGGTAGATGGCGAAAGTTAATATGGTTTGTTGGCTCGTCGAGAATTAAAAGTCCAGGTTTTTGAAGTACGAGACGCGCAAACGCGACCAGACCTTTTTGGCCTTCAGACAAACTGCCGACCGTGGCGCGGAGCATGTCGGAGGTGATCAAAAAGCCCGCCGCGACTGAGCGGAGGTTCTCTTCAATCTGGCGCTCCATGACCGACATGAGGGACTCGTGTACGGTGTCGTTAAAATTTAAGGTTGAAAAGTCCTGTCGGTAGTAGCCGACGGTGATGCCGGGCGCTATAGTGGCACCGTCTGCCGTGCCATTCGCAAGGGATTCAAGGAGGGTAGTCTTTCCTATGCCGTTGGGGCCAGAGAGGAGGAGATGCATCCTCTTTTTGAGGATGATATTGGTTTTGTGTGACACCACTTTGTGCGTTTTTGGATTCATGATGGAGTAGGCGGTCAGCGTCAGTATCTCGCCCAGGGTGTCGCCCGCAGGGATAATAAACGAGCGAATGGTTTTATCCTCTTTTCGCACATCCACTTTTTGCTCAGCCAGCTCTTCTGCATATTCCCGCATGCGCTTGGCCACGACGCGCATCTGTCCGCCCTTTTGTGCAAAGACATTCGCCTGTGCTTTCTTGGCGTCTATTTCTTTGGCCAAGCGCGCGTTCTTTATATTTTCTTTTTCGATGCGCGCGGCGATTTCTGCCTGCACATCGGTGTAGGTGCCCACGTACTGCTCGATGGTGCGAGTGAATATGTCGAGGTACAAGACGCCCTGGGTGAACGCGTTTAAAAATTCTGCATCATGCGAGATCACGATACAGGTTTTTTTATATTCGACGAGAAACTTCGTGAGGTGTTCGATGCCCGCATGATCTAGATTGTTCGTCGGCTCATCCAACAAAAGGATGTCAGGGTTTTGTATGAGTGCGGATGCGAGAAGGAGCCGCGCTTGCTGGCCGCCAGAGAGTGTTTTTATTTTGCGATCGTAGATTGGTGTATGTGAGTGGACGTGGAGATTCACCGCTTCAAGTACGGTGTCTATGCGCGGATCGATGTCATATATTTTTTTAGAAAAGCACGCTTGAAAAAACTCGCGCACCGTCATGTCCATCTCTGCACGCGGGATAACTTGGCGCGCGGTCGCGATCGTTGATCCGCGATCGATGTGAATTTTTCCCGCGTCAGGCTTTAAGGTGCCAGTGATGAGTCCAAAAAGAGTGGATTTGCCCGCGCCATTTTGTCCCATGAGTGCGATTTTTGCTCCACGCCGTACGGGAAAGCTCACCTCGCGCACAATCGGGTGTGTGTAGCTATATTCAAACGAGACACCCTCGAATCGGATAATCACTTCTTGTTTACTCACAGTGTCAAGCGTACCGTATGTGCGCTAAAATAGATAGATGCAGTTTGACTACAAAGAGATTCACAAGCGACTCACTACGGCGACCGCCGTTTTTTCTGATTCGTCTTCAACGATAGATAGGGCACGCGCTGCAGTATCACTTCTCGTGGGTATTAGTCCACGCACTGATGCACTGTGTACTGAATGTCTACGACATCTCGACACCATCGGTCACATCGAGCGTGGTGAGCTCACCGAGATTGGGGTGCACGCGCTTTCAGAAGAAACTGAGGACCAAAAGCGGCGGAAAAAAGCACTGCTTCTTCTCCTTAAGGGCTGGAAAGACTTGCAGGCAGAAGTAGCACGGGTACAGCAGGAATTTCAGAACCAAAAACAAGGCGGGAGTCATAGCTCTATGTGGGGGAGGATATTCAGCGCTGCAAAAGGCCCTCTGGCACTCATCACTATCGTTGCGGTTGGTATTGCCGCGATGAGTGCGACCTCTGTCGATGTCGTTATCGAAAACGAAGGATGTGGCACATTTGTTTCAAACACCTCGGTCCCGATATCGATGCCTGGTCTCGTCATACCGTCGGACCCTATAGAGTCTGGTGGCTCTGCGGTCGCGACGATTCCACCGCTCACGCTCACCATTGACGGATCAAATCCAAATGAATTAAAAATTTCTTCGCTCAAAGTATCTTTTTCTATACAACTATCGTCTGCAGTGAGTGACGTTCGTGTTGATGGTGCATCAGTGGTAGGTCAGGTGCGTGAACTAAAACTTTCAGACGCAGATATACACACCGTGCGCGTTGTCTGCGGAGTTTGATATACTGAGAGTCATGAAGCTGAGACAAGTCGCTGAGCGGCTCATGATGCAGGGCAAAGGCATACTCGCCGCCGACGAGTCAGAAAAAACGATGACACCGCGACTTCTGTCGCGCGGCGTCGAGTCGTCACCAGAGACGCGCAGACGTTTCCGCGAACTTTTGGTGACAACTGCTGGCATCGATGAGTATGTCTCCGGTGTTATTTTTTATGACGAGACCTTACGACAGACGCTCGCGGACGGTACACCGTTTGCAGATGCACTCGTTGCACAAAATATTTTACCCGGCATCAAAGTTGATGCAGGGTTACAAGACGACTCTCAGTTTGAAGGAGGGCAAGTAACCGATGGACTGGAAGGATTAGCCGAGCGACTTGTCGAATATAAAACTATGGGTGTGCGTTTTACAAAATGGCGGAGTGTTTCGCATGTGCATGACATCCCGGGGAACCCCGCGATGCGTGAAAATGCGAGTCGATTGGCTGCATATGCTGCGCTAGTACTTGAGGCTGAGCTTGTTCCTATTGTCGAGGCAGAAGTAGTGATGAGTGGGATGCACACCGCAGCAGAAGCAGAGAGCGCCATCGTTGAATTTCTCTCGGTGGTGGTTGATGCGCTCTCGGCGAAGCGCATAGATTTGAAAAATGTCATTTTTAAAACATCGATGGCAGTGTCGGGCGCAGAATCCGACTTCAGAGTACCGCACGCAGAGGTCGCTGAGCGCACCGTGCGCGCACTTTCTGCTGCGCTTCCAGAAGAAATTGGTGGTGTCGTCTTTTTATCTGGCGGTCAAGAGCCTGACGAGGCGCTCGCAAACCTAAATGCGATCGCGCGACTCGAACCACTCCCGTGGCCGATCACATATTCTTTCTCACGCGCGATTCAAGACCCGGTGATGGATACATGGAGTGGGAATGAAGACAACGTGGGCGAGGCACAGGGCATTTTTCTTCAACGTTTGTCACTTCTTAAACTCGCGGACGCCGCGGGGTACGTTTCTGGCCAAAATATTAGTGGCGCGTAGTGGCTCTGTGGTGCCGCGATACGCCACCCGTTTTGACAAATGACTTTTTTGTATCGTTTCAAGGCTTATCCACACGACTGCGGATAACTGGTCACGAGCGTTATGCCGCGCGTGGGGGTACAATGCAATGACCTATGTCTCTCACGATTAAAATCAAGAAGCGAAACGGAGCCATCGTTGATTTTGATCAATCAAAAATAGCCCATGCTATCCAAATGGCATTTCTTGAGGTCCTCCACGAACCAAGGGTCGACGAATCAGCGTCAATCGCGTCCGGTGTCGCAGAGATGGTGATGGCTCGCTATGGCGGATCAGTTAATTTTCCTAATGTTGAAGAGATTCAGGACCTCGTAGAGCGCGGCCTCATGAGTCGCGGGTACTTTGATGTTGCAAAATCATACATTATATATAGGTACGAGCACGCGAAGATGCGTGAAGAGGCACAAGAGGAGGTGGTCAAGAAGATAGAGGAGCGCGGCCTCGTCATTATCAAGCGAAATGGCGATCGAGAGATCTTTTCTATCGACAAAGTCCGTGGACTCATCGAACATTCGATGTCAGCAGCGGATCGTTCAGTCGTTGATATCGATGCAGTGATGAATCAGGTGCAGCTCCAAGTGCGTGACGGCATCACGACCGCAGAACTTGAACAAACGCTGATCATGGTCGCGCGTTCGATGATCGAGCGCGACCCCGCGTACGACCGACTCGCTGCACGGTTGTTGTTGAGCACGTTATACAAAGATGGTATCAACGTTGATGTCCTCGAGGCAGATGTTGAGACCAAATTCCGTGCTGCGTTTGTGGCGAGTATCAAACAGGGCGTCGCAGAAAAGTTGTACGACGAGCGACTCTTGACGTTTGATCTTGAACGCGTCGCGCGTGAGCTCGACATGAGCCGCGACCTCCATCTCAAATATCTTGGCGTCGCCACGCTCGCTGATCGTTATTTTGTAAAAGCAAAGTCAACTAAAAAATATCTTGAAGTGCCACAGTTCTTTTGGATGCGTGTGGCTTTGGGTGTCGCGCTCGCTGAAACGGGTGCGCGCGAGGAGTGGGCGATACAGTTTTACAATATTGTCTCGACGCTTCGCTTTGTCCCATCGACGCCAACCTTGTTTCACTCTGGCACACCCAAGCCACAACTTTCAAGCTGTTATTTAAACGTCGTTGATGATGATCTCGAACACATCTTTAAAGTGTATGGCGACAACGCGCAGCTCTCTAAGTGGGCGGGCGGTATCGGCACCGCGTGGAGCAAGCTCCGCGGTACCGGAGCCCTCATTAAGAAGAGCGGCACGGCGAGTCAGGGCGTCATCCCATTTTTGAAGATTGCAAACGATGTCACTGTCGCGATTAACCGCTCGGGTCGCAGGCGTGGCGCGACCGCCGTGTACCTTGAAGCATGGCACTACGATTTTGAGGACTTCTTGGAGCTCCGTAAAAACACAGGGGACGAGCGTCGTCGGACCCATGACATCAACACCGCCTCGTGGATCCCCGACCTTCTTATGAAGCGTGTTCGTGAGGACGGCTATTGGACATTCTTCTCTCCAGATGAGGTACCCGATCTCACCGAGCTCTACGGCAAGAAGTTTGAAGAGGCGTACGCCCGCTATGAGGAGATGGCTGCAAAGGGCGATATCCGTCTTTTTAAGAAGGTAAAGGCCGCAGAAGTATGGAAGAAGATGCTCGGCATGCTTTTTGAGACCGGCCACCCATGGATCACCTTCAAAGATCCATCAAACATCCGCTCACCACAGGACCACGTCGGCGTCGTTCATAATTCGAACCTCTGCACTGAGATTACACTCAACACGTCAGCAGAGGAGACGGCGGTGTGTAACTTGGGCTCCGTTAACTTTGCAGTCCACGTGACGAATGGTGTTTTTGATACAAATAAGATAAAAGAAACCGTGACCGTCGGTATGCGCATGCTCGATAACGTCGTCGATATCAACTTCTATCCAACCAAAGAGGCGCAAACTTCAAACATGCGTCATCGTCCCGTGGGTCTTGGCGTGATGGGCTTCCAAGACGCACTCTACATGCTCAACATTGATTTTGCATCAGAACGCTGTGTGCAGTTTGCCGATACGTCGATGGAGGTGGTTTCATATTACGCGATTTTGGCATCAGTCGCGCTCGCACGCGAGCGTGGCGCGTACACCACATTTGCAGGTTCAAAGTGGGATCGCGGCATCCTACCCGTTGATACGGTACGGCTTATGGAAGAGGAGCGTGGCGAGGCGATAGAAGTGTCGCGCGATACGACGCTCGACTGGGTTGCTGTCCGCGCCGCGATCAAGCAGTACGGGATGAGAAATTCTAACTGTATGGCTATCGCACCGACCGCGACGATTTCTAACATTGCAGGCTCGATCCCCGCTATCGAGCCCATCTATAAAAATATTTATGTGGAGTCAAACATCAGTGGTGACTTTACGGTAGTCAATCCATACCTTGTCGAAGATTTGAAGAAGATGAATCTCTGGAACGGTGCCATTTTAAATGAACTCAAAGCAAAAGACGGTTCCATCGCGACCATCGCCGGCATCCCCGAAGCGATTAAGAATAAGTACAAAGAAGTATTTGAAATAGATATGCGCTGGATTGTCCGCTCTGCAGCGTACCGGGGTAAGTGGATAGACCAGTCGCAGTCGCTGAACATCTTCTTTCGCGGCACGTCGGGTAGGGAGCTGTCAGAGGTGTACTTTTACGCGTGGCGCATGGGTCTTAAGACTACCTACTACCTCCGTACACTCGCGGCGACCCAGGTTGAAAAGTCGACCGTCTCAACCGCAGAGTACGGTGCGACTCACAAGCGTGACACATCGTCTCTTGTTTCTCAGTCGACCGTCGAGATGATGCGCACGCCAGACGCCATGCTCCCTAGGGTCCCCGAACAGGCAGTACTGACCGCCGTGATGGCACCTGAGCTCGCCCCCGTCGCTGTGGCAACCCAGCCAGCCCCTGTATTTGCCCAACCAACCTCGACCCAATATGTCCTCCATCGTGCACCAGAAGTAACCTGCGAATCGTGTCAGTAGACAGCATCTTTATTAGCGCTATAGTTTAGAGACCTTATGTCCATACAAAAAAACGCTGGAGCGGTCGACATCAACAAGCGCCGCATTATAAATGGAAAGGAGGCTGACGTTATTCAGCTCTATCCGATGCGTCACAAATTTGCATGGGAGTATTATAACCGCGCAAACGCGAACCACTGGCTCCCGACAGAAATCTCTATGCAGCTCGACATCGAGACGTGGAAGAGTCCGACCGCACTCACTGCTGACGAACGTTCTGCGTTTGAAACGGTGCTCGGCTTTTTCACCACCGCTGACTCGATCGCTGCAAACAACATCGTGATGGGCTTCTACTCGCACGTCACCTCACCTGAAGTGCGCATGTATCTCCTTCGACAAGCGTATGAGGAGGCGATACATACGCACGCGTACCAGTACATCGTTGAGTCTCTTGGCATGGACGAAAGCAAGATTTTCAACATGTATCGAAACATCGATGCCATCTACGACAAACAAGAATTCATTCTTGGATTCAACGAAGGCATCTTTGATGGCTCGTTCAAGACCGGCACGTTCGCCGCAGATCAAAAGTTTCTTGAAAACTGGTGCGTGTTCTCGCTCATTCTTGAAGGCATCTTCTTCTACTCATCGTTCGCGGTTATTCTCGGCTTCAAGCGACAGAATAAACTCACGGGCTCCGCTGAGCAAATCGAGTACATCATGCGCGACGAGTCGATGCATCTTAACTTTGGTCTTGAAGTTATCCTCGCCATCCGCGAAGAGAATCCAGAATTGTGGACCCCCGAGTTCCAAGCGCGCATCATCGACCTCGTCTGCAAAGCGACGAAGCTCGAATACACGTATGCGAAAGAAGTATTTCCTCGCGGCATATTTGGTCTCACGGCTGAGGGCTTTGAACAGTACATTAAGCACATCGCAGACAGGCGCCTCGAGCGCGTGGGACTCCCCGCGCAGTTTAATGTTGCAAACCCTTTCCCTTGGATGAGCGAGGCCATCGACCTCTCAAAGAAAAAGAACTTCTTTGAAACTCGTGTCACCGAGTACCAGACGGGTGGCGCATTGAATTGGTGAGCAAGAGGGTGTATAGTCTGTCTTAATGGCTTGGCGAAAAGGAGATCTAGTGGTGTTGAATCGAGCAGAATCTGACTTTTTAGATGTTTTGTTACGCAGAGTTCCCAATTGCATTGATCCTAAAAAAATGGCTAGGGACGCTCGCAAGTATATTGCGCGTACTAACCCAAAACTCAAAGGACTTTCCATCCCCGAACGTCGTCGTCGTCACGTTCATCCACCCGTTAAGATGCTCTGAGTCCTGTGACACAGAAGTAGCGTAGACAACGGGTCCTTTGAACAAGCAATCAAAAGAAAGGACCCAGACACTCATCTGAGTGTTGCAGACAAAATGCTGCGCAGACTACGACAGGCACGGCGCGGCGGGACAATGGACGTACCTATGCAGCGACAAATGGCAATCGCAGATAGATTTCGAAGAGGTAAAATTTGAGCAATGCTGCATCAACAGAGAAGCTTGAGGTAGCAGGTAATGTGGTGTATCGTGGGGTCATGGAAAACGTGCCAGAACAAAAGAGACAAGCCCGGCTCGGCCTCGCTATTACAGCCTTTCATAAAGTGCCAGGTCTTATCGATATAGATAAGATAGGGAGGGACGTCAGAAAGTATGTCGCACGCAAGAACCCCGAGCTTCAGGGCTTGGGTCTTTCTGTATCAGAGCGCCGTCGCCGACATCCAGCGCTCTGTATTCTAAAATAGTGCATGCAGACAAAGTTCTAAAGACCATGGAAAAGGGACAGAAGTTAGGACTGAAACTCAGCTTGAGCATGAGTTTGGTGCCACAAAAACCTCGCCGTCCGGGTACGCGTGTGTGGCCGACAAAGTTTCAACGTTTAGCGCCACCGCCGGGCGATCACTACCATGAGCCACCACTTGATGGCTACTGGGCCACCGTCCCGCCCAGAACTAAAACTGTTGATACAAACTCCTAGAGTCGTGAGCGCCACCAAATTTTGTATACCCCCAGAAGAATTTTTGTCATTGCGGCGAGGAGGATAGCCGCAAACACCGCGTATGAGACGAACGTGAACATAGCCATAAGCGGTCCTGCAGCAAGAATGCCGCTGATGCTACCAAAAAACTCGAATGCAACGCCTGTCGCCATAGCGCTAAATGCACCAGCGAGTGCCGCGACAGGAAGTATCGCGAGAAGGACCTTAAGCCACTTGAGTCCTCGTTTTTCATTTCTGTAGCTTGGGATGGGTGACCATATCTCAGGGCGCGGACGATTAAAAGCACGCGTCTCTGTCTGCAACTTTTGTTCACGTATAACTCCAGGGACTGTACGCACTAGGTCATAAACCCGCGACCCCTCGTGGGCTGGGGGAGCCTCTGCGTGTAGCGTTTGAGATGTGAGGCCCTCTCGCATTTTCGTATTATAGCACGAATGGTTTGTGTGTCAAATTGGCCTGATCTCCTCACTTGACAATATCTTATTTATAGTGTACCATCCATCAATGGCGAAAACCTCATTTTTAAGTCCTGAAACGCAAGGAGCACGAACGACAGAAGCGAGAGCTCGCGGTGGGAGTGCGCTCGAGCGCGAAGTGAGAGTAATGGCAGAGCGGGCAGTTGGCGTGAGTCAGGTCCGCGAGACTCGCGCGTTTGCTGATACGGGTAGCCGATTCTCACGGGTAGCGGATTTTTTACAGCAGCCTGCAAGTAATCTCGGTGAGCAACTCGCCGGTGGAAAATTTCACAGCGGACTAAGTTGGTCAGGGATTTTCTTGCGTGCGCTTGGTATTGGCTCAGCAGCTGCACTCGGTGTCTTTTCAACGCTGGCGTATTTTGGAGCCATTGCTCTGCCACAAATATTTATTCCGCCAGCATTGTTTACTACCGCATTCTGGCTTATCGCGCCGTCCTTGTGGGTGCCGATAACAATATTTGTGGGCGCGGGGCTCTTGTTTGGACTTTTCTCTCATTTGCTTGATCGAGGGCTGGAGAGCAACTAGTACGTTACACCATCATGCCATCGCCTGCTGAACACGGACCGATAATTGCTGAAAAGGTAATTGAATTAGACCGACTGATAGATGAGGTTAATGGAGAATCTCCGGTACAACCAAAGCGTGAGGTCGTACAGCCAGTTCCAGTGCCAGCTCCTGTTCGCGCGCCACTATCGAAGAAAGATAGGCTGAGAAAAGAATATAGTGATGCTGAACAGAGAATGGCAGGTAGGGGTAACCGTTATATGATTTTTTTCTATGGTGCGCCACTTCCTGCGGTGCTTACGGCGTCACTTGTCGGCTGGTGGGGCGGTTCTTTTGCACTTCTTACACCAGTGGGGTGGATTCTGTGGGGGGTTGTAGCCGCCGCAGCTGTTGCTGCGGCGATTCGCTACCTTACACTCGAACGATGGCACTAACTTGACAAAATATGTTCTTTAATATATAATGTGACGAATCACTAATCAATAAAATTATGAGACGAGAACGAAATAACATATCAGTAGGAGAAAAAGCAGATCAGTTTTTCAATGCGTTCTTTGGAGGTATTCCAGAAGCGCTAGGCTCATTGTTTGGTATCAAGCCATTTGCAGATGCGTACAATGTTATCCCAGACGAGGGTGAAAAAATCCCCCAGGACGTTGAAGCAGCACAAAGAAACAGGATGTTTGGCATGCTCGCTGCAACAGTAGTTGCCGGTCTCTTTAGTGCTGCAACCTTACTCACGGTGCCAGCAATTGGTGTTATTGCAACTGCAGGACTCATTGCAGCCGGCGCTCTGTTCACCGTCATGACTTCGAATCTTGTGTTTGCTAATGTGGCAAAAGGTATTTACGGGATTAGACGAATGCTCAAGGTGTCTGCATAGATAGCACACAACAAACAAACCCGCCTTATCGGCGGGTTTTTGCTATACTGACCACATGTTTGGTTGGTTTAAAAAGAAACCGAAGACGGAAATTCAGCTTTTCAATACCCACGGAAGAAAAAAAGAAATTTTTGAGCCGATGCGGCGCGGCCGCGTCTCTATGTACAACTGCGGACCCACAGTCTATAACTATACGCATATTGGTAACTTTCGTGCGTTTCTCCTCGGCGACATCATTCGCCGTACACTTGAGCACGCTGGCTACCGTGTGACCCAGGTGATGAACATCACTGACTTTGGTCACCTTGTTGGTGACGCTGATGATACTGAGGACAAGATGCTCGTGGGGCTCAAACGCGAGGGCCTCGCGCTCACCATGGAAAATATGTTCGCACTCGCGTCTAAGTATGTGGATGCGTTCAAAGAAGATGCCGCAGCGCTCAATTTAAAAGTACCGCACGCGATGCCGAGAGCGTCAGAGCATGTGCCGGGGATGATCGCCTATATTCAGCAATTGTTGAATAAAGGTTTTGCATACAAAACATCAGATGGGGTATATTTTGATGTCGCCAACTTTGGCGACTACGACTATTTTGTAACGAGCCACCCCGATGGTGAGTCTCGTATCGGTGCACATAGCGAAAAGCATGACTCGCGTGACTTTGCGCTGTGGAAGTTTGCAGAAGCAGGTTCCACTATGGGCTGGGAGGCACCGTGGGGTCGCGGATTCCCGGGCTGGCACATTGAGTGTACGGCAATGTCGACGCGCTACCTTGGAAAAAGTTTTGACATTCACACGGGCGGCATCGACCACATTGCAATTCATCATACGAATGAGCGCGCACAGGCAGAAGCCGCTAATGGAAAACAGTATGCACGTTACTGGCTTCATAATGAGTTTATTACGATTGATGGCACCAAACTTTCAAAATCGTTAGGAAACGAGTTAACGCTGCGGCAGCTCCGCGATCAGGGTGTCTCGCCCTTGGCATATCGCTATTGGCTTCTCACGGGTCACTATCGCCAGTCAATGAACTTTACACTCGACGCAGTTATGGCAGCACAGACGGCGCTCCATCGCGCCCTTCGTTTTTTTGTTGATGCACCCCTCTATGGAAACGTACATCGCGAATACATGCACAAATTTGATACGGCGCTCAATGATGACCTTAGTACTCCAGAAGCGATAAGCGTCATGTGGGCGATGATCAAGGACGATAGTGTCCCGCTTGGTGATCGCCGCGCGACCATGCTCGCTATGGACGAGGTGTTAGGACTTGGGTTTTATGAGACAGCGACGCAGCATATGACACTGGTGTCCGCCGTTCCATCCCATGTCAAAGAGCTCGTTCGCGCCCGCGATCTCGCTCGAGAGAAGAAAGATTTTGCAGAATCAGACCGTATCCGCGCTAAAATACTAGACGCGGGGTATGAAGTGCTTGATACCGCAGGGGGGTCAGAGGTGCGCCCAGTTGACGTGGTACACTAGCACTATTAGCCCTAAGGTGAGGTTTTCGTATGAAGAAGAATATGTATATTGGAGCCGCAGTCGCTGTTGTTGTCATTATCGCTCTTATCTATTTTGGTTTTTTTAATTTTAATCGCAGCACACAAACGGTAACTCCTGCCGCGACAAACAACAGTGCACAGGCACTCTTGGATGAGATACGTTCGACTGGCACAGTGGCGGCGCTGCGTGTGGTCACTACAGTGACCAGTACGTCCACTGAGCGAGGTGCAGTCGCGGGTGATACGGTCAGCGTCAATTATGTTGGCGTATTGCCGGACGGTACCATGTTTGACGCGTCTGCAAACCATGGCGGTCCGTTTAGTTTTATTTTGGGTATTGATCCCGTTATTCAGGGTTGGCAGCAAGGTATTGTCGGTATGAAAGTGGGTGAGCGACGACTCCTCGCTATCCCGCCGGCACTCGGCTATGGAGACCGAGGACAGGGCGCTATCCCACCAAACTCGACGCTGTTGTTTGATGTAGAGATGGTACAAATTGAGCCGGCGGAGTAGATGTCAGCGATTCGCTTTGAGATAGTTAAGAAATCCGGCGCGAGCCAGGCTCGCGCCGGCGTGATACATACAGCACACGGCGCATTCTCTACGCCTGCATTTTCAACGGTCGGGACCAAGGGCACAGTAAAAGGGATACTGCCCGACGATTTACGTGAGCTCGGTGTCGAGGTCGCACTCTCTAATACCTACCATCTCTTTTTGCAACCGGGTGAGGATGTGATTAAAACGATGGGCGGGCTCCACGAGTTTATGCGCTGGCAGGGGCCGCTGATTACAGACTCGGGCGGCTTTCAGGTTTTTTCTTTGGGCGTCGCGTACAACCAGGATATGTCAAAGTTTGTTGCACGCGGTGAGGCGGCTGGGGCAGCTCCTGCTGTATATTACGAGGACGTCGCGGGCGTGCACGGGAAGCTCGCCATCGTCGACGATGAGGGGGTGACCTTTACCTCGCACATTGACGGCTCGCTCCACCGCTTCACCCCCGAGCGTTCGATTGAAATCCAACACAAACTCGGCGCAGACATCTTTTTTGCATTCGATGATTTTGTAAGCCCCGTGGCTCCTGAGGAAGAGCAGATTAAAAGCATGAAGCGCACGCATGCGTGGGCACGTCGGTCGCTCGATGCGCACAGCAGAAATTTACAAGCGATGAAGCAGCAGGCTATTTTTGGCATCATTCAGGGTGGACGATATCCGCACCTTCGACGTGAAAGTGCCGCCGAGATTGGTGCGATGCCATTTGACGGCTTTGGCATCGGCGGCTCTTTTTCAAAAGAAGATCTTGGCGAGGCGCTTCAAGCGGCGATTGAACCGCTCCCCGCTGATAAGCCACGACACCTTTTAGGCATCGGTGAGCCAGAGGATTTGTTTGAAGGGGTAGCGAACGGCATAGATATGTTCGACTGCGTGCTCCCGACACGTCTTGGCCGCACGGGCACCATCTACACTTTGGCGGGGAAGATAGACCTCCGCAAGGATATATATAAGACGGATACTCGTGAGACGCTTGGGTACAGTTATGCGTACCTGCACCACCTGTTTCGTGCGCACGAGATGCTGGGGCCCATCATTGCTTCAATGCACAATGTGCGTTTTATCGTGGGACTCGTCGCAGATATCCGCCAGTCCATTTTGGACGACCGTTTTGACGACTTCCGCGCCGACTTCCTCTCTACCTACAAAACTTGACACAAGTAAAATAAGTGGTATCATACCTCTATTAACATAGAACTACAGTAGGTATGGATACCAGAAAACGAGAGGGGATAGAAGCAGGCATTACCACAGTAAAAGTGGACTCTGGCATGGGTCGCGATCAGACCATGTTTGTCCCTCGAGAGGGGGTAGCCTTTGCAGCCGCAGGAAGGGTTAAGACTAAACCTGAAGCTAAAATAGTAACAACTAAGTACGTTACTGAAGTTAAGCGAAGAGAAAATCCACATTTTGAATCAAGAATGAGGCGGTTTAAGCCCCTCGCTGACAATGTGCCAGCTGCATTTCTTTTTGCGTTCATTTCATGGTTCGGAGTGTCAATGGCAAAGTTATTGATTCTAACTCCAGCTGTTGCTACCTTCTTAACTGGTGTAGGCGTCAGCGTAGGTACTATGGCGTTTCTCACTGCATTTGTGCCTCTCGTTGCAGCCGCAGCGGGAGCAGTCGCTGTAGGGCTAATCTTGTCTACGTTTTTCCTCTCGATTATTCAGCCCAGTAAAGGCAGAATTCTTGGCATCAAGCGGTACCAGGAGCCAGCAGTAGAAGCAGCGCGATAAATCAAAACTTGACTATACAACGTGGTGTGTTATAATGTAACACACTATGTCCGAGAAGGCTGATCGACTGCATTTGATTGGACACGATCACGGTGTGCTGGCGCGACGCCTTGAAGTGCTCACCGACAACTGGCAAAAGTTAAAAATGACCAAGGCCGAGTGGCGCGAATATCGCGCTGCGGTTGATCAGTATCTGGCGTACGCTGAACACGTTATAACGACGGTGCCACCAGCTAATCCGATGCGCCAAACGGTACGTACGCTACGCGCTGACTATCTTTCAAAAATAATTAACTTCGAACGCCAGTACGGCACGTGGACAAAGTGGGCCGGCACGCGAACACGCGAGTGGTTTTTAACGCTCTCGTCAAAAGCACAAAAGCGAATTATGTACGGCGCTATCGCCGCATCTTTGACGTACTCATATGCAATGCGGACCATGGCGCTGGGCCCGGTTGCGGCACTGTTTGCCGTTGTCGCTGCGTTTGGCGGTGGCAAAATGATGCGCGAATTTTTACACAAACAGGCAGAGTCGGGTGGGACGAATCGTATAACTCGCTGGGTGCTCAATACAAAAAAAGTTGAATCAGCGGAACATGAACTCCAAGCAGCGCTCGCTGAATATACAGACACCGATCGACATAATGGCGTGCGTCGCATCGCACGCGCGATGGCAAAAAAGCGCGCAGCCCTCCTTGATCGCAAGACAAGTATCATGGTCGCTGGTGCACTCACGGGTTCAAGCTCCGGTATTGGAACGGGCGTGCTGGTGCAGGACGTTTTACACATGGGCGACATCGGTACAGCTCGCGCAGCGACTGGTCACACCTATGATGATAAGAGTAACTTTACTAGTGAATATGGCCCGCGCTCGCCAACAGGATTGTTAGAGCTCATTGGAAATGGATATAACGGCTGGTTTGTGGTGCGACACGGATCGACGTACGACGTGTACTACGTAGCCAACGACAGCCAGCACACGGTGCATCATGCGCTCTCTAACGTGTCACGACTTCAGATTATGGGCGCCGGTGGCGTGCTTGAGCTTACACAGCGTGAGTTTGAATCGATAGCGCCGAGCGTGCCGCTCGTCGCATGGCTTACTGAGCTCACTGGATTTGCCAAACCGCCTGAGGCTCTTGAGAATCTCTACCAGATGACTCCCATTGAGAATCAAGATCAGCTTGCACCTAACTACCACAGCGAGATTATGTACAAAATCTCAAACATAATTGCCGATCCCAAGAACGGTCCTCTGTATCAACTCCCCTCCACAAAAATAAGTTTTGATGGAAAGGTCTTTTCGACTCTGTTTAACATACCGCTCAACTCGAGCGAGGGGTTGGGCTCTGAGCAGGTATGGGCGCTCGCCAAGGCGCTTTTTAGACGTATAGAGCATATTGATGGGTTTACCCTCATCGGTGGTGAAAAAGCTAACGCAACTTTTTTTATTGAGACCGATCTTTTAGGTGGCAACGGCGGGTTGATCATGCAACTCACCGACATGTATGATGCCCAGTCTGGTGGAGACAAAATGGCTACCCTCGCGCACGAAGTGTCGCATGCGATGTACGTGCTTCTTGGGGTGAGCGACCACTTCAAGGCGCTACCGCTTACAGAGCGTGCAGCGATTATGGAAGAACTCTACCGCTTTCATGACTTTTTGGAGAGTCCACGTGCTCACGCAGCACTTGGTGAATACAAGGGGAGTCCAGATGCTCTCCGCCTTTTGTCCCACCACCAGTCACAGCATCGAAACGACGAGATGTTTGCTGACGCATTTGCTAAGCTCATGACCTATCCAAAGTTGACACGCCAAGAATGCCCCCAGTTTGCTGCGTTTATGCAGCGCCTTATTGCAGAGAATCCAAAAATGCGCAGCTTGATCGCACTGTCGTAATGAAGCGTGCAGTAGAGTGGGTGCGCAAGGTCACTCTGGGGTAATAGCGGTTTTGCTATAGTGCATAGATGAGCGTATTTAAACTAAAATCAAACCATACGCCAGCGGGTGACCAGCCAGTGGCTATTGATGCACTCGTGAAAGGCGTTAAGGCGGGCGAACGGTATCAAACATTGCTCGGTGTAACTGGCTCGGGTAAGACATTTACCGCGGCAAACGTTATCGCTCAGATTGGACGACCAACGCTCGTCATCGCGCATAACAAAACGCTCGCGGCGCAGCTCACTCAAGAGTATCGAGATATTTTCCCCGATAACGCGGTGCACTACTTTGTCTCCTACTACGACTATTATCAGCCCGAGGCGTACATGCCGGTCACCGACACGTACATCGAAAAGGAGGCGATGATTAACCAAGAGATAGATCGCCTTCGTCACGCATCAACGCAGGCGCTCCTCACGCGCGAGGACGTGATCATCGTCGCGTCGGTGTCCTGCATTTATGGTCTCGGCTCTCCAGACGAGTATAAAAAGGTGCATCGCCATATTGCAGTGGGACAAAAATTTGAGCGTGCTGAGTTTATGCGTTTTCTAGTCTCACTCCAGTTTGAACGCACGAACGCTGACCTAACCCCCGGCACGTTTCGAGCAGTCGGGCCCACCGTCGAAGTCATGCCCGTGAACGAGACCATTGTGTATCGTGTAGAACCAGAAGATGGAAGGATTGGAAAAATATCAAAATTAAATGCAGTGAGCCGTACCTTGGTTGAGTCCCCTCGCGAGTTTTTTCTTTTTCCCGCAAAGCACTACGTCACCGCGCCAGAAGAGCGTGAGCGCGCCGTGCATGATATCGAGGTCGAACTTGAAGAGCAGCTCAAAGTCTTTGCAAAAGAGGGCAAGATCCTTGAAGCAGAGCGCATTAAGCGCCGCACGCGCTACGATCTCGCGTTGATCCGCGAGATCGGCTACTGTAACGGCATTGAAAACTACTCGCGACATTTTGATGGACGAACGGTCGGTGAGCCTCCGTACACACTACTGTCATATTTTCCTAAGGGTTTTTTGACGATTATCGATGAGTCGCATGTGACAGTACCGCAGATAGGTGGTATGTATGCCGGAGATCAGTCCAGAAAAAAGACACTCGTCGATCACGGCTTTCGCCTGCCTTCTGCAAAGGATAACCGCCCGCTCACGTTTAAAGAATTTGAATCGACCGTAGGACAAGTCATATTCACCTCTGCGACACCGGGGTCGTTTGAACTCGAGCATTCGGGCAAGCCGATAGAACAAGTCATCCGTCCGACGGGCCTCATCGATCCAGAAATTATCGTGCGTCCTGTGTCTGGCGGCGTTAACGATGGTCAGGTAGAAGACTTTATTCAAGAGACAGAAGAGGTGGTAACTGGTGGAGGACGCGTGTTGGTGACGACGCTCACCAAAAAAATGGCAGAAGATTTAGCAGAATTTTTAAAGGGGCGAGGAGTCAAGGCAGAATACATCCACTCTGATATAAAAACGATAGAGCGCATCAATATTTTAACCAAGTTTAGGCGTGGCGAGTTTGATGCTTTGGTGGGCGTTAACCTTCTTCGCGAAGGACTGGATTTGCCCGAGGTAGAGCTCGTCGGTATTCTCGACGCAGATAAAGAGGGTTTTCTCCGCAGCGAGACCGCGCTTATCCAAACTATAGGCCGCGCCGCGCGCAACGTGAAGGGTCGCGTCATTCTGTACGCTGATCAATCGACCGGCTCCTTGGATAGGGCAATTAAGGAGACAAATCGGCGTCGCGGTGTGCAACTCGCCTACAATACAAAGCACGGCATTACACCAGAGACTATCACCAAGCTCATTAGCGATATCACCGATACGCTGCAGGCCGAGCGCGCCGCCACTGTCGACATGCTCCTCACTATGGACCTCGCAAGTGGCGATGATCCAAAGCGATTAAAGACCGTGATTGAACAAAAGCGCGAGCAGATGGAGCGCGCCGTTGAAGTTTTAGACTTTGAAACAGCTGCGCTTATCCGCGACGAAATCTATAAATTAGAGGCAAAGCTCCCCGAGCCTAAAAAAAGAAAAGGGAAACCAAACCCGCGTCGTATATATCTTGACGAGTAATGCGCTGAGTGGTATCACTAACCCCTGAAGCATATGACATACCGGCCGGGGTTATTTAATGTGGCAGAGGCCGATCTTCGATTGAAGATCGCCAGTCGCTATGCGGGCAAGTCACCGGCAGAAGTTTTGGCAAGAAGGAAGATAGCTAAGTGGTGGGCATCATACTTGGTTAATAATTTTTCTATAGCTGAAATGGAGGAGGTGGGCATTGATATCCGTGATATCCATGAGAGCCACAAGTAGGTCCTGCACGCATCGGGTGCTTGACAAATAGAAAATACGTGCTACTCTGCTCATGTATGTCATTCAAAGCAAAAAACGGCCTCCTTCGTCGCACGTGGCGTGAGTGGGGGACAAAGGCAGACAGCAAGAGTCCCAAAAAAGCACGCGATACTGTCGGCGGTTGGGCCACAGGAATTGGCGGACTCGCTGTTTTTCTCATCCCGTAAATAATCTGTTTGTGCTAGTATAAGGGTACCGCCACATCGGCGGCCCTTTTACGTATGAGCCCTAAAAAAGACGAACATTCTCACGACCCCGACCTCGGCACCAATAAAATTGTGGTCCGAGGGGCCAAGACGCACAACTTGAAAAACATAGACGTCGAGATGCCGCGAAATAAACTCGTGGTTATTACGGGTGTATCAGGATCGGGCAAATCCTCTTTGGCATTCGACACCATCTTTGCTGAGGGACAACGCCGATACGTAGAGTCACTCTCGGCCTATGCGCGACAGTTTTTGAACCAGATGCAAAAACCGGATGTCGAAGAAATCACGGGCCTCTCGCCCGCAATCGCAATAGATCAGAAGTCTCGATCAAACAACCCCCGTTCGACGGTAGCGACGATAACCGAGATTTATGACTACATGCGCATTTTGTATGCGCGTGTAGGTACGCCATACTGTTTACACGATGACGTCGCTATTCAAAAACTTTCAAAAGAGGAGATACTTAAAATCATTTTGCGTACCGTCGAATCAGTAGATGTAAAAAGTGGTTCGAAAAAAGCCGTTGGTGTCGCTTATTCTGATCAAAAGATACGCATTTTAGCTCCGATCGTGCTAGGGCGGAAAGGCGAGTACTATCAGATGCTTTATGATCTTCTGGGTAAGGGGTATGAAGAGGTGGTGATTGATGGCAAGAAGCATAAGCTTCGTGAGCGCATCGAGCTCGATAAAAACAAAGTGCACGACATAGACGTGTTGGTGGATGAAATATTTATTAGCGAATTTGAAAAATCAAAAGTTGATGCTCGTGAACGTTTATCAGAGGCGGTCGAGCTCGCGCTTAAAGAGTCAAACGGATTAGTTAAAATCATTAATCCCTCTGGCGATGAGAGACTTTTGTCCGCAAAATTTATCTGTCCTATCGATGGGTCGTCATTTCCTGAAGTTGAGCCGCGGCTCTTTTCATTCAACTCGCCGTATGGTGCGTGCCCCGAGTGTAATGGGCTCGGCACCGTTGGTTTTTTCAACCTTGATGAGTGCCCCAAGTGTATGGGCGCACGCCTGCGCCCCGAGGCGCTTCGCGTCTACTTATCAAAAGCCCCCGCCTCTCTGAGCTCACTTTCTCGACCTTCAGGGAGGAGAGGGAACGGTGTCGAAAGTGACTCAGCAGAGACGGGGCCGGGGGTCAATATCGTAACCCTTACACGTATGTCGATTATTGATGCGGCAGAGTACTTACAGACGCTGACCCTCACCAAGAAGCAAGAGGAGATATCGAATACGGTATTGAAGGAGATACAAGCGCGTCTCCAGTTCATGATTAATGTCGGCATCGGTTATTTAACGCTCGATAGAACTGCAAACACGCTCTCCGGTGGTGAGGCACAGCGTATCCGCCTCGCGTCGCAACTGGGCTCGGGGCTCGTGGGAGCGCTCTATGTCTTGGACGAGCCGACCATTGGGCTCCACCAGCATGATAACGATCGGCTCATCAAAACACTCCTCAAACTGCGCGATCTTGGAAATACCATTATCGTCGTTGAACACGACGAAGACACCATTTACGCATCTGACTACATCGTAGATATCGGCCCCGGCGCGGGCGTGCATGGAGGGAACGTCGTCGTGACCGGGTGGCTGGATAAACTGTTAACGCAGAAAAAGAACGACTCGGATTCGTCAACACTCGCGTATTTGCGCGGCGAGAAAAAAATAAAAATCCCAAAGGAAAGGCGTGATAGTGAGCGCGGCGCTATAAAAGTGCGCCAGGCAAATATTTTTAATATTAAAAATATGGACGTTGATATACCACTCGGGCGTCTCATTACCGTGACTGGTGTCTCGGGCTCGGGTAAGTCGTCATTCATGTATGAAATTCTTCATAAAAATCTCCGTGCAAAACTTGAGCGCAACTACCGCACGACCAAAGTGTATAACTGTTCGAGCTTTACAGGCACAGAATACTTATCACGGGTCATTCTCATTGATCAGTCGCCGATTGGCCGCACCCCACGCTCAAACCCGGTGACGTACACGGGCGCTTTCACTCACATTCGTGACCTCTTTGCATCTTCGACCGAGGCACGCGCGAAAGGTTGGAAAGCATCGCGCTTTAGCTTCAATGTAAAAGGAGGGCGCTGTGAGGCATGCCAGGGTAACGGTACCGTCGCTGTCGAGATGCACTTTTTGCCCACGGTGTATGTCACGTGTGACGTGTGCGATGGCAAGCGATTTATGAAAGAGACTCTTGAAATCCAGTATAAGACAAAGAATATTGATGATGTGCTCCACATGACGATTGAAGAGGCGCTCGACTTCTTTAAAGATATCCCCGCGATATCAGATCGGCTCGAGACCCTCATGAGCGTAGGCTTAGGCTATCTCGAACTGGGGCAGAGTGCGACGACGCTCTCGGGCGGTGAGGCGCAGCGCGTAAAAATATCTTCAGAAATGTATCGCCGGCACACGGAAAAAACAATCTATCTACTCGACGAGCCGACTATCGGTCTCCACTACGACGATGTTAAAAAGCTTATTGAAATTTTACAAGGGCTCGTTGATAAAGGAAACACCGTTATGGTCATCGAGCACAATATGGATCTTATAAAAAGTGCAGACCACATCATCGACATAGGGCCTGTGGGCGGAGTCGGTGGTGGAAAGGTTGTCGCTCGTGGCACGCCAGAAGAAGTGGCGCGCACCAAGGGCTCCTATACGGGTGACTACTTGAAAAAAGTCCTTAAGGCCTAGCGGCCGCGTTTACCGAGGTCGTCTCGTTTTCGTTTGTTCTTCCAATGTTTTGTGTCTTTAAAGATCTTATCGTCAGGGCTTTGTCGTTGAACCACAGGAGCATGCTCATGTTTTGCTATGTCCTTGCGAGGAAGCGCTGTTATAAGCCGGTCGGTTTTTTCTTTGTACACCACTGGCACCATCTGGCCTTGTATGCGCGCATAATAGTTGTGCGCACCCGTTGGACCTTTAACCCGAAGTGGTGCGATGCCAGATTTCAAATCATTTTTGAGCTGGTCAACTTCTGCTCGGCTGAGCACAATTCCAAAACGATCAAATAGATTCTTCAAAAAATGCCATTCACGACTTGGTGAGAATGGATACTCCGACTGCTCCTCACCTCGGGCCATAGACTATCTATTGTTCAAGGCTGGTGAATGGCCCGTCTGACATATAGTCTGTATACCCTGTGTGGATAGGCTTTGTCAACGTGATTGACAGGTAAAATACAGAGGTATACACTGCACCAATCAATAAAAATTTATAGGTATGCCACAACGCGAACAAAAAGTTTTTGGACAAGTAGGTGAAGCACGAGCACGGCATAACGTCCGCGAGCTCGTCAAAAAAGTAGGCGAACCACTTCCTGCTCGCGAAATACATGCAGCCAATCAACCACCTGCTGCGCCCGACGAAGAAGTGTGGGAGACGCAGACGATTGTTCGTCGAACGGTGAATCCAGAACGTGACAAGGCATGGGTCAATCATGAGCGAATGACGGGTCGTTTGTTGGTTGGATTAATAGCCGGGGCTGTTACGGCATTTATTGCTGGCATTGAATCTCTTACTCTCCCTGTAACAGCAGTAGCTGCTATGTCGGGTTTTGTCGCCCTAGCATGGTTGGGGCTCGTGGTTACGGGTGTATGCGCTCTGGCGCTTCTTTGTAACTCGCTTGGAGCAGCATTTACAGGAATCAAACAGCCGCCGTACCCTGACTTCGAACACAAAGAACCCAAAAGAATAAGATAATTCTATAGTATGACCACTAAACAATTTGAACGCGTTAAGGTTGTAGAAAGAGTTAGTGCTAAGGGTCTCCGTGAGCTCGTAGCCCCATTTGAGGCGATGCCGCCAACTGAGTCGTTTGCTGCTGCGAAACCAAGGCCCGGCGATCGCAAAGAGGTAACTGTTTATAAAAAACGCCTTATCTACAAAAGGGATGATGCAAGAGAAGAGCAAGAATTACAGGCAAAAACAATGTATCGAAGAGCCGTGTGGTCAGGTATTCTCGCAGCTGCCCTCGTTATTTTTGGGCTGGTGGGTAAATTTGTAAGCGCTAAAGTTCTCGTTGGACTAGGATATGCGTCAGCGGCTGCCATAGTACATACGCTTGCAGTCTGGTCGTTTCCTCTTGTAATTCCAGCAATTTTGCTGACATTCGCTTTTGCAGCTTTGGGCGATGCACGTAAGCCTCCGTATCGACATCCATTACGAACTGAGGAGGAGAAGGAGACAACGATAGAATAAAAGACCTAGTTTCTTTGGTAGAATTGATGCATGCTGTTGAATCGGTTAGACGTAACCGGCTTTAAGTCGTTTGCTAAAAAAACGTCATTTGATTTTGCGACCCCCGTGGTTGCTATTGTCGGCCCCAATGGGAGTGGAAAGAGTAACGTCGCCGAGTCCATCCGCTTTGTCTTAGGCGAGCAGAGCATGAAAAGCATGCGCGGTAAGCGCGGTGAGGACCTTATCTGGAACGGTACTGACCAGGTGGCGCGTGCGGGTAGGGCCTCGGTCGCGCTCGCGTTTGATAACCAAAAACGCTTTCTCCCCATCGACTTTGACGAGGTGGTTGTGGAGCGTGTCGTGCATCGTGACGGAGTGAACGAATACAAGCTGAACGGCTCGGTGGTGCGCCTCAAAGACATACTCGAGCTTTTGGCAGCAGCAAACATCGGCGAGAGTGGCCACCACATCATCAGCCAGGGAGAAGCGGACCGCATCCTCACCGCCAGTCCAAAGGATAGACGCGAGATGCTTGAAGATGCGCTCGGCCTCAAAATGTACCAATATCGGAAAGAAGAGGCGATACGTAAGTTAGACAAAACAGCAGAGAATATCCGCCAGGTAGAGGCCCTGATGCGCGAGGTTGCGCCACACATTCGATTTTTGAAAAAAGCAGTAGAAAAAATAGAGCGGGCAGAAGAAATCCGTGTCGCCGCACTCGACCGTTACCGGGTATATTTCAAACGTGAAGATGAGTACTTGAAGGGTCGTCGTGAGCATTTGAGTCACGAGTCAGCGAGCAAAAAATCACATCTCACGCTCATCGAGTCAAAGGTAAACGAGGCAAAGCAGACGCTTAAAAGCGGGGCCGCCGATCAGCGTGGCGCAGCTATCGTGACCTTGTCCCGTGATTTAGATGCAGCTCGCGCGCAGCATGCGACGGCGAGTTCACGCGCCGCGCGCATTGATGGCCAGCTCGAGACGCTGCAAAAAGTGGTGCTCCGCGCCTCAGTCTCAGCTGAGGAGGTGGTTCGTCTCGCATCAGAGGGCGAAGCTCTGGTCGCCTCGTTTAAGGCTGGAACACTTAAAAATCCAGCCGAAGCGCTGCAAGCATTTATAGATCGCATCAAATCACTCACGCAGAGTGTCTCGAAGAGTGACGTCGACATTGATGCGTTAGTGCGCGAGCGCGAGGCAGCCGTGGCGGCTGAGGGCGAGGCTAAGAAAAAAGAAATTCAGCTTGAAGCTGAGCTCGCATCGATCCGTATTGAGCTCGAAGAAATGCGCAGTACTGATCGAGAGAAAGAGCGTATGCTCTTTGAACTCGCGAGCGAGGAGCGCGAGGTGCGCCATGAGCTTGCGATCATGGACGCTGAAAAAGAGCGCCTTATGCTCGAAACACAAGAGTTTGAGCGAGAACTCGCAGAAGCGGTGCCTCTTATTGGGCGGGATGCTGTGCAGTATCACGAAGTCGTTGCTGCGCCAGTAGAGCGTGTCGAACAAGAGCGTGAAAAGCGCGAGCTTGAAAAAATAAAAATTCGCCTTGAAGAGATGGGAGGAGCTGGCTCAGAAGATTTGATGAAAGAGTATACCGAGGCCAGCGAACGTGAAGCATACTTAACGCGCGAACTCGCCGATCTTTCAACTGCATCAGGTGAACTTCATACCGTGATCGAGTCTTTGGAGTCAGAGCTACGCACCCGATTTGATTCTGGACTCGATGCAATTAATGACCAGTTCTCGCGTTTTTTTGGGTTGATGTTTGACGGCGGCTCGGCGAGCCTTGTGCGGCACAAAGAGCCGCTTAAAAAGCCGCGCATTACTGACGACGTTGAGGAAGAATATCAAGTCGAAGAAGACGAAGCGCCAACGGAGTTTGTCGAGGGTATTGAAGTGTCCCTCACCATCCCACGAAAGCGCATCAAATCACTCGTCATGCTCTCAGGGGGCGAGCGCGCGCTCACGTCGATCGCACTTATCTTTGCAATGTCGAGTGTGAATCCACCACCGTTTCTTATTCTCGACGAGACCGATGCGGCACTCGACGAGGCGAACTCGAGGCGTTACGGCGACATGGTGAAGGCGCTCTCTGACAAGTCGCAACTCGTTGTTATCACGCACAACCGCGAGACCATGAGTAGGGCAGGTGTTTTGTACGGCGTCACCATGGGCGGCGACGGTGTGTCTAAAGTTTTGTCGGTGAAGCTAGAAGAAGCCGTAAAGGTAGCAAAATAATATATACTTAATTCATGACGCAAGAATCTCAGAAAATTGCTGGCAAAAAACGTCCCATTTTCAATTTTCGAGTGGAGAAGGTTCCTATTCCTAATCTTTCTGAGGAGGCACAGCGTGATGTAGCTCGTTTTGTGAATCATGGGCTAGGCGTGATGCATCCCGACGATGTTGTTATCGGTGTAGAGGGATATCCCCGTACCGAATATATAAAAAAGTCTACATGATTGAAAATGCTTCAAAGCGTCTATCACTCCCACCGCTCGCGCCTGATCAGCGAGAATATTTGGAGCGATTATTGAAAGCGTCAGATATTCCAAAAGAGGAGCTAGATAAGGCTCGATTTTTCCCAAGCACTATTGTTGGTCCACCCTCGTTGCAATCAAAATAAGTAGTTTGCACAATAGAAATTTTTACGGCATACTCGCTGGATGGTAGAGCCGCGAAGATTTAGATTTAAGAGCGGGCCAGTGAGTCCACTCGAGCTCCAGCGCGAAGCGCTCCACACACGCATCGCAGAATTGCGAGCGAAAGCAAAGCGAGCAGGGCCACAGTTTGCAGCGGCACTCACGTCGTGCTCAAATCTCATTTGGGAGGAAAAAGGAAGAAAAGCACTTAATGCTCGCGCACGCATGCTTGATAGCATTGAAGTCAAAATTGAGAACGTGCTAAAGCACAGCTAGTTACGCCAATCGAATGTCGATGGTGCGTTCTTCAAGTGATACTGCAACAGCGCGATAGGTGACTGCGTCCCCTAGGCGATAGACTTTTTTCTTTTTTGAACCGACGACAGCATATTTTTTTGGTTCAAACGCATACATGTCGTCCTCCATGCTCATGAGGCGCACCATACCATCAGCACCGCTTAGCTTATCAGCGACAAAAATACCAAACTCGGTGACGCCAGTGATGAGGCCAGCGCGCTCTTCGTTCAAATGCTCGGCCATATACTCAACGAGCTTCATTTTGACAGAGGCCCGCTCGGCCTCGGTGGCCTCGGCCTCGCGCGTCGACGTGTGGAGCGCGAGCTGGTCAGCCACGCTAGGATCAAGTGTCGGCTTTTCGCCGCGAAGCAGTGTGTCTAAAACGCGATGCACCATAACATCGGGGTAACGGCGGATCGGCGAGGTAAAGTGTGCATAATCTTTAAACGAGAGGCCAAAGTGACCAATGTTTTTTGTTGCATACACCGCCTTGGCCATCGTCCTGATGGTAGCGGTGCGAATGAGAGACTCCTCGGGTGCGCCCTTAACAGACGCGAGCATACGATTCAATTCTTTTTGTGGCGACGTCTCACGGGAAAGCGTGAGCTGGTAACCGATAGCACGTAGGTACACCGCGAGCTCCTCGAGCCGGTCGTCGTTAGGGAGGTCATGGACCCGGTAGAGAAAGACGCGGCTCTTTTTGCCCATCGCACGCGACACAAATGATGCGACTTCTCGGTTTGCGAGGAGCATCAACTCTTCAATGAGCTGGTGGCTCTCGGTGTAGCGATTCGTTTTAAAGTCGACAACCTTCTTTTGATCATTCAAAACGAGTTTTATTTCTTCAGAATCAAAAGCGATAGCACCGTACTCGGTTCGTTTTTCACGCAACTGATGCGCAAACTTCCAAAGCGCGTTTAGTTCGTCGTTCAGTGGATCAGCGCTATCCGCAAGTGCGCGGTCAGCTTCGTCGTAGGTGAAGCGGCGGCGAGAATGGATGATGGTGCGTCCAAACCAGCGATCCACTATCCGTGTGCCGCTCACCGTAAAAATCGTTGAAAAACAGAGACGATCGACGTCGGGTTTCAGCGAACACAAGTCTTCTGAAAGCTGTGGCGGAAGCATAGGGATAGTACGGTCGACCAGATAGACGGATGTCGCACGTTTTACTGCTTCAGTATCGAGATGTGAGCCGGGGCGCACAAAGTACGATACGTCGGCGATGTGTACGCCAATTTCAGTTGTGCCGTCCGCATTCTTTTTGTATGAAATCGCATCGTCAAAGTCTTTTGCGTCGTCTGGATCAATGGTGAAGGTGAGTGTGTCGCGCATATCACGCCGCTCGTCTGTGCCATCAATGGTGAGTCCTTCAGCTTCCTGAATAACTGGGGCAGGAAAGTCGGTAGAAAACCCGTTCGATGCCAATATCGCTTTTATTTCTGTCTCGTGGTGACCCTTGGGACCAAAGGATCGTTCGATCGACGCTTGAGGTGGGGCAGCGGTCCAACTCGATACGGTAATAAGCACTTTCTGTCCAACGGGTGTAGGGATGCCACCGACGATCATAAAATCAAAATAGACTCGCCGGTC
>JBBTWN010000003.1:0-25370 GCA_038062735.1 Patescibacteria group bacterium
AAATATGGCGGTGTATGGGAGTCGGGCGCACCAAAGTGGCTCAAAGATTTGTATAATATAGATTTTAAATACCTGAACTACGATATGCTCCCGCAGGAAACGGCTCGCGCGCTCTATGAGCTCCGCATTGCGATGGCACAGGCGGGCCTCATACCACCGTGGGGCATTACTATCACCGAGGGGTATCACCCCGATAAGGGTGCAACAACAAAACACGTGAATGGCTCACGCCACAATTCAGGACGGGCCATTGATATGCGACCGACTGGCGAGGATGGTCCATTTGACAACTCTGTTGCGAGAGAAAAATTATCTGATCCATGGTATGTGTTTAGAATGCTTATGTTGCAGATACATAATCCGTATTACACGGTACGCTTTGAACCCGGAGATCTTGATAGCAACGAAAAACTCAGGACGGGCGTTAAGTCATGGCTTACGTGGCCATGGGCGCTCGGCGGTGGCGGCATGACGGAGGCAGAAGCAGAGCGTTTTTTGGATCCAAAGCGTGGCGGCCACTACGGTAATGTCGGTGAGACTACCGGTGCACACTTTCACATCAACGTGAAAGCAGAAGTGAAGAGCCCGGTCTCGCTCGCGCCAGCTCGAGTGTAGGTATTGACATTTGTCTGTATTATTGTTATAGTGGTGTGTCCCCCAGTGGGGGCACTGTATGACTGAAACACAAGCATCACCGGTTCATGATCCTGGAGCCAAAATTCGAGAGATTAAGCTCGGGCGTGTTCGAACTACTGGGCGCAAAACAGTGTTGACTAGTGTGGTAGCAGCGATGATGCTGGGGTGGCCCTTCACCATCAAGGCGCCGGCAGCAGAGACCGCGTACGCGGGCCTTATGGCTGATATCGAACATAAGGTCGCGAAAGACAAACTTCCTCTACTCTCGGATATAACCACGTTCGAGCAGTATGAGCGTGCGTACGTGGATACTAAAAGAATTTTGGAGGCATATCACGTGTGGTCCGTGTCACTGCGACACGAGTATGAGTTCATGATGGATATGCATGATCCAAACTGCAAAGCGGAGCTCAAGAAACTCACACATGTTGCCGATGCGATTAACAAAATGCATATCAACCTTGTCGCACAGCATGACCGAATCGCGAGTGAGACACCCAGTGACTGGTCACAGCTTACTGACGCACAGTCACAGTACATAGGCGCACAATTTTTGAAGAAACAACTTCTTTCGGGCGTAGATCTACAAAACTTTCAGCAGCACGCACAGAATTTTTGGAAAGCACATAGTGAAATGGCCAAAATAGGTGCTCGCGGAGAAGTGTGGACTGGAGGCATCGTGCGCACGCTCGACAGTCTCTTTGGTCTCAATTTTAAACACGAAGGCAGCTACAAACTCACACGCCATGGGTCAGCTGCACTCCTACGCCTGTATCATGACATGACTGATGCAGGCATGTTGCGAGATGAGGCAGTCGTCGTCACCGAGGGGTGGCACTTAACCCATGACCACCAGAGCACCGGACACAAGGAGGGGTGGGCGTGGGACTGCAGATCAGAGAGTAAAAACTTTAGTGATGCGTACATTATTAAAATGTTCACACTGGCCGCTACGAGTTCGCACTACGACATTCGATACGAGCCCGATACACGCTCCACGGCAGGTCTTGCACAGAAGATTTTGAACCATATTCATAGAAAGTATCCGCGCATGAACGAGGTGGCACTAAAAAGTTGGATTGAGGCACGCATCGGAAATGGCAAGTATACGAATGAGCCGCACTTCCACATGACCACCAAAAACCCCGATGAGCGATTATTTGCGACCATGGCTCAAGGACCGCAGACAACAGGTACTGCGTACGCGAGCGGTGGAGACTAGTACAATAGATATATGACACACGGCGTGGCGAATGGAGAAAAAAAAGATACTACTCCTTCGCCCGAGGAAGAGCGTTTGAAGAACGAGCTTGACACAGCGCGTGCCGACTACGCGATGGTGTATAGGCAAATTGAGGCGACTCGAAAATTCCAGGTAGGGCGGTTGTTTTTAAAAGAGGAGGAGCAAATACGAAAGAATGAGCCGCTCGGAGACTTAGCGCGAGCATGGAACGCATATGACAATGCACTCAAGGCATATCTCATCGAGATACGACAAACTCGGGGTGAGCTCGCTGAGCGGCGCGCACGGGCGCATGAAGCAGAAGAACTTATTCGCGACAAACGGCGGTTGCGTTTCATGGCAGCATTTGGGCGCGGCCTCGCTACCGCCGCACAATTCAAATATCTTGGTGCGCCCATACGCGGACTTGTGGGTACTGCACGCTGGGCGATGGAAAACCCAGTTAAAGCCGCGGCGCTTTCTGCGCTTATCATTACACTCGGCGCCGGTGCGGCACTTGCGTTTCTCCCCGCCAGTATCCTCGCCACAATCGGTGTATATGCGGGCAGTGCGACCGCGGGTTTGGCGGTCGGTCTCCCCACCCTTATTTGGCTTCGCGGTGTTATTGAACAGGGCGATAAAAAATATGAAGAAGGTCTTTCTAATGAGGGCAAGCTCTCTCCAGAGGAAGTTGGTCAAAAAATGGCTGACCGGCGACGTAATTCAAAAGTCATCACGTTTCTCCTTTCTTTGTTTTTGGGTTGGAATGTTCGACAAGTGGCGCGTGATTTTCTGCTTGGCGTTGACTTTGTGGGTGTGCAAAAAGGATTTCATGACACCATGAGCATAAAGACGCAAGCTGCAGAAGTGGTATCGCCAGACGAAATTCGTACGCAAAAGATTTTTATTAGTGAGCAAGTCGCCAAATGGAAGTCACAGGGTGTGCCAGACGCTGAAATACGTGCGCGCGTAAATACGATCGAGGATCTCTTTCGTAAAAAGGTTGCATTTGAAAGTCGCGCCAACCGCGAGGCAGATTGGCTTATCAAAGAGGATTTAAAGCTCGGTGACCAAAAGAAGGTGTTCGTTGAACAACTCCAGCGTCAGTGGCACTCACAAGGTATACCCGATCAAGAAATTGATAGGCGTATTGCAAAGATTGATGAGATTTTTAATAAAAAAGAGGCAGTTATAGACAAATACGGCAGTCGCGTTATTGATTCGTCTAAACGTTTAAAACAACTGTACTACCTTATTGATCAAGGCCGCTTCAAAGACTGCGCTGAGGAGATTCAGATTGCTGAAGCGCAGTTGAGCGATGATATATCCAGCGCGCGAAACGCTATCGGCAGTTTGGCTCAGTACCTTGACTCGCTGCGACGTAACCCAGATCAGTACATGGTTGAGGGCTCGCTCGATTCTGATCCGCGCTTTCGACCTGTGGGGTATGAACCCGTTCAAGATTCTTACAACGCCGCTCGGTTAGGTACAGGTGAACTCGCTCCAAACATAAGAATTACTTCTCAAAATGCTCTTGAGGTCGTCAAGAGTATTCAAACCTTTGAAATGGTTGAGGTAGATAGGCGGGTCGCAATGATCGATAACTTTATGAAAGCGTTTATGGGCGCGAAGCCTGACGAACATTCAGCTGCATTTGCTGAATGGTCGCAAAGCAAGAAGGTGCTCTATGCGAGCCTTGATTCGTTCGGTGGTGTACGCAAAGAATACAGCACTTTAATAAATGGGATACAGTCAGGCAGACTGGATGGAGCCAGTATTCAGGACGTCATCAACATGCTCCAACAAATTAAAGCTCGAGAGCATATAGGAGTTGAGAAAATGTATCAAGCGTTCTTAGCAATCGCAAAAAAATATCCGCATCTCGCAGGCATACTCACGCAGTACGATGTCCCCAATGTGCACGGAGAGCCTCGTTTTATGCACCCTGAGACAGATGACTCTGCTCGCGCTCCCGGTAAGTTTTACAAGGAGCCCTGGCCAGTCCAGCCAAAGCCCGTAGATGAAATGTCCTACGAGGACGCCGACCAGCAGCCCGAGGGTGCACGTTTTGGAAATGCAGAAGCAACAGCAGCGATCACAGATGTTAACGAAACCATGCTTCAACCAGCACTTGAACACCTTAGTGTTTTGAAAGCGACTTACGATGCCCTTCTTGCTGCCGAGCCCCCAGCGGGCTCCCCGCAGCATGCCGAGTGGTTTGCACTCATATCAAAAATGAAGGACACACTCAACGACTACGACGACCTCCTCCATCGCATCTCTCGCCTCGAGAGTCACATTGCTGAGCTGAGTTCTCAAAATCCATCAGCGACCAAAGCTGAGCTCATCGAGATGGCTCGCGCTGATTACCAGCTTGGTAACAGCGAAGAACTTGAGTTTGGTCTCGATCGTCTAAAAGGACTAGGCGACGCGGTGGAGGTCAAAGGAGACGCATTGATAGACGATGCAAAAAAGCTTGGAATCACCGCAGACGCCGGCGGTTCTCGGGATGGCGTTGAGCTAGTGGCGGAAAAAGCAGTCACCATCCCATCACTCATCGAACTCACCAAAATGTCAGCGAGCCTAAAATCCTACATTGATGCGCAGGCAGCCGCATTTTCAAATATGGCAGATGGCATCGCGAACATACTCACAGCAAAATCATCTGTTCCAATATTTAAAAACATGATGACGACTGAGGTTTTAGCTTTTGGAAAATTAGCACCAAAAGTCCAAATTGAACTCGACCGTGTCATCGAGCTCGTGCGTTCAGGTCGTGCAACAGGCGAGGAGATTGCCGATGCATACGCAAAAGCAGACGCTGGTATGCAAGAACTGAATAACCACGCCCACGCCGCGGCCCAGCACTACAACCGTGCAACGATGGAAGTAAACAATTCAGTGTCAGAGGCTAGGTATGAAACGGGCTCAACCGATGGAGGACGAGTGGAAGAACTAGGCTATGACACCCGTGGCCCTCAGCCGATGGAAAGATCCCCCATCCCACGTTTCTCTGATCCAGTCGACTACCAAAATTTTCTGAATCAAGAAATTGGCGTTTATAGAAACGACCTACTGGCGCTTCAGCGTCGACTGAGTCTACTTTATATTGATGCACCACCAGAAATGCGTCCGCGCATTGCCGCCCTTCAAAAAGTGATTGAAACTGAGCTCAGGTCGCTCGCAGCGCTTCAGCGTGCCTTCGCGAACAGGTCAATAGAGGAGAACCTCCAAAACCTAGCAAAAGACTTTAGAAACCGCACCTTTAATAGGGTCGTCGATCCATTGAATAGAGAAATCGACACAATGGCCAATCGGTTACAACTAGCAGATATATAGGTTTTTTGAGTTTTCCACAGACTATTTTCTAAAGGACATTGTAAAGGACATTTATAGGACATATCATAAAAGAGTTAGATTATTAGCGTTGTTTTGATTGCTTACACGTCCTCAACAATTTCAAAAAACTGTGACGAAGTAGAATCAAAAACACACAAAACCTAACAGAACAGCCGTGAGGGGAACACCTCACGGCTGTTTGCTTTAATGGACATACTCCGGCATACTCGGGCAATGGGTCAGGAAAAGAAATCACAGAAACGAGAGCGCGGTGCATTCAAAAAACGAACTGTTGAAGAACGTATATATAAGGGCCTCGGAGTTCGCGCGTTTAAGTACCGTATCCCAGAGACCGGTGACCGTGATATGCGCGAAGCAAAGAAAAAACACATAGTACCTTCACAACGAAAGACGCTTAAAGACTACAAAGAATTTAATAGAAGTGCTTTTAGAGCACATGTACAGGACATTATAGTGTTTCGCGCACCATTGACTCTATTGATAGCAGGGTTTGGATTTTTAGGACTCTATTATTCGATGCTAGTATTGGCGACACTATTTCTTACCTTAGCGGCTGTTGCAGCACTCTTCACCATCGTGGCCGACATCTACCCTCTAATGACTCAGCGATACAACTATCTGCGCATGAAACGTTTGGGACTGTGGAAGGAGGGCTAATCGACGTGGTGCGCGGAGCGGATTTGTTTGAGCTCTGCCTCTTCGGCCTCTTCCTGTGCGCTCTTCCCTGCCTCGCCGAGTTCGCGAAGTGCCGAGTCTTCCATCATTGCTAGAACGCGCACTTTTTCTTCTAGATACTCTTTTGTATTTTTCTGTGGGTCATCGAGCACCTCTTCAAGAAGTGCATGCAGTATCCAGCCAATACGCGGGTTTCCGTGCTCACCAAGTACGCGCATAACATCGCTGCCATCCACCTTTAACATGCCGACGGTTATGGGGTCGCGCATAGCCTCGTCCACCATCGCCATATATTTGCGTAGTCGAAACGGCTGCTCTTTCGGTCTTCCTGTTCCAATGCGGTCACAGATTCGCAGTTTCAATAGATCTTGGATATTCTCTGCTCCAACGTTGGTGATGATGCGGCGCACCGCGGACAGTGTTATTTGGTCAGGGTCAGAAAAGAACATGTGCCAGCGAACAAGTTTGACCACCTTGTCGACAACATCTGTTGGAAACTTTAAATCGTGAAGTGCCCTTTTTGTCACCTTGGCGCCGACGACTTCGTGACCATGGAAGGTCCAATCCTTTTTTTCTTCTGACCATCGTCTGGTCTCTGGCTTCGACACGTCATGAAAGAGTCCCGCAAGGCGGATAGCAAAGATCCAATCTTTGTCCGCAGCGTGCTGCATGGTGCGCATCAAGTGTTCGAATACATCAAACGAATGCGCCTGATTTTGAGCGACGCCTATCCCCCGCTCTAAGTCTGGCGCGACATACTTTAAAAGACCCAGCTTTTGCATGGTGACAATGGCTGTCATCGGTTCTTTGGTCTCGAGGATACGGATGAGCTCGTCTCGAATGCGCTCTTTAGAGATATTCGCGAGATTACTCGAGTCGTTAAAAATAGCGTTCGCCGTATTAGCTTCAACAACAAAACCAAGCTCCGCTGAGAGACGTACTGCGCGCATCATCCGCAAGGCATCCTCCTTGAAGCGTTTGTCGGGATCCCCCACCGCACGGAGCCGCTTTTCTTTCATATCCTTCCTGCCCTCATGTTCGTCTACCCACTCGTCGGTGTGCGGACGGTACGCGATAGCGTTTACCGTAAAGTCGCGGCGCTTCAGGTCGTCGCTTAACGAAACGCCAAACTGCACCGATTCTGGCCGGCGTGCATCTTTGTATTCCCCCTCCGCGCGATACGGCGTCACTTCGATGACTTTAAGAGTGGGGTCATCAGTCTCTATTTTAACGCCGACAGTGCCATATTCATTTTCATAAAAGGAATCGGGAAAGACAGTTTGTATTTGATCCGGGTGTGCGTTTGTGGTGATGTCCCAGTCTTTGGGTATTCGTCCGATAAGGATATCGCGGACACAGCCACCGATAAGATACGCCTCATACCCCGCCCTTTCCAACGTTTCAGAAACGACAAGGACCTCAGCCGGAATGGCGGTTTTCATAAATGTATTGTACTCCGATTAGTTGGTGCGCCCGGCAGGAATCGAACCCACATCACTTGTTCCGAAGACAAGCACTCTATCCGTTGAGCTACGGGCGCAGCATATTAAGAATAAATGTGCGGCCAAGGGTAATCGAAACCCTGTCTCTTCCTTGGCAAGGAAATGTTCTACCACTGAACCATGGCCGCAACTCGTTATTTATAGCATATTCCCCTTTTCTCCCAAAGGTGTATACTACTTCGCATATGGGTCACGCCGAGGCAGTATCCAAGGAAGATGCATTTAAGCATAGAATGGCTCCGGAGCTTCGTGAAAAAATCGAGCCCCTCATGCCGCTTATCAAGAAAGATGTGGTTGTACACACGGGCGATCAGTCCTGGCCAGTCCGTGGGAAATTGCTCGCCGTCCTCCCTGCCTATTATGACAAAAAACCGGTCGCGCAGATCATTCTTGATCGTGCGGGGTTTAGGTCTGATCCTCAAAAGATATACATAACGGACAGTCGGCAGATCGAGAATGCTTTAGACTATGCCAAAGCTAAGAGAAACAGATCTTGGATTCCAGGATTCTAGTTTCACGTGAAAACAATGAATTTTGTGGATATACCTGTGTCGAAGGTGCATAAAGGACAAATGTCCGTGTCTGTCCAATATATCGTCCAATAGAAATTTGGCTTTAAACCTAGCTTTTTTAACTTTTGACCTTTTTGTTTCACGTGAAACAGTTTCATGTGGAACTTAGCCTCAAGAGCTGATAAACTGCCGAAATGGCTAGGCATAATTATGTTGGAAGAGTAGGCGAGGAAATCGCCTGTGAGTTCTTGGAAGCCAATGGCTATAAGATATTAGAGAGAAACTTTAGAAGACCATATGGCGAGATCGATATTGTTTCCCGTGAAATGTCGGGTCAGACCGTTTTTGTAGAGGTCAAAACAGTTTCACGTGAAAGTAGCGGCAGACCAGAAGACAATGTTCATCCAGAGAAGCTTAGAAAGCTAGGGAACACCATACAGGCCTATATGGCCGCTCATCCTAGGGTAGAGGACTGGCGGTTTGATGTAATTACTGTGAAGCTCGATCTAACCTCTAAAAAGGCCTCTATCGGACATCTAAAGGACATTATCATAGGGGCTTGACTCTTTTGCTCTATGATATAGACTATAAGTAAATCTATACTATGAGTAAAGTTGTTAACAAAGATTTTGGCAGGCAAATACTGCACCTACGACAATCGAAAAAAATAACTCAAGTGGCGCTGGCAAGGCTTGCCGACATTCATGTAACTTTTTTATCTGGGGTAGAGAAGGGCCAAAGAAACATTTCAATAGAAACTGCACAAAAAATTGCGGATGCCCTCGGCGTTACGCTCGGAGACCTCTTTTCGACCCACGCACAAGAATTGGGGAGTAAGCATGTAGCGACCCCAGTGAACTTTGTGAAATTGGGCGGAACCTGGGACATGCAGGTAACTAGTGAAGGTCTTATGGGCTCTGGACAGCTCGATGACAAAGAATTTGCAAAGTTAGAAGAGGATGTGCAGGGAGATGAGGAAGATGTGGTGCGCAGACTCGAGAATGCATTCGGAAAAACCAAGAGTGTATCCTCAAAACTTGGTGAGCATCTGCCGTGGGTTCCAGACATTGACTGCTTGGTGGCAGGGGACTTTTATCCAATTTTTAGTGGTGACAGTTCGCACTACCGCACTGCTGTTATGGCTCCTGCACTCGCGTACTTGCTGCATAAAGCTACAGCAGAGCCGGAGAGGCAGATAATCGCGGGGATGGGAACAGACACCGTCGATCTTTTGCTGCCGTATCTAGATGCTTTTCTTTTTGATCGGCACGATATATATCCCATATTAGTTTCAGGTGCAAACTTAAGTTTTCGTGAGGAACACTCTGATGCGCCAAGGAACTTTCATGACTTAGCGCAAGCAACACATCTTCCGCTCATGCCTGGTGCGTATTATCTTTTCGATCGGACCATTTTTAAAGGAGGAGATATCACGAAGGTTGACCCGAGCGAGAACCCGACCTCTTTAGAGGGACTCGTTACTTTTTTTGCGCCCCAGCGCACACACGCTCGCTTAGGAGTACTCGAGACAGGTTCGATACGGAGAGAAAATCGCTTGGGTAGCGCTGGCCCAGTTTTTAATTTTGGAGCCCGCGATATTTTTACTGCGATGAACGCAGTCTTTACAGTAAACTTGGGCGACATGCCCGACATTAAAGAGACCGTTGCTGTTATGAACAATCCAGAGAATAGAGCTATGGTGATTGTGGGTCATGCGCTTGGTAACATTCCGTATCCAATCCGACGTGCAGCCGTAGAGGCAGCACATGCGGGGAAGTTGGTTATTAATGTGAGTCGCTCGCTCATGGGGAATACCACAAATCGGTACTATGTTGCACTAGGGAGTGCAAATGAGCGTGAATTGCAGGGGACAGGAAAGTTGATTGTTGAAGGGGGGAGATTGTCTAACCGCTCAGCCAAGGCACTTCTTGTTCGTGCATTACTTGAGAATCGTGATCAAGCATCGACCAGTGCTTTGGTAGAACAATATAAAACAAGGACTTTTTAGCCTGTGTTGGTCTTGGTTTGAAACTATACTGGCGAGACGTTGTCGTGTATAGTACAGAAATACGGGACGTCAAAATTGGCTTACGCCTGTTTTGGGGTCGAGCGCTGAGTCGGGGCGTCGTATACCGGTAGTACGCCTGGTTTGGGACCAGGTAGATAGGGTTCGATTCCCTACGCCCCGACTGAGTGCTTGACGAACTGTCTGGGAGACAGTTCTGGCGCGTAGCGAGGTAGATAGGGTTCGATTCCCTACGCCCCGACTCGTAGTTTGACTCAAAAGTGCAGGTATGGTTTAGTTCAGCCGATGGCACGCGAAGAGAGATTTAAACGGAGGATTGACGTGAAACTAGAAGGGTCAAACAAAACGATTATTGTTCGATTTAAGGGCGGCGTGTGGACCGTGTTTAAAGTTCGCGAGTACTCATCAGGGCTCGAAGTCAATAATGCTAATACATTTCCAGAGCACAGAGTGGGTGAGGGGTATGGTACTGAAGCGCTGCATGTTCTAAAAACGTATGCGAAAAATCGGGGGCATAAAGCGATTTATGCACGGGGGGTGTTGGACCGCCCGGTATCATTTTGGACACGTGCGGGATTTACTCCTTGGTACGGATCTAACTACGAATTCATCATTAAAGAAAATGGCTGATCTTGAAAAACTAAAAGGATACGGTGCGACGGTAGATAAGGATGCGGAGGTCGGGGCACACATCGTTGTGTTTAAACGTGGCGATACGCGCACGACTTTTACGATTGGACTTGAAAGCGAGACTAAGGCTGACCTCGCCATACTCACCATGACCACAAAGCCTGACGAAAAACGATCCCTCGGGTATGGCTCACTCGCTTTGTGGCGGCTTCTGACGTGGGCTATGGGAGAGGGTTTTAAAGATATTCGTGCGCGGCAGGTACAGTCGCATCGACTCGACGCAGGAAACCCGCCCACACATTTTTGGCTGAAGAATAACTTTCGACGACGAGCAGAGCCAAACCCCACCAACGACTACCAGTTCATCCGACCGCGAAAAAAGCCTTGACTCATGTTATTTTTTACGGTATTTTATTTTGATGCCAGGCAACTTGAAGGGGCTTGAAAAAATAGGGGGGAAATCCACACGCATAGCGCCCGGACTTCACCAGGTTAAAATTTTCATAGACGATGTGTCGGTAGAGGGAGACGTTGTTGTTGGTCGAGCGGGTGGTAAAAAAGCGCTTCGGATCCGAACATTTGATGTTGTGCCTGCTACCGAACGAGGTAAGAGTCACGGATCAAAAGCAATCAATGCCCTCGCTGCGTGGGGCAAGAGTCGTGGAGTCACTACGGTCATTGCAGAGGATGTTGATGCAAAGCCCGCTCGATTTTGGAGCAAAAACGGCTACAGACCAGTGAGGGGGGAGAACGATCGTCAAGACTATCGCCGCGACCTCTAATTTTTTTCTATGATAAGGCCCGCGTAGTTTTGTGGTGTGTACGCATCGTCGACGAAGATAGGGTAGTAGGTATCTGGTGCGAGGCCAAGCGCTTGTTGATCTGGAGATGAGATTGGTTCAAAAACTGACCAGCGGAACTGATTTTTGTTTTGCTCTTCGCTCGTGACTCTGCGTGCAAAACGGTAGAGCGTAGGCGGTTCCGTTTGTTTTTTATCGTCTTGGACGAGCCCGGATATTTTTGTGCGCCAGTATTCGACCGAGTTGTTTTTGCTCGACAAACTTGTCTCGACAGATATACATGTTGGCACATATTTGTTAATGCAGTCATAGTCAGCCACGATGACGCGTGTAAGACCGAGCGTCGTTGCAGTAGCGAGAAGTGTTTCATACTGATCACCGCCCACAAAGCCGCAATCGTTATTAGGTGCGTTCGTATTGTGGAAGTCGAGCACTATGTCGTAGTCTTTCACGCGTTCCATAAGCTCGGCAGCGCGACGCTCCTCAAGATTCCCATCCATGCGGCCGGGGAAGACACGGTTTAGATCAGACTCAACAAAACGCACGTTCTTTTTGATTGCTTCTTCACTTCCAAACACCGCATCAATGTTGGGCAAAGGAGAAGCGATAAGTGACCGCACCAACGCAACACCCAACGGTTCGTTACCGTGGAGACCCCCGATGACTAATATTTTTTTCATGTGACTATGTGATTTTTATAATAACGAGAGATGAAATACCCGGCGGGACTTTGGGGTCGGGCACGTCATAGATCTCTGTTTGAGAAAACACTCGTTTTGCTTTTTCTTTGAGTTGTGGTGATATGGTACGAAAGACTATGGTGCCAGTCTTCTTTCCGCGTAGTGCATCGCGCATAATTCGTTCAAAGTCACGAAGATTCCCGCTCGTGCGGAGCGCGCGATCTGCAAATATCTCGTCGAGCCAGACAAAGCGCTCTGGCACTTTTTCTTTTAGTACGCGACGGAGCTCATCAGAGTCGCGGCCTTTAGACTGGTACTTTTTTATGTACATTGATGTCTTGTTCCATGGATAGGCGATAGCCGCGACGAGGACATTGCCACCCGTGCCAGTTTCGACATAGAGCGTTGCACGCCGGCTTTGAAAGATATCGCGGAGCATCTCTGACACTTCTTGGTTTGAGTACGCATCAACGAGTGCGCCCCCGCACATTGGACAACGTCCTCTCGGTTCTAGACGTGTAAACGCCTCACACGCGGGGCAGCGTGATACTTCAAACCACGGCTCGCCAGCGAATGCTTGCTTATACGCCGGTACCAACTTCGGTATCCACGCGATTTGCTCTGTCGATGATCGGAGAGTGACTGTACGTGGTGATTCTTGTGATGCGACCGCTTCAGAAAGTTTCATATGAGTTGTAAGTAGAAATAAAAACCGCCCATTTGTTTGTGATGGGCGGCGATCGCGGTGTTTCTCAGTTATTTTTTAAGTCGAGAAAGTGCCGTGCGGTAGCCGCCCTGTCCGTGGTTCAGCCAATGGGCGACGCGGCTCACGGTCGTAATAGATGCACCAGTCTCATCCGCAACTCCCCGATATGATTCATTTTTTGATAGAGCACGGGCGATAGCAAAGCGCTCTGCAAACGCCTCAAGCTCTGCACGGGTGCAGAGGTCACGTAGAAATGCCGCCATTTCGTCACGAGTTTTAAGCGTACGCAGTGCGTCATATAAAGGCACCATCTCCAATTTTCTCTTTGTTCTCTGCATGCTCACCATAGTACAATTGTAGTACTACGTTGATACAGTATATCGTGTGCTAGTTTATCTGTCAAGGGCATCGACAATTGTGGGAAACTGGGGATAGCGAAAAATTGTGCTGTACGATACGGGCATGGGACTTTTCATGGGCTCGGGCAGAGAAGGGAAACTGCCGGTTGAATTGGGCTATGAAGTATTTACTCCAAAAGCTCCAGGACCAGACACCTCCTGTCGTTGCAATGGTACTGGCATTGCGTGGAAAGAAGATATCACTCAGTCATTTGATGGGCGGACACCGTATAGAAAAAGCGCTCCAACACGATGCAAAAATCCTGCCCATAAACCGGCGGGTTTTCGTTCTTTTTAATTTTCCGGTAGGGCATCCCAAAGCATTCTAAAAATACCAAGCTGAGTTTCAACAATGCTTTTGTTTTCAATTGAAACACCTCGAATGGGGCTTTCAAAGCCGTGTGTAACATACCGTTGTGGACAAATTACAACAACACTCTCCGTGGGCATTGAGGTTACTATTTTTACTTTCTGATTATACGCCGCAGCTGTCTCTTTTGCGCGCCGAGCAAAGGCAGAGTCAGGGTAGAGAATGCGCGTATCCAATTTTCGTTTTGCTCTGCGAGTCACAAAGTCATCAATCCAACCAGGAGCAAGATTATCCCAGTTTGGATTATGTGCAATGACGTAATACGGATCACCAGATTGCAATTCTTTCAGTGTTAGCTCGTGCATTCCAATTGCGCCTTGCACCCCTTCAAAGTATTTTATCCGGCTCGAATCGCCACGGAGATGGTACAGGGCAGTAAGTCGCGGCAAAAGTGATGCAAACTTTCTTTTTTGGTCGTCTATTATGGCGTCGAACTGGTCAGGGTGTGCGGGGGCAAATCTTTTTTTTAACCCAAGCATTTCTTCGTACACGAGGCCTTTTTTCTTAAGTACGTCAATGCAGTAGTACACCGTTGGTCGTTTAACTCCAGTATGACGCGCGATAGCGAGTGCAGTGGATGAGCCAAGCTCTAGGAGTGCAGCGTATACTCGCGATTCTTTTTCGTCTAACCCTATATTCTCCAGTTCGCTAGAAAGTTTCTTCATGTGTCAGTTTTATCTGACGTTATTATACACGAAAAACACTTAATTTAAAAGACCATTCCTATATATGTCCGTCATAAATGACATTTTAGTGAAACCGTTACACACTAATTAACATATGAGCTACGAACGCAAAACTAATGCAAATCAGGAGCGCGGATACACCGTCATTTTGGGTAAGAGGGTGCGAGTAGGCAGCGACATCTCCATCCGTCTTGGCGGCTGGTCGGGCACCAGATCAATCGTCCATGATATTGTCTTTATGCGAAACGGAACAAGAAAGTTGCAACTCGACTTTCCAGACGGTAAGCGCCTATGGATTAGTGCGCACTACGTTCAAGAAATTACAGTGTATCGGTATTAATTGTTTGACAGAGCGTTGATGAGAATGTTGGTGAGGCGGGGGACGGTGGTTTTTTGAAAGTCGGCCGCTTCTTGTACGGGGTCGGCGAGTGCTGATTCCAATGACTTGCCACGCTCTTTTAAAAAGTCGCTGATGATGTACTGTGTCGAGATCGCGCGGAGATCTCGCTGTGATGTCTCCGCGGCGTCCGTCGCCGTGACGATTACGCCAGTTAGAACACCAGTATCACTTATCGCGACGGGGCCGCCACTTGATCCGTGCTGTGCGACAACGGTACCGCCGACAGAATACACATCAGGCATGTCGCCGCCGTAGGTATATATCTGGCCGATGCGGCTTACCGCACTCGACGCGTATAAATCTTTTTGTACCGTGATGCCACCTAAAAATCCCGCCGCATATCCAGCGACCACCACTTCGGTGTTCGATGGCGGCGTGTTTAGTGCGATGAGTAGGAAAGGAAACTGGGACGGAAGAGTGGCGCTCGATGAGACAGTGCCGGTGATACGAAGAAGCGCGTAGTCGTGCTCGCCGTTTCCGGTCGGCACCTCGTCGTCCACCTTTGATGCGTTTTCTTCTATCCACGTTGGCGGGATAAACATAAGTTCAGCATTGTACATAGGTTGCGCGGGGCTCCCGGTACGAACGATGCAGCTTACAAAATCTTTTTGTTGGTAGTCGCGAAGGAGATAAAATTGTGCGACGTGTGCGTTTGTGATGATGACGCCGCGTGGATCGATGAGGACCCCAGACGCCGAGATCGAGTTAAAAGGTCCACCGACGGCTGTAGTACAAATGATATTAACCAATGCCTGACGCACGCGGTCATTCACGCTCGACACGGATGAGGTGCTCGCTAGGTTGTTAATGCTCTGGATCGCTTGTTCGAGCGAGATCGTGATAGGCGGCGTCACTACAGGCGTACTCGTTGCGGCCGGCTTTGCTCCGGCGCTTTCGATCGGAGCCCCGACCCCCTTGGGCGTTGGGAGCGAAGTTGTAGCAATGGACAGTGTTGTGGTCGCCGCCTGCGTTGGTTCTTCGACGATGGCGAGCGGTGCGCCAGGAACAACGACGGGCGCCGCCGGTACCAAAAGAGACGCCCCAGCGACTACTATTATAAGAAAGAGATACAAAGCGACGGCACGGATGATCGAAAGAAGCGGCATGCCCACAGTATATCGCGCTTCATAAAATTATGTTTTTTTGCTACAGTAGGCGAGTAGCGGACGTAGTTTAATGGTAGAACTGGAACCTTCCAAGTTTCAGGTGGGGGTTCGATTCCCCCCGTCCGCACAAAGACTCTTTTATCCTGCAACAGGTGTTTGGTCTATCCACTTTACGCCAGCTTTTTCAAATTGGCTCTGAAGGTCAGTTTTTATAGCATCGAGTAAGTCTGTAAGGCCTGGAAAGTTGTTTGTCACCTCGTCAAACGCAGCGACTGCCTTTGTCGCATAGTCAGCATGAAACTCGTCTGGAATATACGCCTCGACTCCACTCTCTGCAATGTGGAGATACCCCTCAATTCTATCGAGTGCTTTTATAAATTTGGCCTCAAGTGTTGTTTGATCCTCATATTCTTGCCACAGAGCGTATATCGAGTCGCCAAAAGATAAATCGTCAGTCATATCACGCACCGCCGTTTCCTCATCAGCGGCTTTTGCCTCGCGCAGTTTTCGACCACCATTGATAAGCGCATACGCATCGAGGTCTCCTGTCGTTGCTTCTGCGAGGTCATGGATAAGTGCAAGCATGAGCGTACGGTGCATATCAACTTCAACCTTGCATTCAGCACCAATAACCATCGCCATGAGTGCCAAGCGCCACGAGTGTTCAGCGACGGTGTTCTGTTCTCCCCGCATGGATGCACCATAGCGATTTACGGACTGCAAGTTTTTACTTCGCCGCAGAAACTCTAAAATGTCATCGACTTTTTGTTTTTTCATGAGTGCCACGGCATGCCGTTATGTCCCACGTGCGGAGTATTTTTATTGTTTGGTCCTACAAATCCTAGATAGTGCCTCAACATGTAATCTACTTGTGCGGTGAGTATTCGCGGTGTGCCATCTTCGTGTTCGAATGGCTTATCTGTCCACACCATTTCATTAACGTCACTTCCTAATGTTACCGCGTTTTCAGGTGACGTCACTTTGTCTTTTATGTCCCACACGCAGTGTTCGATTTTGAATGCGTGCACGACTAGCGCTTTTTTTGCTCCTGGTTTTCGCTCAGGTGTAAATGTTCGCTCATATGACACGCGGGGCGGTACCGACTGGCCTAGCTCCTCCTTAATTTCTCTGTGGAGCGCAGTGACCGGGCCCTCACCCCTTCGGAGGAAGCCACCAGGGAATTGATAAAACTCTTTCAAAACCCCGTCAGAGATACCTCGCACCAAGAGTACCTCTCGTCGGCCTGTATCAGGGTTAATTCTGAGCGCCATAAGTCCCGATACTTCTTCTTTCTTTATCTTCTCCCTCCTCGCCCACCTATTAATGGAGCGTACCTCGCTTCTGAGCTCTCGAGCTCTCTCGACTCGGGGCTCCCTGAGGGATGCAAAAAAATCAGCAATACGCTCATGTAGGCGGGGCGTTAGGTTTTTTTGCTCGCGAGGTAGCATAAGGATGTAAATTACTTATATACAAAATGGACAAAACTTAGTCCAAGCACTATAATGCTAATGTAGTTATTGATCAAGTTTAGAGCGAGAGTTTGTAAATATATTTTTTACATATGGCACGGCAGAAGCAAAAAATGGATATTATGACGACAACACTCCGTGGGCTCGACCTTGGTGAGAACGAGGCTCTGCTCTATGGACTTATGCTCGGCCACCCCCAAAGCACGGTGGCTGAACTTGGCACCCGCGCACCATATCCCCGCACCATGCTCTACTACGTTTTGAAGCTGTTAATGCAGCGTGGACTGGTATCAGCAAAAAAAGATGCATGGCGGACAGTGTATGTGGCCGAGGATCCAGAGCACCTCTATGATTTAGTCTCCAAAAAGGAACGTGAGTTTGAACGAGATATGCGTGGTATTCGCGAACTTATCCCGAGATTAAAAAATCAATATCGACTCGCCGGTATTCGAACGAGCGTTCGCGCGTTTGAAGGGGCTGGCGAATATGCAAAAGCTCTTGCAGACATAATCGTTTCAAAGCCAAAAGAAATTTATTCGTATGAGGTGCTTACGGGTAAAAAGCCGGCAGTCGAAACCCGCCACGCACACGACGCACGTCGCATCACACACAAAATCAAAAAGAATATTTTATTTTTTAACCATCCCGATGCGCTCCGCTCAATCCGTGACCGTCGCTATGATGACTATACTCAGTTTAGAGCACTGCAAGAAAAGTTAGTCGTTCCGTTTTCAGTTGACCTCACTCTCTACGAGGGGAAACTGCTCTATACCACCCACTATGATGCGCACGAGCCGACGGCAACCTTGATTGAAGATCATGCACTTTATGAAATGCAAAAAAATATTTTTGATACGTTGTGGAAGACAGGGAAAGATTATACACTCACTACTAGTCACTCATGAAAATATTCTTTATTGGTTCAATTCGTGGCGGTCGTGCTAATCAGCCGCACTATGTGTCCATAGTTTCAGCACTTGAAAAGTTTGGTACTGTCTCCCCCCAGCATGTGTCTGACGAGGCTCTCTCTGAGTTTGGTGAGACACGACTCACTGGCACAGAGATTCTCGAGCGAGAACTCGCCGCGCTTGCAACTTGCGATGTGGTAGTCGCTGAGGTCACGACACCATCTCTGGGTGTCGGCTATCTTATTGGACGCGCAACCATACTAAATAAAAAAGTTATTGCACTTCATAACGGCGGCGATACCTCACTCCTGTCCGGCATCATCAAGGGCGACAGCGGGGTTGAGATACACACCTACAAAACCGACACTGACATCGACAACATTCTCCAAGAGATTTTCATCTAGTGCACAACTTTCTTGCAACGCGGGGCGGCCGGGTGTAGTACCACCTGCATGCCTGAAACCCATGAGATCCCCAAAAAGGACGCTAACCCGTGGAGAATAGGACTTGCTAAAGAAGGTCAGGGTGAGTGTCTTGCGAAGGGGTGCGGCGGCACTATACGACAAAAGAAAGGAGGAAAGAATGCGGGAGAAATAGTCTGCTCCAACCCGATGCACGACATGTTTGCGCCGCCCGTGTAAGAGTTGTATACCGCAGCCGGCTATGATACTGTAGGTGGGTATGGCACAGCACGAACAATCACGACAGTTTGAGCGATCGCACCAGGTGGCTAACCCGGCGCTCCGAGATAAGCTCGTTATGCGTTTTGCCTCACAGCGCCAGCCTTTCATTGTTGATATTCAGGAGATGACCCCGGAGGAGATCAACAGACGGTACGCGCTCATCAAACTGGACGAAAAAAGGAAAAAGAGAAAAAACTAAAACCGCCCACTGGCGGTTTTTTTCTAAGAGAAGTTTTTTCCTAATGGTGTGAGATCTCTTTCTGCGCGCAGAAGAGCTAGGTGTGCCGACTCCATCTGTGAAGAAGCTAAATCAATGGCATCGTTCTTTGCTCCGCGACGTACAAGTCTTTGGTGCGTTGATTGGAAGTCTAAAAATCTTTTATGGAGCAGTAGGTAGTGTTCGAGCGCAGTATTTTCCACCATCTTCCACCCATTAGTGACTTTTTTGCGTGCTTCACGCGCTCTCGTGGCTCGCTCGATATTCGCCCATCTCGGTGACGGTTGGCGATTTTCGAGTCGCGGCATGATTTAACTACGAGGCTTGTAGATGTCGTCGATGATGCCGTACTTTTTTGCTTCGTCGGCGGTCATCCAGTGGTCGCGCTCAGCATCTTTCGTGATTTGATCGACCGACTTACCCGTATTTTTTGCAAGGATTTTGTTGAGTGTCTCTTTGGTCTTTAAGATGTGGCGCGCAGCGATTTCAATATCAGTCGCTTGACCCTCGGTGCCACCCATCACTTGATGGATCATCACTTCAGAGTTGGGGAGGGCGTAGCGCTTACCCTTTTGTCCTGCTGAAAGAATAACGGCCGCAGCAGAAGCCGCGACGCCCACCGTCACCGTGGCGACGTGCGGTTTTATTGTATTCATAGTGTCGAGGATAGCAAGTCCTGCTGAGACCGATCCGCCAGGCGAGTTGATATACAGGTGAATATCTTTCTTTGGATCTTCTGCTTCGAGAAAGAGAAGTTGTGCGATGACGAGGTTTGCCACCTCGTCGACGATAGGGCCGGTCAAGAAGATAATGCGCTCTTTAAGGAGGCGAGAAAAGATGTCATACGCCCGCTCGCCGAGCGATGTCTTTTCTATCACCATTGGGACGAGCATGTTTGCTCTGTGTTGTTGTACTTTCATAGGGTCATTGTATCGCACCTCTGTTCAGACTTCCAGTTTGTGCGTCAAGGCGTTTCGCTTCGGCCCACGCGAGCTCAAAAACACTCTTTAAACCTTCAGCTATTTCCTTACTCTCTATAATAATGCCGAGCTTGTCTTTCCACGAAGCGATCATCACTTTGTTATCGTAGATATCGATTTCAGGTGTGATGGTGAAAACGCTTTCGGGGACAATGGCGAGTTCGCGCTTCTCCTCTTTGTCCAGCACGTGTCGCTCCATAGCACCAGGTGTTCGTGGTGTAATGGCACGCGCAAAAATATTTTTTGCTGCGCGACGCTTGTAATACGCAGGAAAGTAGTCACCCATAGCCGCATACATGTCCTCAAGTCGTGCAAACGCGCGTATGGGCTCGTGCGCAGTGAGTGTGTCCTCATACACCTGTTTCAGTCCATCAACGCCTTCATAAAACTTTACGCTCGCACGGTTTTCCACTTTGTGGACGGTTTTCAGTTTCGGTATAAATTTCTCTGCGTCCATTATATTTTTTTCGAGCCGTGCCAATCGATTTTTTAAGAGGGCCATAATGTTGTCGGGTGACTCCGCTACATATTCCTGGCTAGGCTCCTTGCCAGAAATGCTCACCAACCCATCGTCCGAGAGCCGGTCCAATATGTCATACCCGGTCGTGCGATTAATACCCGCCTTTCTCGATATTTGCGTGACCGTCCCGTGCCCAAGTTCGAGTGTCGCAAGATAGACGCTCGACTCGCGCCTCGACAGACCCAGCTCAGTGAGCGCAAGGAGCATCTGTTCGTCCTGCTTCGCCATAAGTGGAGCATAATCCCTAGATATATTTGTGTCAAGTTAATTCCACAAAAAATACAAATCTGCATTTTGTAAATAAAACAAATAGAAAATTGTATACTATATTGACGATCAACATTGACATAAATATTTTCATTTGCTAATCTCAGTGTATGGAAGGGAGTATAGGACAACCGGCGACACGAGAAATCGTGGCGCGCATTAAGCGGATAGGCCAGCCCGTAATGCTTGATATTGGGCTTCAAACCACTGAGCGCATACAGCGGTGGCTGACCGATGGTGAGGACAAGGAGTTTAGCATCGATCTTACGAAGTCAACGCGTGAGGCATTAGAGGCAGAGGTAGCCTATCGAGAAGGTCTGGCGACCCGGCACCCAAAGTCGGCTAAGGGCCTATAGACGGGCGCTACATAAATGATTATTATTACCCTAGTCTTATTTAAATAAAAATTATGAATTCATACATCACCTGGATTGTTGTCGCCCTCGTCGTTATTGTTGGCGGGTATTTTATTTACACATCAAATGGTACTACACCTCTCGCTGATGGTCCAGTAAAGATCGGCGCCATAATTTCTCTCACAGGAGACGCTGCATCCTACGGAGAGCCAGGGCGTAACGCCATTCAACTTGCAGTTGACGAGATTAACGCAACAGGCGGGATAAATGGAAACATGATTGAGCTTATTGTCGAAGACGGAAAGTGCAAGGGCACAGATGCAGCAAATGCCGCCCAGAAGTTGGTAAACGTCGATAAGGTCCAAGTCATTATCGGCGGCTTTTGTTCTGGTGAGTCATTGGCAGCAGTACCAGTGGCAGCAGCGGGAAAGGTGGCGCTTATCTCTCCCGGTTCTTCAAGTCCTGACCTTACAGGAGTGAGCCCATATTTCGCACGTAACTATCCCTCAGACTCTACGCAGGGCGCAATCCTTGCTGAGATTGCATACAACGACAAAGGCTGGAGGAAAGTAGCATTTATCCAAGAACAGACTGACTATGCACTGGGTATTTACAAAGCGTTTTCAGAGAAGTTTACTTCACTCGGCGGCACCATAACAAAGGAAGAGTTCAAAACTGAAAACACTGATTTTCGTTCAATTATTGCGAAAATCAAAGAACAAAGTCCCGACGCTGTCTTTATGGACACACAAACTGCAGCTTCAGCAGATCGCGTTCTAAAACAAATGACTCAACAGGGTTGGAAGCCGAATCTTTTTCTCACTGACGTCACCATCGGGCATCCAGAGACGATGCTAGCAAACAAAGCGACCGTTGAGGGAGCCATAGGAGCAGAGTTTGGCATCGGTAACACAAATCCAAAGTTCCTCGCGCTCTTAGACAACTACAAAAAGAAATACGGCATAGACCTCGCATTCCAGACGTACGGACAGACTGAATACGACGCTGTCTACATGGTTCGAGATGCAATTCTTGCAGTCGGTTACGACGGTACCAAGATTGCAGCATGGTTCCACAATGTAAAGGATTGGGAGGGTGCGTCCGGTAAAATCACCATCGGTGCAAACGGTGATCCAGTTGCTGGGCACAAAGCAGAGATGGTCGTCGGTGGCAAAGCCGTCCCGTACGTAAAATAAATTTCCGTTTTATTTCTCACTTGCGCCGGCCCAGGCAAGGTTAAAGATCGAACGCATCATGGTGTTAAACCCCGCGTCTTCAATAATGATGCCCGAGATGTGTCCGTGAGAGAGCTCGACTATTGATACACGGTCGGTGCGGTAGACCACGATCTCGCCCGAGAGTGGGAACTTTTCAGGCGAGAGGTATCGTACGGTCGGCCGGTACTGCATGGGCACGTCGCCATAGAGTCCAAGCGCTATGTCGGTCGAACGTTCGTTGGCAGGGAGTATGCCGCGTGTGGTGACGTGCATGTTGGCTTTAACTCTTCTGTACCTCGCATAAAATTTTTCAGGCAAAAAACTCATAACGTCGCCGGAGTTTGCTATAGCCAACATTTCGTATGGTTTGGTTTTCTGTATATGATCTTCGTAGATTGACAGAACCGCGTCGTGGCCTTCAAAGTAACGCATTCGCGGGCGCAACCCACCTGCATCAAAGCGTGTGAGCAGTTCTGGCAGCAAATGTTCTGCGCGCTCAGAGTGGTCGAGTGCAGTCTCTGCTTTTCGTTTTGCGAGACGCACTAACTTTTGCGGACTCTCTACGATGTAGTACAGTTTTTTCCCACGCTCAATTTCGTTCACAAGACCCTGAATCGTGAGCTCAGTGAGCACCTTGTATACTGTTGAACGGTTAAGGTGAGTGCGCTCGGCAATGGCAGACGGGTATGCCCCACCCTCAGTTATAAGAAGAGCATACACCTTTGATGATTTGTCACTGAGCCCAGAGTCCCTCAGCTGCTGTACGAGTTCGCCGTCGTGGTCCATAAGGGAAAGATATCATAATTTGTTACTTACAACGAACAAAAAATCGATAAATCAAAATAATCTATATTTTAAAGCGTATATCTGATACTTGCTCATGACAAAATAAGCATAAAATTGACATACGTGAGTAAATGTTCTCTATGAATATCTACTCACTCATCGGGGCAGTTATCGCTGCCGTAATCGTTATTGGACTTATTAGCTCAGGTTCGTTGGCTGTGCCAGAGACTGATACTATTGCACTGGGTGTTATCGCGCCCCTTTCAGGAGATGCGGCAGCATATGGTGAACCAGTGCGAAACGCTGTATCGATCGCAGTTGATGAAATCAATGAAAGCGGAGGTATTGATGGTCGACTCGTCGAGCCCATATATGAAGATGGGAAGTGTAATGGCAAGGACGCAGCGAGCGCTGCGCAAAAATTAGTAAACGTAGACAAGGTGCACTACATCGTGGGGCCTGTGTGCAGTGCAGAAGCGTTCGGACTTATTCCTGTTACAAGCACGGAAAATGTATTCGTCTTTTCTCCAGGTTCGTCAGCACCCAAACTTGCTGGCATAACCCCGTATTTTATGCGCACCTACCCAAACGACAACATTACGGGCGTCGCACTTGCAGACTATTTGTCTATGTCGCATAAAACCGCAGCTATTATTACTGAGGCAACAGACTACGGACTTGGTATTAAAGAAGTGTTTGTTGCGCAAGCTGAGAAGAATGGGATGCACGTGGTAAGTGCTGAAGATTTTACTACCAGCACCGCCGACTTCCGTACACTCATTGCGCGCGTGAAAAGTGCGAACCCGGACGTGATCTTTATCAATCCGCAGACGAGTGCAAACTTACTCCGTGTTGCGAAAGAGGTGCGCGAGCTTGGTATCAACGCAGCGTTTGCGGCCGTCGTGTTTAACGATCCTGAAACTGTCGGTGCAGGCACAGCGGTTGAGGGTATGACGCTTATCGGTACACCAGGACTCTCAATAGAAGAGAAAGGAACAGCTTTTGTAGACTCGTACACAAAACTTTACGGCACACCGTCGTACGCATTCTTTGCAGGCGCCGCATACGACAATGTGTATCTAATAAAGCAGGCGATCGAGGCGGTGGGTGATGATACCGATAAGGTGCAAGCATACCTCCATGGGCTAAAAAACTACGATGGTACTCTCGGCTCGTACCGCTTCGACCAAAACGGTGACATCGTGGGCCTTCCTTCAGTCGTGCAGCGTATTGTGAGTGGCAAGCTAATTACTCTCCCGTATACTAAGTAAGCAAAAAAGCAGTGAATTTGGTCGTTTTAGTGTCAAAATTCATTGGATATTGACAAAAAGCAGTGAATTGTCTATACTGTATGCATGGGAGTATCAAAGGTATACAGGGACAGGATACAGGCACTTCGTGCCGAGTATGATCGGCTGTGTGTTGGTAAAGAGCCGCTACTTAAACTACTTGATGAGGCCGAAGTGCCAGAGGCGGTCTATAACTCAAACGCGATAGAGAATTCAACGCTTACTCTCAAAGAGACAGAAAGAATATTGTTAGAGCAAGAAGTGTCGCGTACGGTGTCAGTGCGCGAGGTGTTTGAAGCAAAGAATTTGGCACGAGTCGTAGCATATCTCCGTACACATACTGACAAGGGGCTCGATTCATCAACAATTTTACTTCTGCACAAAATGTTGATTGGAGCGATTGACGACACCATTGCGGGGCGCTTCAGATCCAATGGTGAGTATGTCCGTGTGGGCACACATGTAGCACCTGCGCCTGAACACATTGAGCAGCTGTTGTTCAATGCGCTTATTAGGTATGAACATGATGATAGAGAGCAATACTTTTTAGATACAATTGCGCGTTTTCATCTCGAGTTTGAGCGCATACACCCGTTCTGCGACGGCAATGGTCGCATCGGGCGAGTGCTCATTAGCTGGCAGCTCGCGTATCTTGGATTTCCTCCCATCATAATTCGCAACAAAGATAAGCGTTCGTACTATACATCATTTAAAGAGTATCAGCGCGCACAAGAAGTGGGGACGACCAAGGAGATGGAGAAAGTACTTGCGCTCGCACTCCTCGAATCCCTACATAAGCGCATTACGTATCTACGTGGCGCACAAATTATTTCGCTTGCTCAGTATGCGAAGAGAAAAGACGAGTCAGCGAGTAGTGTGTTAAATGCCGCGCGTCGGCAATCCATTCCTGCATTTCGCGAGCACGGTGTCTGGAAAATCGGGGCATAATACATGTATGTTCGACATCGT
>JBBTWN010000004.1:0-18196 GCA_038062735.1 Patescibacteria group bacterium
ACTTGCATGCCTTATCCACGCCGCCAGCGTTCACCCTGAGCTAGGATCAAACTCTGAAATAAGATTTCATGCCTCCAATTGAAGGGCACGAAATCAATAGATCGAAACAGAAGAAAAACAAAGTTTAATTATTTGGGTTACTGTCTGACGCGAGTATCGTGTTATAGATACTCTCGTTCTTTTTTGTGTTAGATGCATTGTCTAGATTGTCAACGAACGCTCCGGAAATAAAAAGGCCGGAGATCCTTGCTCCGACACTACGACGTCCGTTTAAACTACTTGTGTGTTTATACGTATTTCATAGTTGAGAGAGCACACCAATGAGCACGAGCCCACCAGTCACAAAAGTATACTCCCCGCTGACCCCCCTGTCAAGCCAGTATCCACCCATAAAATAGGGCTTATAGAAAGGCTTTTTATGTCCTCATACACTCCTACTTCCGTCTGCGATCGGTCTCAGCCATACCTTCAGACATGAGCTCTTTCGTGCGCCAGTCTACTTGCTGGATGCTCACTAACTCAGCTCTGGTTGGGTTTTCAGGGTCATCAAATATGTTCACAACTTTGTACATCTCACCATTCTTTCGGACGTGGTCGCCTACAGTCACATGTCTAATCATCCATGGCCATGGCATTGGTCTCTCAAATGATCCATCTTTTTCTTTTCCCATATGGAACCAGTCTGCCATACCTGCGGTGCGTGGTAAAGTGGCATGAGTATGGGTACTGAATGGACGGTGATATCGCTTGGGGGGTCCATTATCGTGCCGGATGAAATTGATACTACATTTTTAATTGGATTTGCAGAGTTGATTAGGCGTCACGTCGCAGAAGGTAAAAAGTTTATTATCATCGCCGGTGGAGGCAAAACAGTGCGACGGTATCAAGCTGCCGCGCGCGACGTGACCTCGCACACTCCGGGTTGTGTCGTATCGAGTGAGGACCTCGACTGGCTCGGCATTCATGGCACACGACTGAACGGCCACCTCATCCGCACTATTTTTTGCGACATCGCACACCCCGCATTGGTTAAAGACCCGACACTCCCCTTGCCCGATGCCATGCTCATTGTCGCTGCAGGCTGGAAGCCAGGATGGTCCACAGACTACGATGCAGTACTTCTTGCAAAAAACGCTGGTGCAAAAAAGCTAGTAAACCTCTCCAACATTGAATATGTGTACACTGCCGATCCAAAAAAAGATCCGAGCGCAACAAAGATAGAAAAAATTAACTGGCCCGAGTTTAGAAAGTTACTTCCTGAAAAGTGGGACCCGGGACTCTCTGTGCCCTTTGATCCTGTCGCCGCAAAAGAAGCAGAAGGCGCCAGCCTCGAAGTCGCTGTCATCCGTGGCACATCCCTCCCCGACCTCGACAACTATCTCTCAGACAAACCATTCAAAGGCACACTGATTAGCGATTAGGATATGGTGGATTTGCAAAAAGTTGTAGATGCGGCTCGTGCCGGCGGCGAAGTAATAAAACAGTTATTCGGTCAGGCACTTGAAGTTAGCGAAAAAACGAATCTTGGGGATCTTCGCACAAAAGCGGATACGGATTCAGAAAATGCCATCCTAAAAGTTTTGACGCAAGCATATCCCACAACTAATATTTATGCTGAGGAGAGCGGACAAGTAGATCGTCAATCTGAATACACATTCGTTATCGACCCACTTGATGGAACGAGCAACTTTGTCTTAGGTGTTCCTGATTTTGCAGTTAGTATCGGCCTGCTTCATAACGATGAATCGATACTTGGAGTTATTTATAATCCTGTACTTGACCAGCTCTACACTGCAGAAAAAGGCCGAGGGGCGCAGTTGAATGGAAAGACAATACGAGTAAACACTGAGAGCGACATCGCCCGAGCGACAGTCAGCTACACGAGCGGCTACAATACTGCGCGCGCGTATAACGATGGCGTTGTAAAAAAACTTCATGACTTGGGCATCAAAAGACTTTTAAGCCACTGGGCGCCGGCATACGACTACTGCCTGTTGGCATCAGGTCGTATTGAAGCGGTCATAAGCAAGGAGGGTGACCTCGAGGATTATGTAGCTGCAAAAATTATTGTCACGGAGGCAGGTGGAAAAATTACTGACTTCACGGGCCAACCGTCTGAATCAAAGTCACCTGACTTTATTGCCTCAAACGGCTCCTCATTGCACGAAACTATCCAAGCAAACTTGTTCTAAAGTTCTATAGAACTATAGAATGAAGTGTTCACTTATCTGAACGACCTCTACAACTACCTCTCGAACCGTCCTTTCAAAGGAACTCTAATCACTATCTGATAGATAGCTGGGCGCGAGATTGTCTGGGCTTGTCGAATGGAAGAGCAACTGCCATACCTACTGCAACTACCGTGAGTCCGATGAGTGCGACGGCTATGGGGAGAGTTATTGCAGAAGCTGGAATTGCTAACGCAAACAGGAACGCAGCAAGCGCAAGCGAAATAGAACCAAGGTCTCTTCCTAACTCACTCATGGCATCATTTCTAATTTCCTCAGACACACTCTTATACTGCGAGCGAAGAGGGAAAGCGTCTTTTTTAAACATGATGGAAGCGTATCATAAATGATGATAAATGTCAAATGGCACTTTGCGCGTTTCCAGTGAGTTCGTCGAGCGCAGTGAGTGCGTAGTGGCGTACGCGCGCGAGTATATCAAGCGCTGGGTCTTCAAGCGCAACTTTAGTGAACCAGCGTATGTCTGGACTTTTTTCTTCTTCAACCCCTTCAACAACGTCGCGCGTTTTTGAATATGCAAAATAAACGCATGAGACATGCTCGTGAGTTTCGTTTACAAAATGTCTCGCCATAAACCGCGGTCGTACAATCTCTCGATCACCCGGTAGAAACTCGCGAGGCTTTTCACCAACGAGTTCAACATCAAGCCCGACCTCCTCCTTTACCTCTCGATACGCTGCCTCCTCTGGATCTTCGTCGAGCTCGACATGCCCACCGGGCGGGAGCCAAATATGGTGCTTATCGTGCATACGCAGAAGCACTGCATCTCCATTCACAATGTAGACATCAGAATCGAAATCTATTTTGTCGTGAATGTGCGGCATATGTTTATTCTATAGTTCTATAGAATTATAGAACTTAATTGTTTGATGATACATGTTCGAGCACTTCTTCAACTTTGGTCTGCAACTCTTCAACAGTTCCATTATTCATAAACGTCAGGTCAGCCGATGCGATGACCTCAGCCTTTTGCATACCGTGCGGGTCAGGGTCATGCATCTCAAGCGCTTCATGATCGGCAAATTCTTCAAAAGATATTTTGTCGCTTTCAGAGGCGCGAGCCTGTACGCGCTCATAGCGGATCTTTTGATCAGCATCAACACACCACAGAACACCACCGTATTTTTTAAGCGTGACGACCTCGGCCATTGCACGTAGTGACTCAATGACGTAGTTTGTGCCCTCATCAAATCCAGTACGGCGCTTATATTCCTCTATCAAATAATCGTGTCCGTGCTTGCCGCGCAGCTCATTCGCCACGATTCGCATATTTGCTCGATTCACTTCTATGCCCTGACGATTAATCTCGTCTACCCAAAGCGCGCGTGCAGAACAGTGCACAAACTCCTTTTCTTTAACAAGATAATCAACAACCGTCCCCTTACCTCCTCCATCAGTGCCTGTAATCCCGATTATCATTGATTTGTATGAGATTCGCGACTTTTAAGTATGCGAATGGCGACGGCGCGACTTGATGGAAGGCGTGCTCTATTTGCAGCGTGTTCTCTGAGTGCTGCATTTGTGAGGCCATGGAGATTCAAATAGTGTGTGTCCTCTGTGACGGTGTGCCCCGTTGAGGCTGCGATTATTCGTTCTCTCGGCCAACTTTCAGCATCACTTTTCCATCCTTTGAGTGATTCTCCTCTGGCATAATCTTGAGCCATATTATGTTTATGTTAGTTGTAAGTTAACGCTTCTTTTTCTTTTCGTCTTCGGGAGCGGGCTCCTTTTGCAACTTTTCCAAGGTGACGAGGAGTGGCGAACCGATGCAGACCGACGAGTAAGTGCCGGCGATGATGCCGATGAGAAGCGTGAGCGAGAAGTACTTGATAGAATCGGGGCCAAAGATGTAGAGCGCGATGAGGGCGAGAACGGTGGTGAGTGATGTATTGATAGAACGCGCGAGGGTCTCTTGGACCGAGCGGCCAACGGTGATTTCAAACGGTTCTTTCGTGTTTGACTCGACCAGATGCTTTAAGTTCTCGCGCACGCGATCAAACACTACGATAGAGTCGTGGACTGAAAAGCCCAACACCACGAGAAGTGCCGTAACAAAGAGCGTATCCACTTCAGCGCCAAAGAAGTACCCGAGGACTGCAAATGCACCAACAGGCACGATGACATCGTGCGCGAGTGCAATAAGCGCGATAAGTCCATACTTCCAGCTCGAGACTGGCTTTGATACCTGACGAAAGACAAACGCAATAAAAAGCGCGATAACAATGAGCACCAAAATAATGGCCCAGATTGCTCTTGTTTGAAGCTCAGAACCGATGGTGGGACCTATAGAGTCATAGCGAATCTCCTCGCCGCCAAGCGCCGCGCGCACCGCTGAGTACTGTGTTGGGTTCAAAAATGGTGTGCGGATGAGGTATCCAGTCTCGCCGGTGGGACGCACCGAAGAGCCTTCGATGCCAATAGATTCGAGCGCTCTGACAACATCAGCTTGAGTTTTTGGCTCAGTATTTGCATACGAGACTTCAAGCAAGGAGCCTCCGGTAAAGTCGATGCCGAACTTGAGACCAAAGGCTACGGTTGCACCAATCGACAGCGCGAGCAGTATCGCGGAGAATGTGTAGAATACTTTTCTGTTTTTAACGATGAACATATTGAAGATTATTTAGTCGCGCCTTGCGCACAAACGCATCTAATGCAAGATTTTGAAGATTCATGAATTGGTCGTGAGAAATATCATAATATTTAAGAAAATCCTGCTGAGTTACATATGAAGGGGTGCTAGAATCACTCGTCCTTCCTTCTTTTAAACGTTGTTTTTGAACCTCATGCATTTTTAGAGTAAGCTCAGTCGGCGCAATATGTACAATAGAAATGCCGAGAGGCCGTCTCTCGCCACGGCGCGCGGAGGCATAAAACTCGTCATTTATATATACCTCAAATGTAATCACCTTTCTATTTTGTTTAAAGCGAATCCTTATGGTATCTCCATCCACTGCAGCCGCCTCAACTGCTGGATAGGTTGCAAATCTTTCTTTTAAAAAACTAAGCAACATACTATTTCGTTGGGGTTTTAAAGAAGCCGCTCATAAACAAGAAACGGGCTAGACGCGAATCGTTGTGGACGCCGATGGCAAGAAGCAGTGTACGAGTGACGGTTGTCGCGGTAAACATCGAGACCAGAACACCGAGCACAAACACGAGCGCAAAACCTTTGATGATGGCGGTGCCGCCCATCCAGAACAAAATGATACCGGTCAGAATCGATGACAGGTTAGAATCGCGGATAGATGTCCACGCACGATGAAATCCTTCTTGCACTGCCTCTTTCAAAAGCTTGCCGCGCAGTAATTCTTCGCGGGTGCGTTCAAAGATAAGAATGTTCGCGTCCACCGCCATGCCGAGTGAAAGTATAAACGCGGCGAGCCCGGCGACCGTGAGCGTCACGGGGATGAGTTTGAACAACGCAAGTGAGATAACTGCGTAGATGAGGAGCGCGATGACAGCAACAACGCCAGGAAGTCTGTACCAAACGATGAGAAAAATCGAGACAAGAATATAGCCGATAATGCCTGCGTACAAAGACGCCATAAGCGCCTCGCCGCCCAAGGATGCACCTACGGTTTGACTTGATGCAAGTGTGATCGGCACAGGGAGCGCACCAAAGTTCAAATTCTTAACCAAATCGCGCGCTGATTCTGGGGTAAAAGAACCGGTAATTGTCGCTTGACCATTGGGTATCGCCTCTTGAATCACTGGTTCTGAAATTGATACGCCATCAAGAAATATCGCGAGTTGTTTGCCGATGTTGTTTTCTGTAATTTCTTTAAACTTCACTGCGCCCTCAGTGTTAAAGGTGAGGAGTATGACGGGCTGATTATTAATGCCGCCAGCGCCGCCAGTTCCAAACTGGAGCTGTGCATTCGATAGATACTGCCCAGTGAGCCCCGTCACCTCGTACGTCGTTGATGCCGTTGACGTGGCCGGGTCTGCGACAAGTTTAAACTCCAGAAGCGGAGTCTCGCCGATAGAGCGTATCGCGTCTTCAAGGTTGGTTACTCCAGGGAGCTCGACGATAAGTCGGTGTGCACCCGTCGCACCAATACCTCCCGTTTCGACCTGCACTAACGGCTCTGAAACGCCAAAGATGTTTACACGTCGTTCAATAACAGAGCGGAGGGCATCCATCGATGCCGCGACGTCTCCACCAGGGACTAATGAGGTGTCCGCCTCATAGACGAGGTGCGTACCACCCGCCAAATCAAGGCCAAAATTGAAAGGGGTTGTTGTTTCAGACTGATATATCCACCATCCAATAACGCCGCCAATGACCAAAAGGACAACTGCGAATATGCGCGGCCACATGTAGCCCTAGTATGCCATAGCTGCGTTGTATCTACCACTCTCCTGAATGCTTCTTCTTTAGGTATATGTAGCGGAACCAAATACACAGATATAGGCTCCCCACAGTCAGAGCAATGGGGAAAACTGCTGCTGCCAATCCAGCAGTCACTATTTTAAAAATCGCCCAAGGGAGGAAGCCAAATGCACCGGTAATCGCATGATAGTTAAAGGCCCATCGATTTACCGAAATGTGCTCCTGCACGTCCTTTGTTCCATCAGCGCGGTGCCAAGGAATTTTCCCACCTATATACGGTAGCAACCAATGCCATTTTTTCCCCCATCCTGGCATCCAATTAGATGCAAATTCGGTCCCCAAAAAGTATCGATAAAAATTCATTTCAGTAACCTGGCGCGCCTTGAGACGCTTTTCTTGTTTTGGCTCAGCTACAAACTTTCGTGTACTTGCCTCAACATGCACAACCTGCGCGCGTGGGATATCTATTGCTTCGCTAGGAATGTCAAAGGCGGTTAACGACGTTTCTGACGCTCTTGCTAAACGCAAAAAGCGCTCGCGGTGCACCGGTGGGGCTTCTTTGTCCATCTGTGTATTATAACACTATTTATACCTATTTGTCAATAGACTGGATTTCCCAGATTTTCGTGTCTGCGTTCTTAAACACGAGGAGTGCGTCCATGGGCTGGTCCCATTCTTTTCGCTCAAGTGGGGTTTGGCTTATTTGGTCTTCAAAGCAGACGCCAACGCGGAGCCAGCTTTTGGGCACGCCAGACAGAAGCCGGTCATACCAGCCGCGTCCCCTGCCGTGACGCGTCCCGTGTATATCAAATTCTTTTCCTGGTGCAAAGATAACGCCGTCTTTTGCTTTAAAACCCATAATCTCAATGAGTACTGCGGATGGTTCAATGCGATATGTTTTCGGGATGAGGTAGAGCTTACCGCCAATCTTTCCTTTCGCCCATGATTTAATATCAGGTTCGTCAGGAAACGGTTCAAAACTGATGACGAGATCAGCAGCCCGCACACGCGCTTCTACGCCACTATCAGGCATGCGTTTTTTCAAGACTTTTAAGTACTTCGAGGTATAACTCTTCTACTATTTTCTCTTGCTCGCGACCAATGTGTGCGTAATGGTCGAGCCCTGGCGCAGAATTAATTTCAAGTATCCAGTGCTCAGCCTCGCGCGTGATGTCGCCATTAATCATGAGATCAACGCCACACATACGGAGCCCCATATCGCGTGTCACACGAACGGCGAGCGACGCATACGACGCATGCATTTCATGAGTCACGTCTCGCGAGTCGCCACCGGACGATAAGTTTGCATTATCGAGCAAAAATATGTGTGCGCCCGCCTCTGGTACTGACTGCATCGAGAGTCCCGCCCTCGCGAGCTTGTGGTGCATACGATCGTCATCCATAAGAAGTACGGTGTCACGCTCATCGCGAATAAACACCTCCTGCTTCGCATTCAGCAGTTCGTATATTGAGTAGACGCCATCACCCACTACTTTTAGCGGCATCCGTTCATACGCTGAGATAACGCGCCCATCAAGAACCACAATGCGGTAGTCTTTACCAAGGACGGGCCTCTCGACTATGGCGACGTTATCGTCACGAAAAATCTCTTTGAGTTGTACGCGGAGCTCGTCGTCTGAATATACTTTTGCTACCCCCTTTCCTTTTGAACCGGCGTTCGGCTTTACGATGACGGGATAGCCAAGTTTCATGGCATACTCCCTGGCTTCACGGAGTGACCGGTCGCCCTTGATTGCTTTGTTCCAGCGCGGCGAGTAAAACGTCTGTCCTTCAACGGTTGGATAGCCCATGCGGGCCATAAAATATTTTGCAAATCCTTTGTCTTTTGCGATGGCGGACGCTCCCATCGGGTTAACGTCGAGCGTAGTGTAACGAAAATAACTTTTGGTGCCGTTTTTAAATACGATTTGTCCGGCGACGCCCCATTCTTCTTCAAGGAAAACCTGCGCACCAATCTGAGGTGCAATGCGCTTCAAAAGGAGTCCAAGCGGATTAACAAATTTTTTCATCATACTGAATACCGTCAGTATGACGGAAATAGTTTGGTTTAGCTAGGTCGGCGTCTATTGAAGTGTTTTCCCCAATCTCCCGCGGACATACGGCGCTTGTGCCGCAATGGCGAGTTCACTTTTAGATGGCCTCATTAGTTTTAATTTTTTTATTCCTCGATTGATCTCAATGCGTAATTTATTTACTTCATGCTTGTGCAGCATACCTGCAAGCACCAAAGACATTTCCAACGGAGTAGTATCAAAAGTTGGTTTCCTGCCCCGAGTAACATCCTTTTCATTTAACTCTTTAGCCGTGGCTAATACTTTGAGCGGGTCCGGCTCAATTGGACCTACCGCTTTTGCGTACTTGCCAATTCGCAGGTCCTCATACATAAGACCTAGATTTTTGATTGCCAATGCCAGCTCTAGTGGCCTATCAGATTGATCAATAAGAATACGCGCGGGATTCCTAGAAAGTCTCTCTCCCATAGATGAAGCATAATAACACGACGCGAGAGAAAATCAAGTTTTCGATTTTAGATCAAACAGATTTGCAAAAATCTCGGTGACAGCGACGGGCCCAACGCCGCCCGGAACTGGTGTAAAGAGTGATGCTTTGTGAGCACACGCTGGGTCAGCGTCGCCCACCACCCTGCCCGACGACTCTGATGTGCCGGCATCGAGTATAATCACTCCATCTTTTATCATGTTTGGGGTGAGAAGGCCGGGGGTTCCTGCGCCCATCACGATGATATCGGCGTCTTTTACGGCCGCTTGTACATCTCCACCTTTTTCTACCACTGACACCTGCGAGCCCAACTGTTGAAATAGTTCGGCCGATGGGAGCCCAACGAGCCGTCCATGCCCAACGACTGCTATCGTTTTCTTTGCGACATCTATTTTGTAATTTTGCAAAATGGTTCGAAGCGCACGTGCGACCGGAGGTGGTGGATATTCACCTGTAACAAACTTGGCGTATGCTGCGTCACCTAATATATCAACATCTTTAAAATCAACAATCCTGTTTCGCTCGCTGTCGACATTAACGCTGGTCGGCAGCGGGAGCTGCAGTATTATCCCGTCCGCATGCACGACCTCGTCAAACGTCGCGTATTCGACGACGGAGACGTCGAGTTCTCGCGCGATTCGTCGCTTAATCGAAATATATGATTTAGTGACAGCGTCAGACGATGACACGATGAGTGCTAGAGTCAGCGGCCCGTATGCAGTACGTTCCACTCTAAGCTCTTGAATACGTCTCCTTGCGAGCGCTTTTCCGTCAATAATCATGAGTTGAAGGCGCGCCGTACCGCTTCGTTAAATGGCACTTCTGCAACAAAGCCGAGACGTTCTCGCGCTTTTGTCACGTCAGCAACACTCCGGTAAATATCCCCAGGGCGAGGGGGGTCATACATGACCTGTGACGAAGTGCCGCTTGCACGTGCCAATGCTTCGACAAAATCGTTCAGCGACGTTTCAACACCAGTGCCAATATTAAATGTTTCGCCAGATACGCCGTCCGCACGAGCTGCCAAGATATTGGCACGCACCACATCATCAACAGAAACAAAATCTCGTGTCTGTGTGCCGTCACCTGAAATGCTCAGTGGCTGTCCGTCGCGAACTTTCTGAACAAAAATGGGAATGACCGCTGCATACCCGCTCTTCGGATCTTGGCCGGCGCCAACAATGTTCATGTAGCGAAGAATCACTGTCGAAAGTCCAAACACTTGGGTATAGAGTCGACAATACTCTTCACCCATATATTTTGTAAGTCCGTAAGGTGATTGTGGTGCAATGGGTGAGTCCTCGCGTTTGGGAAGTGATGGTTCGTCACCATACACCGCGGCCGATCCCGCATAGACGACACGCTGCACGGCGGCTGTCCGAGCCTCCTCAAGGACCACGACGGTACCCGAAACGTTAACAGCGTGCGTGTCTAAGGGATTCAGTATACTCTCTGGTGCTGACGTTCTCGCCGCGAGGTGAAAGATGGTATCGACACCCGCAAGGAGCGGTCGCCACTTTTCACGTTCAAAAAGTGATGCCTCAATAAATTCAACGGGCAGGCCACTCAACCGTTCACGCTTACCCGTCGACAAATCATCAACGACTCGCACCTGAACGCCCTCTTTGATAAGCGCACGTACTAAATATGATCCTACAAACCCCGCTCCACCCGTAACTAATACGTTCTTCATGTAAGTACATTATACGCCGACCCTCCGCAACAGTGTTTTGACCGTTTTGAGTGCTATCTCTAAGTCAAGAAAGAACGAGCGATACTTAATATAGTAGAGGTCATACGAAAGTTTATTTTTTGTCTCGACGACGTCCGCGCCATGGTGCGGGTGCGCATCGTGATAAATTTGTGCCCAACCAGACAGTCCCGGCGTCACCGTATGGCGCAAATCATAGTGCGCGATATCACGTCTGTATGTCTCGATGAGGGCCGGGAGTTCGGGACGCGGGCCAATCAATGACTGACTTCCTATCGCCACTGACCACAGCTGCGGTAGCTCATCAAGACGGCTTTTTCTAAGAAAAGAGCCTACGCGAGTCACGCGAAGCATCGTCCTTCCACCCTCACCATACGTGCCACTATCATTACCTGTCATCGAGCGAAACTTCGCCATTGAAAAAGGCATTCCTTTTTTTCCAACTCGCTCTTGAAATACAAAAAAGGGTCGCCCGTCTTCAAAATAAATAGCGGCCATAACAAATGGATAGACGACGAGAGAGACAATGCCGAGGAGTATCGCCGCGCCCGCATCCATAATACGCTTTAAGACGTCGTACATCTTACTCTCACGGCGCGATGCATCGCGGACAAATGCCACCGGATCGAGCATATCAAGCGATACGCGTTCAAAAAGAAGCTCAAAGACATCATCCGCCGGTATATCGCCCGGGAGCAGGTCGACATGGAGACGCGGATCAACGACGCGCGTACCGGGAGTGAGGGCGACGCGCTCATTGTGCGTGAGTTCACGTCGAATGAGTGCGATGTCTTCGCCCTCACCCAATACCTCAACGACCGCGTGGTCGCGCTGATTAATCGCGTACTCGACCGCACCCATGCGCCACACGATAAACAGGAGTGTAGAAAAAATAAAATACAAAAGGAGAACAGTTTTTGGCTGAATCGCGATTGGCGCAAAGAAAAAGAACAACGCCGCAAGACAAAAATTAATAATCTGAGCCTCAGCGATCAACACGGGGAGACGCTTCCCCAATAGCACCGCGCGCTTGTCATAGAGTCCAACGATGATAAACACGATGAGCCATAAAACAAAGAGTACTGAAAACGGCGCCAGGTGTTCAATGTACCTGCTCGCGCTCACTTGTTCAAAATGACGCACAAAGAGGGCGAGCCAGAGCCCACCGACGAGTATCAACGCGTCGCCTACAAAAAGAATGAGCTTATCGTGCTCGAGGTGTTTGGGCATTCGTACCTATACTGTACCAAAGAAGACTCAACTCGGGTACACTTAGAGTATGGCTAAAAAGAAGCTCTTTTTGGTCGTTACGAAGTCGGTCTGGGGAGGAGCGGGACGCTACGTATACGACCTTGCTACCGAGCTTTCGGGTACCTATGACGTGGCGGTAGTGCTCGGTGGCCATGGGCCACTGATTCAAAAATTGAAAGACAAAAAGATCAGGATTATCCCTGTTCGATCGCTGACGCGAGACATCCACTGGATGACCGATATACGCGCCTTTTTTGAACTCATTAGTATCTTTCGCAGAGAGCGTCCGGATATCGTCCACACCAATTCATCAAAGGCGGGCGCATTGGGCGCGCTCGCCGGGCGCATCGCCGGTGTGAGGCGAGTTGTTTTTACTATCCACGGCTGGGCATACAACGAACCCGTGTCGCCATTTTCAAAATTTTTTCGCTGGTCTGCATCTTTAGTAACAATACTCCTCGCCCATCGTGTGATCGCGGTATCGCACTTTGACCGGGTGCACTCGCCTCTGGGCCTTGATGTGATCGCCGTCCATAACGGCATTAGTCCCCTCGTCATGAAAACGCGCGAGGAGGCACGCCGCATTATTCGAAAAAAAGTACCCGTGCCGGGCGACGCGATTATCATCGGGACCATAACCGAGTTTACAAAAAACAAAGGAAACGACATTCTCATTGATGCCATGGGTCATGTCCCGCGTGCGCATGCAGTGATTATCGGCGGCGGCGAAGATTATGAAAAAATGGTGGCGGATATCAAAGCATTTGAATTGACTGATCGAGTACACCTCGCCGGGTTTATCACCGACGCGTCAACGTTGGTGCGCGCGTTCGATATTTTTGTTATGCCCTCGCGCAAGGAGGGGCTCCCCTACGCCATTCTTGAGGCGGGGGCCGCCGGCGTCGCCGTAGTCGCGACTACTGTCGGCGGCATCCCTGAGATTATTGACGATCAAATTTCTGGCGTTTTGGTCCCCGCATTTGATGCAGAATTGTTAGCTGAGGCACTGAATGATCTTGTTGATAAGCCAAATTCGCGAGCACGGTATGCTGAAGCACTGAAAGAGCGCGTCGACCGCTACTTCAACCTCCGCGGCATGATCAAAAAAACTACTGAGGTCTACGAAGCGTAACTATCTAAAGTTTTGCCTGGCAATCTTTTTGCCGTGGCGACTGCGTCGTATAAAACGAGGAGTGCCCTTAAGTTCACCGAGTGTGACTTCCTTGATTCCTGCGTCTTTTGTTGCAAGAACGACCGAGGGTGGGTGGGTGCCTTCGCGACTTTTCGCTAACTTAAAACCAAGAACGACGCCAACTTTCCTTCCACCATCAGTTGGCAATTCTATGCTGTCACCTCGAGATAAAAGTACTCCGCCAAATCCTGAAGTGTTATAGCGATTGTTCGTATAATCCGCTCTTCTGTTACTGTTGTCTTTTATTGCTGCTCTTCGCAAATCACCAAATTTTACTGCGGGTTCATGTTTCATAATAGCTGTAGTTTACGCCTACTGTCGTGAAAGTCAAGAAACGGCAGCTACTTGCCGTTTGGTTTAAAACCTTTTTTTCCGAGTCTGCCCCGTGCAATAATCGTGGGCGTCCCGTTGACTATCCCCTGTCCAATAGAAGTGGGGACGCCGTCTTTCCCAGCGATAACTACTGAAGCAAGTACGCGACCTCGACCATTGTCTTCCTGTGTAATGTCAATGATGATGCCTGAATCACTACTAACAACGGTTGGAATTTTGACTTTGTCTCCTCGGTAGACGTGCTCCCCGGCAAGATACATCGAGTCAAAAGATCTGCCATTTAATCCGCGGCTATTCTTTAGTGAGGAGCGAATGGCACCAAATGTTACAGGAAGTTCGTTGGCCATATCATACAGTATAAGAACGCTTGCTCGAGTGTCAAGAAACGCCAACGACCTCCTGTGGCTCTGCGGAGCGGCCACGCACGTGGTAGCGGCGCATCGCGGAAATCATGCCGAGCATCACATACTCGGTGAGGAGGTGCGACCCACCATAACTCATAAACGGAAGCGTGATACCCGTCACCGGCAAGAGGCCAATATTCATACCAATGTGCACAACGGCATGCACCAAAAATATCGCCGCAACGCCAAATGCAAATAGGGATTCAAAGTTGGTCGCGCCCGTGCGCGCGTTCATCTGTAGACGATACATGATGAGCCCAAACAACGCCAGAATGATGATGACGCCGACGAGTCCCCACTCCTCTGCAAAGGCTGCAAAAATAAAGTCAGTTTCATGTTCAGGGAGAAACTGCAGTCGCGACTGCGTCCCGTAGCCGACACCCTTCCCCAAAATGCCACCAGATCCAACTGCGATGGTCGACTGAAATGCGTTATACCCAGCCCCTTGGATGTCAGCGAGAGGATTTAAAAAGGTGAGAATGCGCGTCTTTTGATAATCGGCGAGGCCAAAATTCCACAACAAGAACAGTACGGCGGCTGCAATACCAAACAAAAGAAGGAGTCGTCTGAGCGGGATCCCGGCGACGAGCACCATCGCACCCCAGACGCCCGCGACAATAATCGCACCGCCGAAATCGGGCTGAAGAAACAAAAGAAGCACCATAATCCCCACATAGAGACCAGAGACGAGCAGGTGCCGCAGGTGCGCTATCTCGATGTGTCGGCGAGAAAAATATTTTGCAAGGAGAATAATCACCGCGAGCTTTGCAGGATCTGCAGGTTGAAGTGCAAAAAAACCTAAATTAAACCAACTTTGTGCGCCCTGGAATACCGAGCCAATCGCGAACAGTAGAAGGAGAGCGCCGACTGCCGCAGTGTAAATACCGACCACCACCTCGGTGCGCCGTAAAAAACGCAAATCCATCTGCGACACCACGGCAAACGCGAACAAAGAAACGGCCAACCACACGATCTGACGCGACGCGAGTCCGCCAGCGTCGCCAATGCTCCACATCGTGATAAGCCCGAAGAGAGTGATTAAAACCGCGGGGACTAAAAGAAACCAATCTATCGACCACCTCATGGCGTCTCGACAACTTCAACATCGGCACGCTCAACCTCATCTGCAAACGGCTCTATCCAGGTAAATGTGATCGGCCGCTGCTCACGCGGCGCGAGAACGTCTATGGTTGTTTTGGACACTCCGATAACTATGTCACGATCATTGTACAAAAGTGCAAAAACGGTCGTCTCGAGAACGGGATCGGCGGTCAGATTTTCAATCTCAGCATCGAGTCGCAGATTGGCGTAGGGCTCTTGTCGCACAATACGTACGCGCCGGGCCGGCGTTTCTGCCTTGTTCCATACGCCACCCGTCACCTCAACAAATGCACGAACGGGAACACGCTCGGGGGCGACGACGCTTTGTTCAAAAATGGTACGTGTCTCGCCCGGGTTAAGCTGCAACTGACCCTTTCGTACAGCAACTAAAATATTTTTTGCATCAAAAAATGAAAAAGAATACGAAAGTCCATCCACTTTTGCTAGAGATTCTGGATTCTTTATCTTAGCGACACCGTGGTACACGCCGGGGGCAACACGTAAGACCCGTGACCACACCGCGTCAACGCGCGGCGCGCGACAAAGAAGCGCGCAACTGCCATCGCAGTCTATCCCCGCCTCGTCATTATTCTGTACGCCATCAAAGCATGATGGTGGCGCATAGATGAAAAAATACCATACGCCAAGGCCAATGAGTCCAATCAGCAAAACCGCGCTGAAAAAAAATGCCAATTGTCTCCTCACTGCCCAGTACATCTCTACAGTGTATCAAATCCAGATACCGTGCGTTCTAACTCGAGATGTCTAGTATTTCGTGGTTTGACAACGATCACACCTCGCGAAGCGTCGTCCAGCAGCGTCAACATAAGGCACAAAACGATCTTCAGAATCCCGAGTGCCCCAAGAAAACCTGTGTGCAGCGTCAATTTCAGGCAGCCCCCTACAAACTTGAATTTCGGTTAGCAGTCGGTTGAGTCTCGCGTCTTCACTCTCTTTAGTGGCTACTTCTCGCATCTCACAGTACTACACGAACTACCGGTGCTGCGTTACGGCACTGCTTTAAAAAACTACTCTTATGGAGGGACGTGGCGTGTATTGATCTCCCAACTTTCTCGACTCCATATGACTTATATCTGTGAATATTCTGCTTTTTTGACCTTGATTCCTTGGACATCAAGTATCGCGAGCGCTTCTTTGTTTTCCTCACGCGCATTTCGCACTAACATCTTGATATGAGCTCGTTTCCCAAACTCAGAGCCAAAGACCGCTGCCGAAGAGTTCTTTGCAGCTCTTGCTGACCCCATCCAGTCATCCCTCTTACGACGATGATGCTCTGGACTTCCATTCTTTGCCATAATATCCACTACAATACCAGACCCACCCAAAATGTCAAAACGAGGTCATTCGTTTAGCTCTCTGATGACGCGCATACGCTGCGAGTGGTTCGCGAGGGATTTGCCCCTCAAGGGATGTGTCTCTAAGCAGCGTTCTTATACGCTGAATGTCTGCAGTGGTGCCCAGCCAAAGCGCTTTGGTTATTTGCTTCATGGTGCTAGGATCGCAATTTTCGTATGCTCGAGGTCGTCGAAATCCTCTGCGGATTAAAGCACTGTTTCGAAGACGAGTTTTGAGCTCACGAGTTTTTTCTGGAGTGATTTTCATAAAAGTTATTTTTTAGAGCCCTTTTTGCTTTGTGGCTTTTTATCACGCGCGCGCTCTAACTTGAGCGCCAACAAGAATCGATTTCTTGGACGAAAAAGCCGACGAAGAATCGGCCCGTAGATCCTCTCTGCTCTTTGTATGCCCGATTCTGCCATAGTGACATCAATAATATTAAAAAGTTCGCGCTTCGTAACGACCCTTTGTGCCATTGTAGCCAACGTGTCGCATTTGTTCTATCAATCTTCTATTGATGCGTCGAGCCTTTTCTATCGCTCCAATAACGCCCCCGGGATCGCCTTCAGCTGCCAGCTTTCGAGCCATCCCCATGAAGTGCTCCCTGTCTAAACGACTCAGGATTATTTGTCTTTTCATACCATGATACTACACCTGACACTGACCCAAGTCAATTCAACTACCCCGCCCCAGAGGGGTGGGGAAAGGTGGACTTCTCACCTTCTCTCTTCGCCATCCGAACATACTATAATAATTTCTTTTTGATAGTGATCTCGGTTGTGTGACCCTCTCCATTAGTTGCCTCAATTTCAATTTGAAGTGAATGTTTGCGCCTCGATCCTAGTTTTAGTGAATATTCATCAAGGCGTCGCTGCGCGTTCTGTATTTCAGTCGCTAGATTATCCATGTGCTCACGGTCATGTTGCGCTGTTAGTGCATCTTTCTTTTCGACTATTGCCCCCTCATATCGAGTACGGACTCGAAGTATCCACTTTTCATTTCCACTCATCAAGAGCATCATTACACATTCTTTTTAGAAAGTCTAATTAGTCCTGGCGGTGAGCTAGCATCGAGTGAGCGAGTGCAATACAGAGCTTGCTCTGGTATTGCCGAGCGAGCGATGAGGCCAAAAATTCGGCGTAGACGAATTTTTACTTTCCCCTACCTATTCTTGAAGTACTCGCAGCCGTTCCGGCGGCTAAACTAAAAACCCTCGGCTTTTGGCCGAGAGATTTTTAGTTTTGAGTGCTGTGTCCTGGCGGTGAGCTACTTTCCCCTTTCGAGTATCATCGCCGCTAAGTGGCTTAACTGCCGAGTTCGGAATGAGATCGGGTGTGACCCACTCGCCGAACCACCAGGACACAGCACTCAATGTACTGTGCATTCGTTTTTCAATTTACATCACAAGAAATAACCAAACGATAACCTACTTCGCGTGATCTTCACACTTCCCCATGGAAGATCGGATCATTAGTACGTCTCGGCTCAACACATTACTGTGCGTACACCTAACGCCTATCAACCTAATCATCTCTTAGGGTCCTTAACGATTCCTAATCTTAGAGTCGGCTTCCCGCTTAGATGCTTTCAGCGGTTATCCGTTCCCGACATAGCTACTCGGCAATGCCACTGGCGTGACAGCCGACAGACCAGAGGTCAGTTCATCCCGGTCCTCTCGTACTAAGGACGAATCTCTTCAAGAATCCACGCCTGCAGTAGATAGGAGACAAACCTGTCTCACGCATGTTT
>JBBTWN010000005.1:0-45095 GCA_038062735.1 Patescibacteria group bacterium
AAAAACCGGCACGCAAAACAGCTAAAAAGTAGCGCAGAAAACTACAAAATAATATGACACACATTGTTCATCCGTACGCCCACAGACTCGGAATTCTCCGCGATTGGAGAAGTCGTTGGTATGCGCACAACCCAAAGAAGTATCGAGAGTTTTTGCGCGTGGACGCGCTCATCAGAAAATTTCTAACCAAACGTCTCAAAGGTTCGTATGTCTCGCACATAGAAATTGAGCGATCACAAAAAACACTTCGTGTCATGATCCACACAGCGCGCCCCGGTATGGTAATCGGTAGACAGGGCGATAGTGCAACGAAGCTTAAAAAGGATTTGGTGCAACTTTTGAAGTCTGCAAAGCTCACCTCAGTCCCCTCACTGTCACTCGACATTATTGAAATCCGCCAACCTGAATCGAATGCAGCGATTGTCGCTGCAATGATCGTAGAGGGTCTCGAAAAGCGCATGCCGTTTCGCCGCGTAACAAAGCAAACGATGGACAAAGTCATGGCTAATCGTGACGTTCTCGGCTGTAGAATTTCTCTCTCGGGCATTTTCCAGGTCGGAGGCATGGCACGCACAGAAGTTATGCGAAAGGGCCGTGTACCGCTTCAGACGCTCCGTGCCAATATCGATTATGCGCAGGACGAGGCGACGCTGCAGTCGGGCAAGGTGGGTATCAAGGTCTGGCTCTACTTTGGAGACGTCTTTGCAGAGCGGGCAGCAGGCAAGGAGTCACGCGGAGGTAGTCAAAAGGACGCGAGCCATGGACGATCAAAACGATAAACCACTATGTTATTTCCTAAAAAAGTAAAATTTAGAAAGTGGCAAAAGGGACGCACGAACCCGCTTAAAAAGCGCGTCGCCACGCGCGGTGTAAAACTCGCGTTTGGGTCACACGGACTTCGTGCGCTTGGTACCGCACGCATCTCATCAAACCAGATAGAGGCAGCACGCCGTGTTCTTGCACGTACGCTCGGTAAAACTGGTCGCGTGTGGACGCGCATCTTTCCTGACATGCCAGAAACAAAGAAGGGGGGAGAACTCCCGATGGGTAAGGGTAAGGGGGATCCGTTTCGTTTTGTGGCGGAAGTACATGCTGGTGGCATTCTTTTTGAGCTTGACGGTGTTACTGATGCTATCGCCGTCGCGTCACTTAAGCAGGCAGGTTCTAAAATCCCCGTGAAGACAACTGTCATAACGCGCCACTAATCAATTTGAATATGAAAGCAAAAGATGTTAGAACTAAGACACCGGCAGATCTCCAAAAGCTGAAAGCTGAGCTTGAAGCAGAGCTTCGTGACTGGCGCTTTGGCAATGCAGGGAGCCGTTCAAAGAACGTGCGCACGTCGCGCAAAATCCGAAAGGATATCGCACGCATCAACACCGTGCAGAACGAGGCAAAATAATATGGACTCAAAAAAAATTAAAACACTTGTCGGCATCGTCACCTCTACGAAAATGAAGGACACCGTGACCGTGCGTGTGAACCGCTTCGTTAAGATGCCGAAGTACAAAAAATATGTTCTTCGTTCGAAGAAGTATCTTGCGCACGCGCCTGGAAACACCCTCACCGAAGGGGATCGTGTAACCATTCGCTCGACTCGTCCGATATCGAAGCGTAAACATTTTGAGGTCGTCAACTAGCATATATGATTCAAGATCGTTCACTCGTTAAAGTCACAGACAACACCGGGGCAACCGTGGGAAGAATTTTTAAAATCCTCGGTGGCTCTAAAAAACGCTACGCGACTATCGGTCAGCTTGTTGTTTTTTCAGTGCAAACTGCACAGCCACGCAAGATGGTAAAGAAAAAGGATGTGCTCCTTGGCGTCGTTGTTCGTACCGTAAATAAATTTCGTCGCAAAGATGGCTCGTATATCCGCTTTGATGATAATGCTGTGGTTGTGCTCGCGAAGAACCCGAAGGATCCATTTGAACCAAAAGCAAACCGTATTTTTGGACCCATACCCCGTGAAATTGTAGAATTGGGATATCAGAAAATCGGCTCACTTGCACCTGAAGTCGTATAGCAAACATGACTGTTAAATAAAATTGTATGCACATTAAAAAAGGAGATTCAGTCATTGTCATCTCAGGAGCATCAAAGGGTGCAAAGGGTACAGTCATGCGTGCGATTCCCACCGAGGGCCGTATCGTCATAGACGGCGTCAATATGCGCAAAAAGCATCAAAAGAATCCTCGTGGCGGCAAAGGGAAGGTGGTAGAAAAGCCGATGCCCATTGATGTATCAAACGTAAAACTCGCAAAATAATATGGCAACAGGGACATCAACTAAAACTCAGGACGCAACAAGCTTTGACGCACTCAAGGGCGCGTTTGGCTACAAGAACAAACTCCAGGCACCTCGTTTGGTGAAAGTCGTTATCTCGACGGGTACAGGAAAGATAAAAGATAAAAAGAAAGTCGAGCTCATTCAGGACCGTCTCGCAAAAATCACTGGACAAAAGTCAGCGCCGCGTGGTGCAAAGAAAAGCATCGCAACGTTCAAGGTCCGTAAAGGAGATGTGGTCGGCTATCAAATAACCCTTCGCGGTGTGCGCATGTTCGACTTCTTAGATAAGCTGGTCCACATCGCACTTCCTCGTTCTCGCGACTTCCGTGGCCTTTCTCCTAAGGGAATCGACTCGATGGGGAACATGACCTTAGGCGTCAAAGAACATACCATTTTTCCTGAAACTTCAGACGAAGATTTGAAAGACGTATTTGGCCTTGCAGTCACTATTGTCACGACTGCAAAATCAAAGAAAGAAGCCGACGCCTACCTCCGCCACATCGGCGTCCCGCTACAGGAGAATTAATTAAAATTAGACCTGTCCTCGCGCCTTAAGTTCACTACCCCAGAACCGGGCACGGCTTTCTGCATCGCGTATTTTGTATTTTGCCATATCGAGAACGTCTGCCCGCGGATTAACGAGCAAAGAGAGTGCCCCGGTAGCTCGCGTTGCATCAAGAAGCGCCCGGGCTTTCTTTTTTCTGAGCCCTTCTATTGAGTCGTCGATTCCCGTCCCTTCGCCAAATGGACTCGCATGATTAAAGTCATCTGATTCAATGTTGTTCATACAGCCATCCTAGACCCATTGTCGCGCTTGCGCAAGGGGAGGGGGTGTGCTATTCTCGTAAGGTGCTTAAGGGCGCGCTGGGATAACTCGAATAGGGTGTCTCAGGGTCCTCCTCGAGGCGCGAAAGTATGGCTAAAAAGTCACAACTCGCCCGTAATGCTAAACGCATCCGCTTGTCGGCGCGCTTTGCTGATAAACGCGCTGCCCTGAAGAAGGCAGGCGATTATGAGGCACTCCAGAAACTGCCTCGAAATGCCTCTCCAGTACGCATCAAAAACCGCTGCGCAATCACGGGGCGAAGCCGAGCATACATGCGCCAGTTTGGCCTTTCTCGTATTCAATTTAGAGAGATGGCGCTTCGCGGTGAGCTGCCCGGCATTAAGAAAGCCTCTTGGTAGTACGCATCTATGGCAACACTTACTGACACCATTGGAGATTTTATCAACCGTTTGACGACCGCAGTCGCGGTTAGAAAGGCATCGGTTTCTGTCCCGTACTCAACATTGAAATTTCAAATTGCACTTCTTTTAAAGCGTGAAGGCTACCTCGGTGAGATTAAAGAGGAGGAGAGTGGCCCCTACAAACATCTCATCGTTGAGCTTTTGTACGACGCCGACGGTGAGCCGCGCATTCACGGAGTAAAACGCATTTCAAAGCCAGGACGCCGTTTGTACGCCGGCTCCACCGATGTGATGCCGCACAAATATGGAAAGGGCGCAATCGTTCTCACCACACCAAAAGGCATTATGACGGACGCAGATGCGCGTAAAAATCGTGTTGGTGGCGAAACGATGTTTTCTATTTGGTAAATATATGAGCAGAATCGGAAAAAATGCAATTGTAGTTCCACCCAAAGTCGAGGTGACCATCCGCGACGGCGTGCTTTCAGTAAAGGGACCATTGGGCGCGCTCAAAAAAGATATCCACCCAATGATTGATGTAGTTGTTGCTGACGGGAAAGTAACGGTCACACCAAAAAATAATACCAAACTCGCGCGTTCGCTCTGGGGTACATTCGCTTCACATATCAAGAATATGATTATTGGAGTTGAGACCCCCTATGCAAAGAAACTTGAGCTTCAGGGTATCGGCTATCGTGTTGAAGTGCAGGGCAAAAATATTAAACTCCTCGTTGGTTTTTCACATCCCGTCCTTGTTCCGATCCCCGAGGGTCTGACCGTCGTTGTGGAAAAAAATATTGTCACCATGTCAGGTATTGATAAAGAAGCAGTAGGTCAATTTGCAGCAAACGTACGCGCGGTGAAAAAGCCAGAGCCATACAAGGGCAAAGGACTCCGCTACGAGGGTGAGTATGTCCGCCAGAAGCAGGGTAAGAAGGCGGCCGCATAATCAAACATATGAGCAAGCTCACTCCAAAAACAAAAACTGCACTTCGCGATCGTCGTCATGGGCGCATTCGTGCACGCGTATCTGGTACAGCAGCGCGTCCCCGTTTGGTCGTGTATCGATCAAACAAGTTTGTCTCAGCACAGGTCATTGATGACACAGTGGGTAAGACACTCGCGTCCGCTCGCGGCGCAAAAGGCTCACTCATGACACAGGCAAAAGCAGTGGGTGTGGCGATCGCAAAAGCGGCAAGCGCGAAGGGTATCATCAAGGTAGTGTTTGATCGTGGTGGGTACGAGTACACGGGGCGTATACGAGCATTAGCAGACGCAGCGCGCGAGGGCGGACTACAATTTTAATATACACAATATGACTGATGCACCAGAACAGAATGTCCCCGAGGTAACAGTGGAAACACCGGCTGCGCCAGTAGTGGAAGCGCCGCGCGAGTCGCGCGGTCGTGGCCGCGGTGGAGACCGTGGAGGTAGAGGAGGAGACAGGGGTGGACGAGGGGGCGACCGCGGTCGTGGCCGACGCCGAGAAGAAAAACCTCGAAGCGAGTTTGATCAAAAAATTATTGCGCTTCGTCGCGTTGCACGTGTGGTCGCCGGTGGCCGTCGGTTTTCATTTTCAGCAGCAGTTGTCGCTGGAGACAGAAAGGGGCGTGTGGGCGTTGGCATCGGTAAGGGCGCCGATACGCAGCTCGCCGTTGATAAAGCGTTTCGTGACGCTAAGCGCCAAATGATTCGAGTTCGCACCAATGAAGACATGACTATTACGCACGATGTGCTCGCCAAAGAGTCATCGGGTATCGTGGCTATCCGTCCCGCACCTGATCGTGGGCTGGTCGCCGGCTCATCGGTAAAGACCGTGCTTGAACTCGCCGGCATTAAGGATGTAACTGCAAAAGTGTTGTCAGGTTCGAAAAATAAACTGAATATTGCCCGCGCGACAATAAAGGCGCTCGCCTCACTCAAAAAATAGTATGGAACTTAATTCATTAGTAAAACCTCGAGGACAAATGACGAGTCGACGTGTCGGCCGTGGTGGTAAGCGTGGAAAGACGAGCGGCCGTGGTGGTAAAGGGCAGACCGCACGCGCAGGTAACAAGCGCCGACCAGAGTGGCGTGACATCATCAAGAAAATTCCAAAGCGTCGCGGGTATGGGGTTAATCGCTCAAGTACGGTGCGGCCCAAGGTGCCCGCAGTGGCACTCAACCTTGACGTAATCGCTCGACACTACGAGAACAATGCAACGGTAAGCATCAAGTCTTTGATTGAAAAGGGATTGGTCCGTCGCGTCTCTGGCCGTGTACCGCCTCTGAAGCTTGTAGCTCGGGGCGCAATCGACAAAAAAATTAGCTTTGAGCGAGGTATTATGGCATCAGCGGGCGCCCGTGCAGCCGTTGAAAAAGCCGGCGGAACCCTCGCCTCATAAATCATGGGTACATTTTTTACCAAACTCAGCCTCATCTTCACGGATGGTTCGCTCATGCGACGGCTGGGCTTTATTGTGATCGTACTTGTCGTGTTTCGACTCATGGCGGCGATTCCAATCCCCGGTATTGACGAAGCACGCCTTGCTGAGTTTTTTCAAAACAGCTCACTCCTCGGCTTCCTAAGCATTTTCTCAGGAGGCGGACTTTCAAATCTCTCGATTGTTATGCTTGGTGTCGCACCGTACATTACGGCGTCTATCATCATGCAGTTGGCGACGATCATCGTCCCCGCACTCAAGAGCATGTATCAAGAGGAAGGTGAAATGGGACGTAAGCGTTTTGGACAGTACTCACGACTTCTCTCGGTACCGCTCGCTGTCGCACAGGGTGTCGGGCTTCTGTACTACTTTGAAACGCAAGGACTTATCACCACGCTCACCTGGTACACATTCGCGATCAACGTACTTATTGTGGTGGCCGGCTCACTATTTCTCATGTGGCTTGGCGAGCTCATCAGTGAATTTGGTATCGGAAACGGTGTTTCGCTCATCATTTTTGCTGGAATTGTCGCAGGTATGCCCGCACTTCTATCACAACTATTATTCACCTTTGATCCATCACAAATCCCTCTCTACGCTGGATTTTTGGCCGCATCGCTCGTCATCACTTTTGGTGTAGTGTACGTTTCTGAAGCAGAACGGCCCGTCCCAGTCACATACGCAAAGCGAATGGTGGGGAATCGAGAGACTGGCGGTGTGCAGTCCTACGTTCCGCTTCGATTGAACCAGGCTGGTGTTATGCCTATTATCTTTGCGCTCTCAATTATTACAATCCCGCAATTTGTTATCGCTGGTATCACACGCTTTGTGACTGATCCGTCTATACTCTCTCTCGTCACACAGCTGACAACATTTCCTGGTAATCAAATTGTGTATGGCGTGTTCTACTTCCTTCTCGTCTTTCTTTTCACCTACTTCTTTACCGCAGTTACGTTTGATCCAACACAGATGGCGAACAATCTTCAAAAGAATGGAGCATTTGTCGCCGGGATTCGTCCGGGGCTACAAACTGCAGAGTACCTCGGTCGCGTCATCACTCGCATTACACTCGTCGGTGCCGTGTTTTTGGGTGTCATCGCAGTCTTGCCGCTCGCGATGCAGTACATAACAGGTGCTGCAACATTTGCTATCGGTGGCACTGCGCTTCTCATCGTCGTCTCCGTTGTTCTTGACCTCGTCCGCAAAATTGACGCACAAGTCTCATTGAGAGAATATTAAGATTGTAAGCTTGACTTTTAAATTTGCGCGAGTATATTGTAATTAATGGAAGATAAGTTTCCTCTAAAGGCGTACATGGGACGGGGCGCTATCGTAAAAGATAGCTATCGTGGTCGAACAGAATACATCGTCACTGGCAGGACAGAGAAGACGCATGAGGTCACAGTGCGACCAACGATTGAAACAGACCTTGTAGGGTATTTACTTTGTTGGGCTTTTGGGGATCGAAAGAAAATGATTAACCGTGTTTGGCCGGTAAAGACTACGCCAGGATACTTCGATCGTTAAATTGCCATTTGTGATACAGTGACGAAATGCAGTACGCTCGTCTTCTGGTCGCCGCTGTGATTATAGATGAATCGGGCCGCGTGCTTTTGTGCAAACGAAGTATGAATAAAAAAATCGCACCCGGTGCATGGCATATGCCGGGTGGCGGAATCGATGAAGGTGAGAGCATGGAAGGGGCGGCTGTCCGCGAGTTGCGTGAAGAGCTCGGATTTATCGTGTCGAGTGTTGTCGTCACCGATGTCACCTACGTATTTGATGCTGATGACGGACAGCATCATCTCACGTTCGTTCGGGTAATCGTGAGTGGCGACGTTGTTCTTAATGACGAGAATGAATCATTTGAATGGGTGTTACCGGAAAACTTTCAGAATTATCTAGAACCTCATGTTCTCGATGTTAATCTCCGAGCAGCAAATTTCAAAATTTGATACTATAGGGCGTATGGCTGACAAAAATGTAGTTGTAATTGGTGGGCCAACGGGCAGTGGAGAATCAACAATTACGAAAATGTTACTAGAAAAATATCCGCACCGTTGTGTGCGGCTGGTGACCGCGACAACGCGGTCACCTCGAGGCGAAGAAAAAGACGGCATTGATTACTATTTTTTTTCAAAAGAACGTTTTTTGGCTGAAGCGGAGAGTGGCGGCATACTTGAATACGGATACGTACCCAATCGCGACACCTACTACGGTACGTACGGGCCTGATTTAAAATCAAAACTTGATCAAGGGTACATTGTCATTACTAACTTGCAAATTGTAGGCACGAAGTTCTATAAACAAAATTATAATGCAACGACCATTTATTTGATGCCGGGGAGCATGGAAGAGTTACGTGGGCGACTTCTAAGACGTAACCCCGATATGACGCCAGAGGATCTTGCCATGCGCCTACAAAATGCTGAGGACGAGAACAGGGACGAAAAACCCTTCTACGACCACACCGTGGTCAACGCTGATGGCAAGCTCGATGAGGCGTTTCTTAAAGTAGAACAGATTTTGATAAAAGAAGGCTACAATCTTGAATAAATGACCGGTTTTGATACACTAGGATGGTGAACGCAAAACACCTCTTTTTCTTCGTCGGGCGCACTGCGTCAGGTAAGGAGACTCAATCGACCAAGCTTGCTGAGAAGCTCGGGTATCAGCTCTTTATGACCGGGGCAAAGTTTCGTGAAATAATCGCGTCAGGGTCCCAGCTCGGTGAGCGTATCCGCATTGATTACGAAAAAGGACTCCTCATGCCCGCATGGGTTGCTAACTACATGTTCGAGCACTTTTTGTTTAATCTCGTCGCTGATCAAGGAGCCGTTTTTGAAGGCTCGGGACGGGACGTCGATCAAGCCCAGACAATAGAAAAAGTGTGCGCCTGGCTTGGGAGAGGATACACCATATTTAACCTCGAAGTGAGTGAGGATGAAGTTGTTCGGCGCTCGCTGGCTCGCGGCAGGCCCGACGGATTGGACCGCGATGAACACACCATCCGCGTTCGCCTTGAAGAATACTCACGTACCACGTCACACGCCATCGAGGAATTTAAACGTCTTGGTAAACTCATCACTGTAAATGGAGAACAATCGCCAGAAGCGGTCCATGAAGAAGTGATGCGACACGTGCTCGGGTTAGGTATATGAGTCTTTTAACGCTGGCCGAAGAGATCGCTGCTCTACGAGAGGGCGGAAGACGTTTGGCTACCTATGTACGCGAAGTAGGAGCGACTATTAAGCCCGGCATTACCACGCGCGAACTCAATGATCACTTTGAACGATTGGTGCGCGCAGGCAATGATGAGCCTAGTTTTTTAAATTATGCACCTCGTGGTGCAAAGCGTCCCTTTCCTGCAGCTATCTGCATATCGGTAAACGATGAAGTGGTGCACGGTATCCCCACGGAGAATAGCCGAGTAATCATGGACGGTGATATTGTCACTCTTGATGGCGGTGTGACGCATCAGGGGCTCATCACCGACCACGCGGTATCATTTATTGCTGGGATTCCAGACGAAGAGGCGGTTGCGCTTTTACAAACGACTGAGCGCGGTCTTTTGGCAGGCGTTGCTGCAGCCAAAATAGGTAATCACGTTGGAGACATTAGTGCGGCTGTCGAGGCGGTAGGAGTCGAAGAAGGATATGGGATTGTATACGAGCTTGGCGGGCACGGCGTTGGCTATCACGTCCACGAGGAACCATACATACCCAATGTTGGAGATGGGGGTACCGGAGAAGAGTTGGTCGAGGGTATGGTGCTCGCGATAGAACCCATGTTTACTGAGGGGACGCCCGAGGTGAAGTTAATGAAAGACGGATATACCTTTGTCACCGCAGACGGATCGCGCGCTGCACATTTTGAACATACGATTCTTATCACCAAGGATGGGCCTGAGATAGTAACAAAAGTATGAGCGATAAAAGTAAAAAATTAGTTTCTTTGCCAGGATGTGCTCCATTTCGGACAGGCGAGAAGATTGCACTTTTCTTTAGATGCGACGGGCGTCCGCTTTGGTGTAAGGTACAAAGGGTTTCTGGCATCCCGCCAATGACTCCAGAGAGGCGCCGTATTGCTGCGACTCCATTTCGCTCATGGCGGCTCGATCTTCGACAATACAAAAACAAAAAACTTCGCGATACGGATAAACACGGCGCGAACTACACACTTTCAACATCAGGCACAAACCATGAGCGCCCTGTCGAAGCAATTAAACGAATGTAAATTGAAAATTATATGGCAGAACCAATCAATCTTGATAGATTTCGTCGAAAAAAGGCAGGAGGGGGTGAGCAGGACGCTAAGGCTCCCGAGCCAGAACCAAAACCGCCCGTCGAACTTCGTCCACGCAGTGAGCGAATGACGCCAGAACAGGATCTCGTCGACCGCAGAGCATTTGTTGAAATGCTGGGTGATTATGTCGAAGGAAAGCCGGGCGTCGCTGAAGCACTCGGTTTTGGATCTGGGAATGTCAAAAAAAGTGCTGGTGTGTATTCTGAATTAGTCCAAAGCTACAACGAAGACGAACTCCGCACTAACTATCGTGAAGCTAAGCGAATGAACACCAGACCAGCGTTTCTTCAAGCACTGCAAGATGAAGCAAAGCGCCGGGGTATTCTGCTCTATTAGTTCCGCCTCCTTCGGGTACTCTCAAATGGACCTGCATCAAACGCATCCACATCTTGGCTTCGCTCAGGAATAAGGATGAAATCTTTTGTGCTGCACCGAGTGGCTCTCTTTTTTAAATATTCAGCGACGCGTTCTAGTTGACCGATCTTTCTGTCTGCTCGTGCATATCTTCGATCCAAAAATCTTCCTGCTTCACCGGAATGCGGATTAAAGGGGAGACGTCCATTTCCTATAGCCATATAAGAACTACCATAACAGATAGTAATTGGTTTCGTCAACCTAATGGATGGACGCGCGGTATACTAAATACATGGTTGGCGGTCCAAATTTCAACAAAGGGGCAGACGTAGTGAACACGCCTGAGAAGCAAATGGCGAAGCTCCGCGAGAACGCTCGATCAGGCGGTTCTGGCGGGGGCGGCCGTAGTCAAGAACGATCAAAAATCGACGCTCCCGTCTCACCAGGCGCAGTTTCACTCCCTGGAGAACCTTTTGAACCGCCTCAGAAGGGCATTAACCTAGAGCTGACACCAGACGTGAACGACGCTGATATGGAGGAGCTGTTGGGTATTTTGCAGCAGAGAGGGTTCAAGGCAGCTATGCACGAGTTGGATCGATTGAATAACCCACACCTCGAAGACGATTTTCACAGGCTTTTGGTCCAATACAAGGCTGATGGACATGATATCCCGGGTCTTGACCCCAAGAGTCAATTAGCGAAGGCTCTGGACTTTGTGCTTTTGGCGGTTCAGGTGCCTGAGACAAAGCCGGGAAGCCCCGGTTCATCGCTCAAGGAAATTGGTGCACGTATGGAGTTTTTACTCCAGCAGCTTATCCCATTTGTGGCCCTTCCTGAGCCGATTTTTTTTAAGGACTTGCGCCGACGACATGCGATACAAAAAGAGCATTTCACCTTTGAAATCGCTGTCGCACACTCCGGCGAGGCAGTGGTCTTTTATATGGGAGTACCGCGGGCTCGCCGCGACTCGGTTGAGAAACTGATTTTTGCTCAGTTTCCGGGCGCACGCATTCTTGAAAAGAAAGATGATTACAATATTTTCAATCAATTCGGTGTTTCGAAAGTCGGCTTTGCCCATTTTTATCGCCCGGCACCGCTTCCCATTAAGACTATGGAGGAGTTTGATTCTGATCCGCTGAACGCGGTATTAGCCGCGATGAGTCGCGTATCGAATGAAGGCGAGGGTGTTGCGATACAGATCAATATTGCGCCTGGCGGTGAGTATTATACGAAACGTTTTCGTGCAGTGCAGGCTGATATCGCCAAAGGAAAAATATCAACAACTGAAATTTTTCGCGAGCACCAGTATCTTATTCGTGTTAAATTTTGGCGTCGTGCACCACAGGACACTGTAAAAGCGGTGGGGAAAGCACTCGAAGACAAAAAAGATAAAAAAGAAACAAGTAATGTCGACAACGTCCAGCTTGAACTTGTTAACAAAAAATTAAAATCGATTGTTTCTGGAGTAAACTTGCGTATCGCCGTTTCTGCACGAACGCAGGCACGTTGTGAGCAGCTCTTCAACGATATTGATTTGGCCTTTGGTCAGTTTGAAAACACTCAAGGGAATCGTTTTAAGTTTCGCGAGCCAAAAACTAAAAAAGGAAGGCGCGAGCTCATGCGCGCGTTTATTTTCCGTCTCTTTGATCGAGGTCCGCTTGAAGGAATTTTTGAAGCGCTCTTTAATGAGATTTTTGAAAAGATTAAATCACCGATGATGTATTACAGTCCCGCCATACCGATGAACCTCACCGAGCTCGCTACTCTCTTTCACTTTTCTATTTCTGGGACTACGACCAGTCGTGAAGCACAGACGGCTGGTGCAAAGCACGTTCCAGCACCACTCGGACTCCCAACAACGGGTATTTTGTTAGGACGTAACCATTATTCAAATATCGTGACAGACATTCGTTTTGCTCCTGAGGATCGTCTCCGACACCTGTACGTCATTGGGCAAACGGGCACCGGTAAAACCACATTTTTGAAAAACATGATTCTTCAAGACATCGAAAACGGAGAGGGGGTGTGTTTCATAGATCCACACGGCCCAGATGTGCAAGACATTTTGTCTCGTATTCCAAAGGAGCGATACGATGATGTTATTTACTTTGATCCTGCGTATACGGAGCGGCCCATGGGTCTCAACATGCTTGAGTACGACGTACGCTTTCCTGAACAAAAAACATTCGTGGTTGATGAAATGTTTAAGATTTTTAAGAAACTCTATGGGGACGTGCCAGAGGCATTTGGACCAATATTTGAGCAGTATTTTAGAAATGCGACCATGCTGGTTTTGGAGGATCCCGAGACTGGTTCGACCTTGATGGATATTAGTCGTGTGCTTGCAGACGAAGAGTTTCGTCATTTGAAACTCTCGCGGTGTAGGAATCCGGTTATCGCTCACTTTTGGGAGGATATCGCAGAGAATGTTCGTGGTGAGGGAGACCTACGAAACGTTGTGCCATACATCACGTCAAAGTTCGACATCTTCATTGCAAATGAAATTATGCGCCCGATCATCGGTCAACAGCGGAGCGCGTTCAATTTTCAGGACATCATGGATAACAAAAAAATTCTGTTGGTTAACCTTTCAAAGGGCCGACTTGGTGACGTCAACTCAAACCTCCTTGGTCTCGTGTTGGTCGGCAAAATAATGATGACGGCGCTGGCGCGCGACCTCACACAAAATCCACCACCGTTTTATCTGTATCTTGACGAGTTTCAGAACATTACAACTGATACCATCGCCATCATTCTCTCTGAAGCTCGAAAATTTAAATTATCGATGACGATGGCACACCAGTTTATTGCACAGCTGCAGCCGCGTACGGGCATTAAGGAGGCAGTCTTTGGTAACGTCGGCACCATGTGCGTCTTTCGTGTTGGTCCAGAGGATGCAGAGTTTTTGCAGAAACAAATGGAACCCGTATTCACATCGACTGACATGCTGCGTATTGAAAACTATCATGCATATCTAAAGATGCTTGCGGGCGGCACACCTAAACTTCCGTTTAGTGTGGCAACGCCGAATTTTGCATCAGGAGATCCGGTGACGGTCGATGCTTTGAAACATTTATCATACCAGCGTTTCGGACGTAATCGTGAAGCAGTCGAAGCAGAAATTCGTGAGAAGTACGGCAACATCAGGTAGCGCATACGTTCGAACTGTGGTAGGGTAGTCGTATGGCACACAAGCTGCGCGAAGAAAGAACATTTGTTATGGTGAAGCCTGACGGCGTGCGTAAGGGACTCATCGGTGAATTAATTCGTCGCATGGAGCAGCGCGATTTAAAAATCGTGGCGATTGAAATGTTTCAAGCAAAGCCTGATCAAATTGATACGCACTACCCAAAAGATGCAACGTGGATTAAACGACTTGGTGAAAAATCCTTGGCGACTTACACAAAATACGGACTTGACCCCATCGCTGAACTGGGCACTGACGATAAAGAAAAAATTGGCGTTATGGTTCGTCAATGGCTCGTCGATTTTATGACGTCGGCACCTTTGGTGCGTATGGTGGTTGAGGGAGTCCACGCGGTTGACATGGTGCGAAAGATCGTAGGCCCAACGATGCCCGTTCTTGCAGACATGGGTACGTATCGAGGGGACTTTTCAGCCGACTCGGCAGCGATTGCAAACGCAGAAAAACGTGCCGTGATGAACCTCGCCCACGCCTCAGAGACATCTGAGGAAGCAGAGCACGAGATTCAATTTTGGTTTGGCGATCACCCCATTTTCGCCTATAAGCGCTTTGGCGTTGACGAATAACTTGCGCTCTTATTTCACGGCGCTACAATGGTAGTGGGGTCGGGAGTGCGATTACCCCATACAAATCAATCGGGAGCCTCATATCGTCAGAGTCTACAGAGCCAACGTTCTAAGGACTTGTGACTGCGGGCACCCACCTGGGTGTAACTCGGGTAGTCGCCCTCTCACTCCGCCTTTGCGCCTCACCTATCGCTATGCATGGGTGGGGCGTTAAGCAAAATGCACCGCACACACGCACTGTTGTTAATACTCGTCGCCTCAGTTGTTATTTTAGCGATGCATCTAGCAGCATTTGAATACTATCTGTATTGGCGGTTTTGGTGGTACGACCTTATTATGCACGCCATGGGTGGTGTTATCATCGCATCAATCGCATTAGTTTTTGGTGTGCAATCCTACGCGCGCCCCGTCGCACTTGCAGTTGTGGTCGGGTGCGCGTGGGAAATTATGGAGTACATGGCTGGCATTCGTATTGGCAAAAACTATGCATTTGATACCGTTCTCGATGTTATCGCAGATATGAGCGGCGCGATACTCCTATGCGCTATAGTAGGTGGGTGGTCCCAAAAATCTCAATCACCTTTGCGCGCGGAGCCCGTCGCGTCACCGGATCAAACTTCCTCATAACGATTGCAGGGAACACCACCACGCGACTTTTGATCGACTGCGGACTGTCACAGGGTGGTGGTACAACAGAATCACTGTGTGAGTCGCCAAACGCTGAACCTTTTATCTATGATCCAAAAACAATCGACGCGCTTTTTTTTACGCACGCGCACGCTGATCACATTGGATTATATCCAAAATTAGTCAACGCTGGGTTTAATGGCAGGGTGTATGCAACGCATCCAACGGCGGCGCTCATGCCAGTGATGCTAGAAGACTCCGCGTCACTCATCGCCAAGGATGCAGAGCGCTGTCACCAGGCACCACTCTACACACTTAACGATATTGAACCCGCAGTCTCACATGTTAAGACAGTGTCGTATCACGAGGCCATCTCCGTAGCCGACGGCATTACGGCGACATTCTATAATGCGGGGCACATTGTTGGGTCAGCACTTATTGTTTTTGATATACACGGAATACGCGTGTTATTTACAGGAGACTTGGGCCGCACGCCAGCGATACTTGTGCCCGATAGGGAGGTGCCTGAGCACGTTGATTATTTAGTGACCGAATCAGTGTATGGTAATCGAGCACACGGTGACAAGAGTATATCAGACGCCATGCTCGCTGAGGCGGTACGGCGAACGGTAAAAAACACTGGTGTGCTCCTTATTCCTGCGTTTTCATTAGAGCGGACGCAGATTATCCTCTCGTCACTTGAAACCATGATGAAAGCCAGGACAATACCGGACGTTGCGGTCTATATGGATTCGCCCCTCGCAGACAAAGTGACACATATTTATCGGGACAATCCAGAGTATTTACGTGATGATATCAAGATAATGTTGGCAAAAGGTGATGACCCGTTTTCATTTCGCACCCTTAAAGTTACCGTCAATAAGGAAGCATCCAGTGCGATAGACCATGCACCAACACCAAAAGTTATCATCGCGGGGGCAGGGATGAGTCACGGAGGGAGAATCAGACATCACGAAGAGCGATATCTTGGTGATCCAACGACGACAGTGCTCCTTGTCGGGTATCAGGTTGCTGGTTCATTGGGCAGGCGAATCCGTGACGGAGCACGGGTTGTTGAAATTAATCATAAAAAAGTGCGCGTGCGAGCGAATGTGGAGGTGGTCGATGGCTATAGCGCTCACGCCGATCGCGATGATCTACTACAATTTGCAGAAGCAATCAAACCAAAAAAAGCGTTTGTCGTTCTTGGTGAGACTGAAGCGTCGACGTTTCTCGCGCAACGTATCTCAGGGTTTCTTGGGATTCCTGCACACGTCCCCCGAGAAGGCGAGACTGTAGATCTCTAGTTACTTCTTCTTGCAGGCTCTCCGTATTTTTTTAAACTTTTCAGTAGACACCTTGAACAGGGCGGCACATTGTGGTTCCGACGCAGTCTTGTATACAGCGCATCTTAGGTGGTACTCATCGGATGCTCTACTGTATTCATCCTGGGCCCGCGCGCAACGAGAGATACACTCTTTACTTTCCGCACCACTACCCGCTAGTCCAAAAAGTACTGCTCCCAGTAATGCCGATTTCTTAAAACCTTCTGCCATAGACAATTATTTTTTAGGGTGAGATCGTGGAGCTCAATTAGCGGCCGTAGCTCGGCGGTGTGCCGAGATTTGTTGGACAAATTTTGGCCTCTGCAAGTTTGAGTGCGACGATTCGCTCTGTTCGCTTATTGCCGCACTGCTTCCACGTTAAATCGTCGTTATGGCCCGTTCCTGCAAGAATGCGATCATTGACGCAAGCTTTTTCAATCGTACGTTTTGTATGATAATTTGTATTTAGTTCGAGCCCTTCCTGTCGCACAAGCTTGCAATCTGCCCCCACCATTTCAGGCTTTTTACAGCCACTTCCTAAAAGTGACGCCACGGCAATCCCTACAATGCCAACTTTTCGTAATCCATCCTTTCTATCAAACATGGTGCGAGTATTTACTGAGTAACACCAGCACTATACAGGCGCCCTGTGTTATACGCAAGTCTCTTAGTTTTTTGCTTCTACTGGCTTTGTGCAGGCGATCTTTTCGTTTCTTCGAGCTTGGGTCATCGCACGTTTTAGATCCAGGCATTTACTACCTTGGGGTCCAGGGACAACTCTGTTACGATGGACGACCCACCTGACCGGGCAGTCATTTTTGTAAGCTGTTCTAGTTGCTACCTTCGTTTCGTGTAGCGCCCTGCATTGCGCAACGTCTGCGGCGCCCTGATGCGATGTAAGCATCATCGCCGCTCCTACTATTGCTCCAATCCGTTCTCCACGTGCCATAGAATATATATTACGAATATACTGACACTATACTCAACCAGTATGACATTGCAAGGTGTCCGCTATTCGCAGTTTAGTGTTGCTGATTTTTTGCCTCAACTGGCTTTGTGCAGTTCTTTTTCTCGAAGCGGCGTGTGCGTTCAACTAAATCCCCAAGGTTGTCACATTCGCGGCTTTTTATCAGTGTCACCACAGGTCCGCCATTTTTGACTGTAGTTTTTCTGCATGCTTCTGCATACATGCCCTCTGCCACCTCTCGAATCTCATTTACTTGGATGCAGCGCGCGCGAGTTTTGTCGACGTCTTGTGTGGCGGTAAGTGCCATCGTCGCTAACGCCAGTGCTCCAAGCTTTTCGAGCGCCATAGATCACAGAACTATACGCCTAACAGAATTTCATGCAAGGGCACCCTGTGGTTAATCGCACCGCTTTTGTTTGCGTAAAAAAGACGATTGTGACTGTACCGCACTTTCGCACTCGTCAGGGGTCAGCTGGCGGCCGTAGTCGCGTTCCATGTAGGGGATAGCGTTACAAAAATCTTTTTTCCCGCGGCCATTAATGTCTGCCAAATCTAAATGAGCGGTGCGTCTGCACGGCTCTTTGTTCGCGAGCATAGCACCTCCGACCACACCCGTGACCAGGGCGACTGGAACGAGAAGGTATCGAAGGCGAAATTCCATACTAACTCACTACTTGTGCGATGATACGGGCAAAGACTTCTGGTCGAGTCTCAGCAATTTGTGAAAGGACAAGACGATTCAACGTCACCCCCTTCTTTTTCATTGCATCAATAAAAGTTGCGTAGTTCTTAAAGCCGTTTGCGCGAAGTGCTGCGTTTATTTTAATGATATGGAGTCCGCGCATGGTGCGCTTCTTCGCGCGGCGGTCGGCGAATGCATATTTACCTGCATGCTTTATCGCTTCAAGTGCCGCCTTCTTCTTTTTTGAACGTGCAAAGCGATATCCCTTCACTTGTGAGAGGATATTTCGCCTACGCTTCATTGCCTTTGGTCCTCCTTTGGTACGTGCCATACGTGTATTATTTGCCAGCTAAAAATTGAGACCGGTAGACGCGGTTCATAGTAAGCTGCTGCGAGCGTTTTTTGTTGGTCTGGGTAGCCGTTGATTCCTTCGCGTTGTAGTGATTCTGACCGGGATTCCGTGCTATAAGTTTGCCCTTTTTGGTCACCCGAATGCGCTTCATGTATGCCTTATTTGTCTTCATACTCAACGTATCCTACCACAGGGGGTTACTTTTTGCCACTTCGCTCGATGGTTACCAAAAAGCCCTTGGGCCCCCTGGTGACTGGTTCCGCAATCTTGTACTCGCCAGGGATCAGGAGCACGAAACGATCAAGTTTCTCCTTCAAAAAATCCTGATTCATGTACTTATAACGCCCCTTGAGGTACAACTCGATTTTGACGCGGTGTCCCTCTTTAAGCCAGTCAGCAGCGCTTTTCGCCTTTCGCATGAGGTCGTTCTCGCCCTCGGTAACTGTAATTTGAATGGATTTGGTCTCGGTGACGTGGCTTTTTGCTTTTACCTCGCGCTCCTTTTTCTGCTCTTGGTATTGGTATTTTCCGTAATCCATTATTTTCGCAATGGGTGGGGTAGCGGTCGGCGATATCTCTATGAGATCAAGGCCGGCCTGTTTTGCAGCATCGAGCGCATCTTTGAGCGAGAGGACCCCGAGATTTTTTCCTTCGGGTCCGACGACACGCATTTCTGGCGCGCGTATCTGTGTATTGATGTTTATGCGTTTAGTACTCAAGGGATATGTGTCCGTCTACTATAGCAGATACACACGTAGAATACACTGTTGTCCCCGTCACATGGCTTTACATAAGGCTGAATGAGGTATAGAGTTCGAAGCGACGTGACCTAATATGTGGACCCTACTCAATACGATCATGCAGACTGGAGCCGTAACCATGGAGCGGCCCGAGCTCGACCCCGACATTTTTGTTGTGGGGGAGAACCTGCGCACCACCATAGCGAAGCTCTATGGAGGAAGGGCACTTCGCATACGTCACATAGATGCAGGGTCAACTAATGGTGAGGAATACGAACTCACCGCCCTCGGCAATGCCTACTACGATATAGAGCGTTTCGGGCTGTCGTTTGTCGCCTCGCCCCGACACGCCGACATTCTTACCGTTTCCGGTCCAGTCACCAGAAACATGGAACATGCTTTGAAAACAGCATATGAAATGACCCCCAATCCTAAAATGGTGATTGCACTTGGTGACGGTGCATGCACCGGCGGTATATGGAAGGATTCGTATGCAGTTGTTGGTGCTGTAGAAAATGTAGTTCCTGTTGACTATGCTATCCCGGGAGACCCTCCGGCACCGGTCGATATTCTGAAAGGTCTTTTGAATGCAATCACTCAGGCTAAGAAAGTTAAGAAGTAACTATTCATATGAGTATCCTTGCAATGCTTTTTGCTATTTCATTTGTTGTGCCTCTTGTTGGCGCGTTAGTTGCGCTTATGCTGCCGTCCGATGCGCGTGGCAACGCGGTGTTTCAGTGCCTCATGATTGCGGGCTCGCTCTCCGGCATATTTGCAGTTGGGTTGTGGTGTGTTGCGTCGCTCAGCGGCGTCCCGGTCCAGCTCTTTATCGCGTCGTCACTTTTTGGCGAGACATTTCAAGTTGGGTTTCTTTCAACTTTCTTCCTCGGTATTATTTATGTTGGGGCACTGCTTGCTTCGGTGTATGCAATTCCGTATCTTGCACACTACGAACGACTGTATACAATTCGTTGGCTGAATGTTGCGTCCGCTTTGTTTATATTTGGCATGCAAGCAACGGTTGTGTCCGCGACGCTCTTTGTTTTTCTTCTGTTTTGGGAGGTAATGAGCATTGCCGCATACTTTCTGGTGATTGCTGATAGAAAATCGGAGTCACTGTCGGCAGGTTTTTTGTATTTTGTCATGACGCACATCGGCATACTGTGCATAGGTACTGGTTTTTTTATACTGTCAGGCGGTGACCCCCTTGCTTCTTTTTCTGTAGTTGCTACTCGTGCACTTGCACTCGATCCTCTTGCTGCAGGCATCGCATTCGTGCTCATTCTCGTTGGTTTTGGTTCAAAGGCAGGTCTCGTGCCACTCCATCAATGGTTACCGTACGCGCACCCGCAAGCACCGAGCCACAGTTCCGCGCTTCTTTCTGGCGTCATGCTTAAAGTAGCGCTTTTCGGGTTTCTTCAAGCGCTCTTTCTTTTCCCGTATATTCCTCTGTGGGCCGCGGTGCTCGTTGTTGTTGTGGGGCTTTTGTCGGCCGTGTTTGGTGTTGTGCACGCAGCAGTTGAGAGTGATATCAAACGACTCTTGGCTTGGAGCAGTATCGAAAACATGGGTCTCATTTTTTCAGCCATCGGTGCAATCAGCGCACTGCAGCACTTTAATCTTTTTGACGCGACACCTGCACTGGTCGGCTTGGTTGTATTTGTCGTGCTCCACACACTCAATCATTTCATTTTCAAAACAGGATTGTTTTTGTCTGCAGGCGCTATTCAGTTCGGCGCACATACGCGCGATCTTGACTATCTTGGCGGACTCGCTCAGAAGTGGCCCACATTTTCTGTGTTCGCACTTGCGCTTATTTTTGCAGCGTCAGCACTGCCACCCCTCGGCACCTTTTTTGCTGAGTGGTCGTTCCTTCAGTCACTCGCACTTCTGGTTGCTGCGGCGCCGCCGGTTGTTGCGCTTTCAGCACTCATCGTGTTATCAGTTGTTGCATTAGTCGCTGGGCTTGCAGTGTTCACATTTGTAAAAGTGTTCGCTGTCGCGTTCCTTGGGCGCGCTCGGACAAAAGAGACAGAAGACGCACAGCCATTGCCGCGCCTTCTGGTTCTACCCATTGGAGTGTGCGCGGCGCTGTCCGTGCTCATGGCGTTTGTTGCTGCACCGCTCGCCTCACTCATTGCAAACACTGAAACGCGGGGACTTTTTTCATCACTCAATGTACTTCCTGACGCCTCACTTAATGCGACAAGTATGTGGTTCGTTATTGTGTGTGTGGCATGCATCGTACTCTTTCTGCGAAGCATAGGAACCGATACAAGACCCGCGCGCATTACAGACACATGGGACTGTGGACAGCCACTGACGCCGCGTATGCAGTACACGGCGACCGGGTTTGCAGCCCCGATACGTTTTTTCTTTCGCGCACTGGTTATGGCAGAAAAAAACATGATACGAGTGCCCGTGGTAGAAAGTAATTCCTGGATCACCAAAAACACACTTACATGGGGTACTGCATCGTTGTGGGAGGTGTGGGCATATCAGCCTTTGGGCAGGGGAGTTCTTGTGGCGTCGCGGATGATTGCGCGTGTTGAGCGATGGAGCATCCATTTCTATATCCTGTGCGTTTTCATTGCGCTTATTGTTGGCATTCTTATCGCACTATGATTTTTTTCATTTTATTACTTCAGGCGGTGTGTATTCTTCTCGCAGCTCCGGCGGTGGTCGGACTCGTGCGCCAAGGCAAGGCGCGATTTCAAAACCGACGCGGTGCTTCTGTGTTTCTACCGTACTGGCAGCTCCTTTCACTGTGCCGAAAGGAGATGACTATTACACGGCATAGTTCATGGGTCTTCCGCATAGTTCCGTACGTTGTGTTGGGGAGTGCAGTCGTCCTGGCTCTAGTTGTGCCAACACTTGCCTATGGCGTAGTACCTGCAAGCATCAGCAATATCTTTTTTGTTGCAGCAGTTGCAGCAGTGGGTACGGTTTTTCTTGTTTTTGGAGGAATGGATACTGCAAGCACGTTTGGCAACATGGGATCCGGTCGCGAGATGACGCTCTCAGCATTGATAGAGCCCGCGCTGTTTCTTACATTTGTGTCACTCGCAATTGGAGCACACCATTTCAGTCTCGATGGCATCGCTCTATGGATGGCACTAACTCCCTGGTACGTCGGTGCGCCGTTTGTATTAGTTTCTGTGGCTGCACTGGTGCTTGTCTCGCTCGCGGAAAATGCGCGTTACCCGGTTGATAATCCCGCAACGCACCTTGAACTGACCATGGTTCACGAAGCTATGCTCCTTGAGTATTCAGGTCCATATCTAGCAATGCTCGAGTACGCAGCTGCGATCAAACTCAGCGTATTTCTCGGGCTTATCGCTACCGTGCTTGTTCCTATCGGCATGGTACATGCACCTTTTACACTCTTGAACATTCTTACCGGCGTCGCTTTAGTTGCGTTGAAGCTAGCAATTGGCGCATTAGTAATTGCCACCATCGAGTCTCTGATAGTTAAGATGCGCTTCTATCGCATGCAAGAATACATGGCAGCCGCGTTTATGGTAGCGTTCATCGCGTGCATAGTAGCGATAGTTTCAGTTAACAATATTTTATGAACGTAATCTCATTCATTCCGTACGTGTATCTTATAACTCTGCTGGGTATGCTAACGCTCACGCTTATCATTGCGGGTCGCATGCGACTCGCATCGTTTGTGTCAGCATTTCGTTGGCAGTCGATTTTTCTCGCACTCTTTGTGGGTGCGCTTGGCGTGCAGAGCGCGGAGTTGGGTCTCGTCGCTACCGCGCTCCTTGTCCTTATTGTTAAGGTGTACCTGTTACCGAATTTGTTGAATGTAATGGCGCGTTCAAGCGGCGCCTCGCAGCGTTTGAGTGCCTATTTTCGTCCAGCGACACTCACGTTTTCGACTCTCGTATTATGCGTTGCAGCGTTTGGCGTTGCTAATCTTCTGAGCGCGGTCACCACCAGCGACACGTTGGTCACTGCAGTTTCTTTCTCGATGTTGTTTAGTGGTTTTTTCCTTCTGGTCTCGCGTAAGGATCTTTTTGGCCAGTGCATCGGATTTTTGGTGATGGAAAATGGCATCTTTACTCTAAGCCTTTCACTCATTGGGGGATTGCCGCTCTTGGTAGACGTCGGTATTTTATTTGATGTGGTGGCCGGCGTCATCCTCATGATTATGCTTGCCTATCGGGTACAAAAAGAGCACGCATCGCTGAGTACTGACTTCTTACACGACATCGCTGATTAATATATGATTCTTTTACTTTTTGGCGTCTGCTTAGTTTCTGCCCTTCTTCCGCTCGTTATGCATTCAGAACGTGCGCTGTTCCGATCCGCGATCAGCATGAGTACGATTCTGTTTGCATCTACGGTTGTGCTTGCAGTACCCGCACTCTCTGCTCAACCGTTTGTGTCTCCAAACGGTTGGCTGTACATAGACTCCTTTGCCGCGCTCTTAATCCTTATCGTTGGATTCATTCAGTGGACGGCAACGCTCGTGAGTATTCAATATTTTTCTCGTGAGCTCCGTGATGGTCATCTCCCGCTCATTGCTGTTCGCGTGTACTACGGGCTCGTGTCCGTGTTCGCACTTTGCATGTTCGTCGTGCTTACTTCAAATAATCTTGGTTTGATGTGGGTTGCTCTTGAGGGGACTACGCTTGCCACCACACTGCTCGTTGGTTTGAACGGAGATAGGGGAGGGCTCAGGGCGGCGTGGAAGTATCTGATTTTGTGTTCCGTGGGGATTTCTCTCGGGCTTCTCGGTGTCTTCTTTGTTGTATCGGCAGGAGTCGCGACCGGACTTGCAGAACTCGCGCTGTCGTTTACCTCGCTCCACGGCGCCGGATTATCGCCTGAATTATTGAGACTTGCATTTATCTTTATCCTCATTGGATATGGCACTAAGGTTGGTCTGGTCCCCATGCACGCGTGGCTTCCTGATGCGCACAGCCACGCTCCGTCACCCATGAGTGCACTGCTCTCTGGTGTCTTACTGAACGTCGCGCTGTTTGCCATTCTTCGATACAAAATGCTTGTTGACGGAGCACTCGGCAGTTCTGATTGGTCGAATACGCTCATGATCACACTCGGAACCTTGTCGTTCGTGGTTCCGGCGGGATTTATTCTGGTGCAAAAAAATTATAAACGGCTTCTCGCCTATTCATCAATAGAGCACATGGGATTTGCTACAGTCGCCTTTGGGCTGGGGACTCCCGGCATGGTGTATGGTGTCATTCATTTGATTGGACACTCCCTTACCAAGTCTATGCTCTTCTTTGGGGCTGGTAATATCCTCTTACATTTTAAAGATACGTCGCTTGAAAAAGTGCGCGGAGTTATGACTGCTTTGCCATATTCCGGTTCTTTTTTCCTCGCCGGGATTGTACTTCTCCTTGCAGTGCCACCATCGCCGCTTTTTATGAGTGAGTTTGGTGTTATTGCAGAGATGTTCAGGACATATCCATGGTACCTAGGCGTCATTCTTCTTGCAGCGGTTATCATTGGAGCAGGATTCATACGTACCCTCATTCCTTTTCTCTTTTCAGAGCCAAACACACCACGTGCGGACACAGAGCGTTGGGGGCTATCACATTCGGTGATGGCGCTTCACCTTGCGCTCGTCGTTTTGTTTGGTGCGTCGCTGTGGTACCCAGGTACGATGCAGTTTATTCAACATATAGTTTCTAGCAGCATGTCACTATGATTACACACCGTACGACAACTCGAGATGCATTTGGAGCAGAAGCACTTGTGTACACGAATGACGGCGCACGGCTATTGTTGATGTTTGCAACCGACAACCGCAAGGATGCGCATGTATACCGCGTGAACGCACTGTTTATGTTGTCAACGAACGAGCTGATTCATCTGAGCACAGAAGTCCCAGAAGATAACCCGGCCTATCCATCGTTGACGCGACATATCATGGCGGCTCATTGGTATGAACGCCAGATGATGGATCAGTTCGGCATTATCGCTGAGGGTCATCCAGATCCGCGAAGACTGTATCATCACGAAAATATTCCATTAGGGACGTACCCGATGCGCAAAGATTTTGCTTGGAACACAAAACTCGCGCATGCCCAGGTCCCGTATCCGATGCATCAGGTAGAAGGGAAGGGGGTGTACGAGATACCGGTAGGACCTATACACGCCGGCATCATAGAGCCGGGGCACTTTCGCTTTAACGTTCGCGGTGAGCGGATCATTACCCTTGAGGGGAAATTATTTTTTAAGCACAAAGGTGTAGAAAAGCTCGTTGAAGGAAAGACTCCAGAGGAGGCGCTGCCATTTGTTGAACGAGTTTCAGGAGATATGGTTGTGGGGCACACGCTCGCCTATGTGCAGGCAGTGGAGCGCGCAAGTGGATTAGTCGTATCGACACACACAGAGCACCTGCGGTCGCTCTACAACGAGCTTGAGCGTATCACCGCGCACATATTTGATATCGGCAATATGGGTGGCATGGGTACTGGCTTTACGTTTATGGCGGCGCAGGGCTTTCGCATGGTTGAAGAGCTGCGTCGTCTGCATCACACACTTGTTGGCCATCGGTTTTTGCGCGGCGCAGTAACGCTTAACGGCGCGCACGATATTTCAAAGGAGCATCGCGACATGATTGTAAAGCAGCTCGAGAAGCTTGAAAAGGAAATCGCACCAGTCATTGATATTGCATTCAAAAGTGATGGGCTCATGGAACGATTTGAAACAACGGGTGTACTGACTACAAAAGCGGCTGAAGCGTACGGCGCCTCGGGTCTGCCTGCGCGTGCCTCTAGTGTGCCGATTGATCTTCGAATCAATCTCCCCTATGCGGCGTATGCCGACGTAGTGCCCGCGCTCTGTGTTGAACATGGCGGGGATGTTGCGGCGCGTTTCCGCATACGTGTCCGTGAGCTCGCCGAGTCCATCCGTATGGTGCGAAGCCTCCTTGGCCGTTTCGACGCAGCTCAAGCGGATACGACAACGCACACCTACACAAAAGGAAGCGAGTTTGGCTGGAATGAGTCGTGGCGTGGAGACATCGTTGATTTTGTGTCTATCAATGCATCGGGGAGGATCGATCGTCTGGTTATTCGCGACCCATCTTTTTGTAATTGGCCGCTCTTTGGAGAGCTCGCGCCCGGTAACATCGTGCCTGATTTCCCGCTGTGCAACAAAAGTCTCAATCTTTCATACGCAGGCACCGACCTTTGACATTCTTATTTTTAAGAGGTATTCTAACAATCTATGGCAATATACAGAGCAGAGGAGACACGTTTAGCAGCAAAGCAAGCAGATTCAGATGCGCATTGTAAGAAGGAAAGCGCGAGATGGAGGAAAATAGTAGCCGACATGGGCAAATTAGGACAGCCGCCAATTGAAACAAGGCGTGATGCTGAACCAAAAGCAGTCCAGTCTACACCAACTATCCAGGGTGGTGAATTGTCGATCAGAAAGGGAAGAGTAGTAGCAGCAATTTTAGCGTCGAGGAACTAGAATAGTGTTAGTTTTTTGTCCGCTTTTTTTACCCGCTACGTCTGCGGTGAAGCGGAATGCCTTAGCAGCTTTCGGAGTAATGCTCGTGTCAAGACGATATCCATGAGCTGATGCTCGAGGGTCGATGCCTTTGTCATGAGAACGATTGATGAAAACTGTCGATGTTTTGCCCGCATGCTCATTCATGTCAGCCCGGGTCAGTTGAGTAAAACCAAAGACATGCTTGTCTGCAAACTTCTTTGTCTTTACTTCGCCCCAATGATCGGCGCGACTCTGCACGCCAGGTTTGCCCCGCTCCTCGGGGTATTTGGTTTCATATGCACTTCTGCACGCGGCGCAGTCAGGGTGGGTCGTAAGGTTACGTATGCCCCCTTTTCGGAGGCGTGCTGCTACCTCGTCCTCAGACACCTTGGCGATACGACCCCAGAGGACACCACCTGGAGAGCTTTTTCCTGGCACCATGACTCGCGCGTCAACGCAGGTATGATTTTTGGGTGATTTGATAAGCGCCGGAAGTCGGATAAAATTGTTCCCCGCAGCGGCATGAACAGAACGGAATCGTTCTCCTTGTACAGACATAGAGATGTAGGGGTAAACGGATATCGTCCCTGCGATCTACGTACCAAGTTTTGGCTACAACGGGTGTTTCCCCATAAGGCGGGAAGTCGTTATAGTAAAAAGTTGAGGCGTTGTCGTAAGGACTTAGAGACTATACACCCGAAGCTATTGGGCTGGCAAGAGGGATTGACAAGTCAGAGGTGCATAAGTCAAATATATGGCTTAAATCAAAAAACCACCCTCTGCGGGTGGCTTGTGGTGGAGGTGGAGAGTAGTGAGCTCTCGTCCAAAGAAGGTCTCTCAACCCAGTCTACTAGTGTGTAGTCGCTCTTGTGTTTTAAGCTGATTGTCTCGAGAGAGACAGAATAACAATCCGCCGAGCTCTTCATTTTGAACTATCGTCGAGCATTCGATAATTCTGATCCTGATGTTATGACATCAGAGCTACTCTATCAGGAGTCGAGTAGATGACGAAGCGTAGGCTGTTTAAGCGTACGCAAACTCTAGGTCCGAAGACTTAGAGAAATATGGTGATACAGTTGCATGTATCGTTGTTCGAGATTTTAGGTGTTCTCCAACATTCACCACACAGCAGAATTGAAAGGAATTCCTTTGTCGAATCTGGTCACCCCCTCCAAGGGCGTGGAGCCTCATCCACGCTCTTGGAGCAGTTGACCAGAGTTATTTATTTTTCAACGTGCGATCAATGTCTCGACGATCAGAGCGTTCTTTCAAAGTTTCGCGTTTGTCGTATTTTTTCTTCTTACGAGCAATCGCGATCCCGAGCTTTAACCGCCGCCTACTATTATACACCGAGAGTGGTATAATTGTCAAGCCCCGCTCGCTGGCCTTGTGGTCTAACTCGCGGAGCTCTTTTTTGTTTAATAAGAGACGTCTGGTACGCTCTGGCTCATAGGATTTTGGGGTATTGCCCGTTTGGTAGGGGCTTATAGTGGCCCCGACGAGGTAGCATTCGCCGGCGCGCACAACCACGTGGCTTCCAGCGAGGCTCGCTTTACCCGCGCGAAGCGCCTTTACTTCGTGGCCAAAAAGCTCTATGCCAGCCTCATATGTGTCTAACACTTCATACTCAAGGCGAGCTTTTTTATTCTCTACGAGTGCCATACTTTGAAATTGTATCGCGCATTCATGTAGAAAGATACGAGGCCGATAATCCCCGCGACGCCAATGCGGGCAATGTACAAATTAACGTGGGCATACTCCACGAGCATGTACGCAAGTCCGGTGATGATGAGCGCATTTGTGACCATGATGCCGATGAAGAGCAGATAGCCCGAGCTGATCGAGCGAGTGGTGTCATGAAAAACAAGTGCGCGTGCAGCAGTGTAGTGGATACTCGTTGCGATAAGAAACGCGAGCGGTACACTCATCGTGTAGGGGAGCTTTGCAATCTCATAGAAAATATAAATAAGCCCAAGATCAATCGCAAACGCTGATGTACCAAGGATCGAATATCCGATGAATCGCGAAAATAATTTCATGACCGAAGTAATGTTTCTATCTCTGGATGTTTAACGAGATCGTCGTAGCCCTGATTGATCGCCGTCCTGATAGCGAGCCTGCCCGTTGTGACGAGCGAGAGTGGGAGAGGACGGGTCGGTACAAGCGTAATAATGTCCGTCTTGTTATGTGCGGTCACAGGGTGGACTGAGGTAAACTCACGCTCACTCGCGCGCGCGAGCCCGAGTTGCTTTGTATAGCGCCACCACTTTGTGACAAGGCGGAGGAGCTTCCCCTTCCATGATCGTGGTCCGTCATCTACGCGAACGACGATAATGTGAGTCGCGCCGCGCCGCTCAGCTTCGAGCACGTGGTCGCTTACGAACGAACCAAGTCCACCATCCACATACTCGTTGCCGTCGATTCGAACACTTTTTCCGTACAAAACGGGTATAGCTTTTGCCGCCCGTACTGCTGCATAGGTATCGCGAGGAGGTTTAGGAGAAATATATTCGGTCATTCCACTCCGCACATTAAGTACGGGGAAAACAATGTCAATTGTAGATTTTTGAAGTGCACTCAAATCGAACGGATGCTTTGCTTTAAAAATGGTATCGACAAGGTAGTCAACATCCATCATGGGCCGCCGCCAAAAGGAAAAAAACTTTTTGTTATTTCCAAGCGAAAGCCATGTCTGCAGTCCGTGCCGTTCTTGGCCTGCAGCAAAGTAGGTTGCTGAGCCGGCAGCACCACTCTCAGCGATAATGATGTCGGGCATGAAGCGCGGGTATGCCTGCATGAAACCCGTGAGGACACCCGCAGTGTATGCGCACTTCATGCCGCCCCCAGATAGAACCAGTGCGATCTTTTTATCCTGCTGTATCTTTTGGCCCATTCACTATATAATAGCCTGATGAATGAGGTTGATTTGAAAAAGGTGCCACAGCCAAAGACCACTGGCAAAGAAAAAAAACGCGGTCAGGGCCGTTGGATACCCAAAGTCCCGACACCGGGGAGTGATTGGGGCGGGGGACTCACCACGGCAATTCTCGTCCTCTTGGTGCTTTCAGCTGCATACTCATACTTTTGGGATTCTAGTGAAAGTACGATAGAGGTCCCGCTTTCTACTGTGGCAGCAGATATCCGAGCTGGATCGGTCGAACGTATTACGATCGCAGGAGATTCTCTCGATATTGCATACCGCGACGGCACCAAGAAAGAAGCAAAAAAGGAAAGCGATGAGTCACTCTCCGCATCACTTGCAAACCTAGGACTCACGGGCGTCGACCTTGCACCAGTCGCCATCGAGGTTAAAGATGAGTCTGGTTTTAAATACTGGTTCTTCTCGCTCGCCCCCATACTCTTGCCGCTTATTCTTATTGGTGTCTTTGTGTGGTTTTTGTCCCGCCAGGTGCGAGGCGCCGGTATGCAAGCGTTCACTTTTGGTCAGTCAAAGGCGCGCATGATAGATCCGCGTGACTCGGCCCAGCGTGTGACGTTTTCTGATGTCGCTGGTGCAAAAGAAGCAAAAGAAGAACTTACCGAAATCGTCGATTTTTTAAAGAATCCAAAAAAGTTTTTGGATATCGGTGCGCGCATTCCTAAGGGTGTGCTCCTCATGGGGGCACCGGGCACCGGCAAGACACTCCTTGGCCGCGCGGTCGCCGGTGAGGCGGGCGTGCCATTCTTTTCGATCTCAGGCTCTGAGTTTGTCGAAATGTTTGTAGGTGTTGGCGCAAGTCGTGTGCGAGACCTCTTTCATATGGCGAAGCATGCAGCACCGGCGATCATTTTTGTTGACGAGATTGATGCCGTGGGTCGCGTACGCGGCACCGGCGTTGGTGGTGGTAATGATGAGCGCGAACAGACACTGAACCAAATACTCGTCGAAATGGACGGCTTTGAGCCAAACGAAAAGGTCATCGTCATGGCGGCGACCAATAGGCCTGATGTTTTGGACCCTGCGCTCCTTCGCCCGGGGCGTTTTGATCGTCGGGTGACCATCGATCTTCCAGACAGAAATGATCGCGAAGAAATTTTGAAAGTCCACGCGCGCAAAAAGCCACTTGGCGAGGATGTGAATCTCCGTGTTATTGCAGAGCGTACGCCAGGCTTCTCGGGCGCTGATTTGTACTCGTTGATGAACGAGGGGGCCATTCTTGCAGCGCGCGAAAACAGAAAAAAGGTATCACAGTTTGATCTCATTCGCTCGATAGAAAAGGTGATGCTCGGTCCAGAGAGAAAGTCACACGTCTTGAATGCAAAAGAAAAAGAAATCACAGCGTATCACGAAGCGGGCCACGCCTTGGTGTCGTCAATTCTTCCATACGCAGATCCAGTCCACAAAATATCAATCATCAGCCGCGGTCGTGCAGCTGGCTACACGCTCAAGCTCCCTGACGAAGATACAAAAATGCAATCGAAGAAAGAATTTTTGGATGATATCGCCGTGTCCTTGGGTGGCTACGTTGCAGAGCGTGTCGTGTTTGGTGATCTCACCACGGGTCCTTCGAACGATCTTCAGGTTTTGACGGCACTCGCACGAGACATGGTGACGAAGTACGGCATGTCGGACGTCATGGGCCCGATGGCACTTGAAGGCGAGGGAGGCAGAACGCTTTTTGGTCGCGGCGTGAGTGAGAAAGAGTATTCAGAAGAAGTCTCGGCAAAAATCGACGCCGAGGTAAAAGAGATTATTGACACTGCGTATCACAAAGCACTCCACATCATCACCGAGAAGCGTAGCGTCCTTGACGCCATTGCCAAAAAGTTGGTAGAAGTAGAGACACTAGAGCGCGATGCGTTTGAAAAGATACTTATTGCAAACGGCGTCACCCCTAAAGCAAAAAAGGACATAGAGCACGCCAGCTAGTCCGTCCACAGGCCGCTATTGTCGTCTCAAGGGTAGATGAGATAATGCCAGTGTTACTAAATAATAAATAAAATTATGGGATTTGGAGGAAGTGGTGGAGGTGGTGAACCGAGAGAGCCAGGGGAGCAGAGACATTTCACTGAACCAGATGAGGAAGGAGAAGAGCCGGTGGCGCCGGGGCAGATTGATCCGCCCGGAATGAATCCTAATAAGCATCCCGGTGCAGAGTAGAGTAATTGATTTTTTAAATCCGCTTTGTAATAATAGGAACATTAATTAAGATAAATAACATTATGGCTGATGACATGGAGAAAGAAGTAGAAGGAGAGGAAGAGGCTGCTGAGGTGAAAGAGGGAGGTGAGGATGCAGAAGAAACGATGGCATAAGTCATAATACAAAACCGCCCCAGTGGGGCGGTTTTGTTATTTGACGCTGGCGTTTCAAAAGCATAGAGCACACTCATGCTTGGTCGAGAAAAGAAAAAGCGCTCATGTGGCAGTTGTTCTGAGTGTTGCACCGTGATGGCGGTTGATATGGACAGTAAAGGTATGGTGACGAAGCCGCCTGGAGTACCTTGTGAGTTTCAAAAAGCGAAAGGCGGGTGCGGGGTGTATGGGAGTCATCCAGCAAGCTGTAAATCGTTTCGTTGCGGCTGGCTCCAGGGCATGGGAAAGAAAAAAGATAGGCCGGATAAAAGTGGTATTGTTATGAACCGCAGCTCTATCGATTTAATCGACGGTAATGAATTAGCAACGCTTATAGAGGGGAGGCCAGGTGCATTGAAGAGTCGTGCAGGCAAGCGGCTAATGAGACAAAATCTCGCAGACGGAAAAATCGTGATGCGGATGCACACTACCGGTGCTCGTGATGTCATTGTAAAAGAGTCGGTCCATGTAGACTCGCAGTTTAGGCGAGACGCTGCATGTTCTCTGATACCGATTCAATTTGTCCCGTCGAGAAAATAACGTATCTGCGGTATAGTACTCGTATCCGCCCACAAGCCAAGCTTGCGAGCGGATCCTCGAAGAGAATGAAAGTGAGCTTTCATTCTCCTTCTCGTCACCGCCCTTAGCTCAGTCGGTTAGAGCACAGAGCTTATACCTCTGGGGTCCTTGGTTCGAGTCCAAGAGGGCGGACTAGCAGAAAATTTTGACAAATGAGAGCAAATACATACAATAGAACTGTATTTCTAATTTGAGCAAATATGACAAAAATAAGTGGGGGTGAGGCTTTACATGCTTTCTCAATTTCACCGAGGCGCGCCAGGAAGCATGTTGCTCGCCGTTCTCCCGAAGGGATATTTATTGCAACTGCAATAGCCTGGGCTGAGTATATGCTCGTGAGCCTGTTTAGAAATAAATAAACCCGTAAAATTAGGTGTCCAGCTGCGAGATATTAAATGGAGCACTATGATCAATCGAAAATAGGAAGATGCATTTCGTGGACGGGCGACCACAACGTCTATGCGTATGGCACCGATGAGGTGATAAAATTTTCTAAATTTGATTTTTTTCTTGGATACGAAAAAACAAAACACAAAGCAATTTCAGATATTGAAATATGCAAAAAGTTTTTTGGAACATACCTCCTCGAAACACGCGTTGTCAGTTCTGCGTATGAACGACGCGTCGCGCTCGTCCAAAAGAGGGTAGCAGGACGATTTTTGTCGAAACGCGATCTCCAAAACTCCACAATCGTTGATCAGTTTGCAGAAATAATGACCGCATATCGTAGACTTCTTGCAGAACGCCATGCGTACATTGACCTCATCGGCGGACGCGGTGCACTCAGTGGAACCATGAGCAATATTTTTATTGATGATGCAGACAAACTCATTTTCTTTGACGCTACAATTTTTGAACTCACTGATTTTCACCCTGTATGGCGAGTGTTCTTATGGCCTCTGTTTACACTCGCGTATATATTGCAGAGAGCAACTATCAAGAGATTTGAGTCCACATAATTTTGTGATAGTTTGACGAAAAAATACAATGTGGTATTGTTCTCAAATGATTACTCCGTTTGAGCGTGCAAGTGCGCGTTTCGTCAAATTTAAGATCGGCTGTTTATTTAGTCATAAGTGGTCATATTCGACAGATGGTATAACGCGAACATGTGGAGGTTGTGAACGTATAGAGATAAAAAATTATTTTGGAGTCTGGGTAAAAAAGCTCCTCTAAAAAACTGATCATCAGTGAAGTAGTTTCATGAGTGCAGAAAGCCAGCCTTCAGCTGAGTCAGTTGAACAGCAACATTTTCAAGAAGCTCAGCTTGTCACAGAATTACTTGAGCGCTACAAACGTAGAAGGGTAAGCCATGCGATACTCGGGGGTTTTGCACTTGACGCTATTCGTGGTGACCCCTATAAACCAGGAAGGGGGCAAAGAAAATCGCTACGAGACCTTGATGTGATGATACTTAAATATACAGATGAAACTCTAAAAAATTTTCGTAGTGATCTCAGCGATCTACAAAAATCAGGCAGATTGAAAGTTTTGGAAGTCAGTATCAATGTAGCTTCTCGTCCTGAGTATCGAAATAGATTTCAAATGTCGACTCGTTTCAAGCAACGCGCTAATGGCGGGTACGCGTTCGTATTTCGTGACCTTGAGGAGCCGATGCCTGATAACTTTACTCAAGTTGAGCAACGTTCACTGAAACTTTCAGGGAAAGAGGGTGCATTAGTAATCGATACTTTCGGGCCCGCGATGAACATAGCATGCTACATGACGCGAGTTGGTTTTATGAAACCAAAGAATATCAGTAAGTTGAAGGAATTTACAGAGAAAGTTTTGGCTGACGGTTTTATAACTGAAGATGAACTTGAAAAGCAGTTGAAACCGTTTGAGGAGTTCTGCAAAAAGATGCACAAAAAATACCCCACACACTATGCGTTTATGGTGATGGGTGTTTTTATAGATGATTATGTGTTTCAGTCCAGCATTTGGAACATCTTGCCGAGTCCTCTTCGACGAATGTTTTTAAGGATATAAATTTCTAGCGAATTTGCATGCAAACTGAGTAGCTGGTATTTTGCACCACATGAGTACAGAGCGGGGATGGCAGATAGCAGGGGCGCGGACAGCAGGTGGGTCCCTAGCGTTTTGACGCATCTACATCTCACGGGGTAGGTGGTACGATGCCTTTATGTTTTATCTTATCGGAGGCACACCACGAGCTGGAAAGACGACTATAGCCAAACGTCTCTCGGGCGAACTTGGTGTCCCATGGATCTCGACGGATACTATAGAAACGGTAGTTTCAGAATATGTGCCCGAAGATAAATACGCAGAGCTTTTTCCTAAGGGCGTTGTTCGCAAAGAAACTAATCAAAGTAACGATTTGATGTATTCAAAGTATTCTGCGGACGAAATTAAGACTTTATACTTTCGACAGGCTGCGACACTATGGGATGCGCTGGTGAAATTTATTGAATGTGAGTTTAGGTACGAGCATGAGTACATTCTCGAGGGGTATCACATACCGCCAGAACTTGTTGTTCAGCTTCAGGAGACGTATCCAATCAGAAGCGTTTTTGTGGGCCGTGAAAACGCGACCGAGGCGCTCGAAGCAATACTGCAGAGCACTCAAAAGGGGGACTGGGTGCTAACAAAAACACAAAACAAAGAGACGTTTCCTAAAATTGCACAGATGCTTAGTGTTTTTAGCCGTGATGTGCGGATAGAGGCTGAGAAAAGAGATTTGCACTACATTGACATCGGAGCCGATTTTTCAAAAGGCGTTAATCAAGCGGTGCAGTTTTTGAAAAGTGAGGATGGAGTAAGGCATACGTTATAAAAACTCCAACCCGCACCGCGCACTTTCCTTATAGGCTAATTCGGGCGAATAAGGCCTATAGTCTCTGCAATTCCATTTTAGTATTTTGCATAATACACCGATTCTTGACAGGAATATGGGAGGAGGCGCATACTGCCGGCATGATAAAACATGCTTCGGTAATGCACTTGATAAATTCATTAGTTGTGGCGAGCTCTGTACTCGTCTTTTTTATTATTCCAATGGCTGTACACGCAGCCAATCTTGGGACTTTGACGAGTGTTGCGCATGGCGGCCGTACGCTTCTTCAGGGTGATGCTGTGTATCGGAGTGACTTTAGCTCCATTTCAAACAACTGGCAGTTTAACTTTTCATGGCCTTCATCAGTCGCAAACACAAATGCGATGCTCGCGATAGTGCGTGGCACATTCGGAAACATCGAGGGTGGAGTGCCTCAGAATGGGGTCAATTACAGTGCAAATTTTCAAGTATGGCCAGCGGGTAACAATTCAATAAGCAAGAGCATCAATCTTCCTCCCCTGGGGGGTCTCACGCCTCAGAGCGGTACGTATACAGCACTCGTGGCATCGACAAATGGGACTTTTAACTCGGCAGGTACCATGGAGTGGTTTGCGTCAGGTGGTACGTCTGGGGTTGCACCATCAGACTTCTCACTCATCACGTTTGATTACCACGCTGATGATGTGATAGTTGAGCTACCCGATGCAATCAGGGATGTGACCATCGGGGGCAGGGTAATTACAGATGGCGAACAAGTATTTAGAAAGGAGTTAGCACCGCTCAACGGCAGCACCGATAATTACTGGACGTTTGATTTTGACTGGCCGGATGCGGTACCTAATCAGCAAGCCCTTTTCATGATATTTCGCGGCACGTACGGGAGCGTCGAGGGTGGGGTACCGCAGAATGGCGTAAACTATGGCGCCACAGTGCAAGTTTGGCCAGCGGGACATAACGAGTTCGGCAAGTTTATAAACCTGCCACCGCTGAAGCATGCATCCACCACTGAAAGTACGTACACCGTGATGATCGCAGAACGCGATCCAAAGTTTTTAGCAGAAGGTCTCGAGCAACAGGCGCTCTGGTTCTCCTCTGGCGGCACCCAGGGCATCCCTCCCCGCAAGTATTCAACACTTACTTTCGAATATAAAATCTATGAAGAATGTTGTTCATCAGTTGTCTTTTTGCCCGGGATGCAGGGGAGCATCTTGAATGCAGACGGAAACACAATTTGGCCAGTAACGCTTGGGGATGTGGCGTCTGATCTTAATGCACTTGCACTTAATACGGACGGTACACCCGTAACACCAAACGTTACTGTTGCCGGTGTACTTAATACAGCCGTAATGGGGCCGCTTTCTATCCCTATTTATCAAGAGCTTAGCGATTTCATGAGCAGCATAGTCACCGCTGGAACGATTAAGGAATGGGTGCCTTTGGCGTATGATTGGCGCTACTCACCGGAGCATATACTTACTCACGGTGTGTTGACATCGAGCGGCATCGTGGACTTGACTCAGCGAATCGAGCAAGTTGCAGAGAATTCCGATACGGGAAAAGTCACGATCGTCGGACATTCCATGGGGGGCCTCATGGGTAAAGCACTTATTAAAAAGTTAGTAGACAGCGGTAGAGGAGATTTAATAGATAATTTTGTGATGGTGGGGTCACCACAGCTTGGCACTCCGCAAACAGTCGCTGCGCTCTTGCATGGAGAAAAAGCTGGTCTTGGCGATCTTGGCTTTCTGAACCTTGCAATCATTACTAAAGCAGAGGGCCGCGCGCTTGGGCGGAACCTTGAGAGTGCGTACAATCTGTTACCGTCAGAACAGTACGACGCTGCAGTAATCGACCCTACTGTGGTATTTGATACTGTTACTCCGCTCACGCAGCAATGGCGGGATTCGTGGGGCATAGGACTTACAACATTTAATGAACTCTTTGAGTTCCTCTCTGGAAACTTGCTTGGTATACAGGTTCGTACCCGCCCAGCCTTTGGTGACGTGCATCTACCAGAGGTACTACGCGAGGATTTGCTGACCAGTGCAGCACTCTTCCATCAAGAGTTCGATAACTTTGTTTATCCGGCAGGAGTGCGGGTGGTGCAGATAGCTGGATGGGGTCTACCAACAATCAAGGGTATAGAATACGTTGAAAGCCACAACAAACTTGACTACAAACCGCGTCTGACTGTAGAGGGCGACGAAACTGTGGTTTATGCGAGTGCCGTGTCTTCAAATGCCGACACCTATTACTTCAATCTCGCGGTTTACAATGCATTGGATGACACGCCAGACTTTAGACATACGGATTTATTATCCGCTCCGCCAATCCGAAATGCGTTGGAATTGCTTTTCTCTGGTGAGCAAGTTCTGTCGAATACGTATTTAACAACGTCAAAACCGTTTCCTGAAGACGTGGGAGACAAACTGCTTGTGAGCGTGCATTCACCGGTAGCAATTGGTGCGTACGATAGTCGAGGTAACTTTACTGGAGTCACGCCAAATCAAAGTAGTAGTGATGCACAGATGTACGTAGAGGAAATTCCCGGCAGTCAGTACCTTACCTTTGGCGATGGCAAGTACATTCTTCTACCAGAAGGTGGGCAGTACTCTTTTGTCTTTGAAGGTACTGGTACAGGCGAAGCGACTATAGATGTTCAGACTTACTCCAACGATGTAGTAATGCCGGTGGCAACTTACTCAAACATTTCTGTCACCGATGCCACGAGCGCGGCATTTGTCGTGACTGCACAGGCATCAAGCCCCAATTTGGATATCGACCAGAACGGTGATGGACAGATTGACGCTGTGGTTATGCCAGACGGTACAGCAATTTCAATAGAGCAGGTTATTGCCTCGCTCAAAACTGCGACGCAATCACTTTCAATCACAGAGAAACTCAAAACCAATCTCTTAAAGCGCATTGCAAGTATTGAAAAGAAGGTACAGAAGCAAAAAGAAAAACAGTCCAAAGTACTCGCCAATTTGACTGTGCAGATAAGTAAAAAGGCAGGGAAGGGGTTAATAGATTCAGCGTCAGCTACTGAGCTCACGATTATCGTGGATGAACTGGTTGCGGGTAGCAGCAGTGTGCCCATAAGCCCAGAGCTCATTGCCAATCTTGAGAACAAAATAAACAGTCTCATTGTGCCCACCAACCTAAAAAACTCTCTGATCAAAAAAGTCGAGCGAATAAAGAATACAGCGCAGATATCCCGATCAGTCGCAGGCATGACAGCTGTTGTGACAAAAAAGAATGTTACAGGCAAGATGTCGGATGCTGATGCACAGGCACTCATTAACCTCCTGACACAGCTAGAGGGTGCGTTATAATTCCTTTATGTCAGACAATTGGTCAAAAACCTTTTTCGTGCTCTCGCTAATAGGGTTCGGGGTGGGTTATTGGTTAACAAACTCCATTCAATTCGGATTGTGCGTAGCAAACGAAGTCACGACTGACGCCTCCTGTATTAACTTCTATGAGAGGGTAGGTGACCCTGTTTTCTTTGGTGCGGGTGCGTTGGCGCTGGTGTTTTTGGTATTGCTCTTTACTCCGCAGGCAAGGTCTGCGTGGAAAAAGTTTGCTGTCTGGTTTGTCCCACTTGCTGCTTTGGTATTCATCTTTACCCCCGAGCCGAGTGGTTGGATCAACATCACCCCCGCTCCTGAGCAGGTCTTTCAGTATGTAAGCCTCGTCTATGTTGTAATCAGCCTCTTCATCATCGGGCTAGTGACATTCAGTCGAAAATAATCGTTGTAAGAGTTGTTTTGATTTTTTGTTTGACGCCCAACTGAGATAGGGGCTACTATCCATCGATGCACGCGTTTGCCACCGACTGTTTTGGGTTTGAGACAAAGAATCCTGTTATACGGGCAGTAGATTGGCGTCACAAATGGCGGAGTGAAGGTCATCTCATCCGCAGTCTGAAGAATTATGCAAAAAAGGGAGTTGTATCTAGGAGAGAACGCTTTGGCGAGATATGGGGAAGAATAACAAGCGGATATCCAAAAGAACCGCAGGGGTTCATTCATATACTCTCACCACAAGGGTCACCGCCAGAGCACAGCACGGCGCTTGAAAATTGGAGAACATATTTGCATTCGCGTGAAGCACGAAAGGGCGAGTATCGACATCGCGCGTATTTTTTAATTGATGCGCCAAAAATTCAAACTGACACATATAAAAAAAGATACTTAGTCATTCCAGACACGACACCTAAAGCTGGGCGAGTAATTAAGGCGCTTTTCATACGTCGCGACGGTATCAGCAAAGATGCACAAAATAAAATCGAACAAATATCTGGTGCAGCAGGATGGCCTGTTTTTGATATTCAGTCGCTTAAGCGAGTTGCATGATAGCGGAGTGCACAACGGGTGGGTTGATGGTTAGAGTGAGCGGGGCAGTGGCAAGGGCCGAGCCGAGAGATCGACAGGGATAACGAGTGGTCGGTTTGTGTCTTTGATGCCATCAACGTAGATGGTTTTTTTTGACCCGTCTTTTCGTTCTATTTTTATTTTCATTTCACCGCCTTTGTTTGCTTCATTAAAAATGTGGCGTGCGTGCGATCCAGTGATTACGCCGTGATCGTCGGCTGCGGTGGCGAGGGCCTGGAATGCTGCTTTATTGTTGTTAAAAAGTGTATGAACATGTGGCGCGAGTTTGTGTGGGTCATAACCCAGAGCATGCAACTGGCCAAGATCTGATTCAGGAATATCCTTTGATCCGGCGCCGCCGTAGCCGAGGACATAGGGGGCTGCAATTGCAACTGGAGAGAGTTTACCTTTTACATAGCCACCGTACCCAGGTCCGGGTACCACTGATAGCTCATCGAACGATCCGCCTAGTGCCATCTCGATACCACCATGCGCTGCCTCGTGTCCAGCCGTGTGGCTAACCTCCTCTCGAATGGGAACACGATGCTTTACTTTCGAAATCTCGACGACGTCCCCAGTGCTGAGTACTCGACGCTCTCCAGCTCGGATTATATGGCTCATACTAATAGTACTTTAGAAACGTCCCTCACGTTTCTGGCGATTCGAAGACTACTCGAGATGGAGGGTAGAAGACTTGTTGGTCGCGAGAGATTTCAGAAGGGGGTGGTGTGCGAGGGTTGGGTCCTCGGCGACGAGTGCGTGCGCCTCAGCACGGGCGGCTTCGACCAGTTTTAAATTTTTGAGCGCGTCCATACCGATGTCGGAGAGTCCCCACTGGCGGCGCCCATAGAGCTCGCCCGCGCCGCGAATCTCGAGATCGCGTTCGGCGAGTTCGAATCCATTCTTCGCTTTAACTATAGCTTTCAGACGTTGATTTTCTTCTGCAGATTTTTTTTCAACCATCAAAAAACAGTAGGGTTGATGCGATGAGCGCATGACTCGGCCGCGCAGCTGATGCAGCTGCGCTAAGCCGAATCGGTCTGCGCCTTCAATCATAATGACCGTTGCGTTTGGCACGTTGACCCCGACCTCAACGACTGAGGTTGAGACCAAAATGTGTATTTCGCCACGCTCAAACGCGCGCATCGTGTCCTCTTTTTCGTTTGGTGACATTTTGCTGTGCAACTTTTCAATGACGAGTGAAGGAAAGATTTTTGCAAGACTTTTCATTTCTGCCGTCACTGATCGTGTTTGGAGCGCGAGCGCTTTTGTCGGATCGGGCTCGTCGATGCGCGGACAAATAACGTATGCTTGGCGGCCCTCTGCAATAATGCTCCGCAGCTTTTCATATGTCGCACTGCGTTTTGTTGGCGGCACAATTTCGGTAACAATTTGTTTTCTCCCTGCGGGCATCTCGTCGAGTACGGTAAGATCAAGGTCACCATAAATAGTGAGCGCGAGCGTGCGTGGGATGGGTGTCGCCGTCATAGAGAGAAGGTGCGGCACGGTGCTGTCTTTAGCGCGCGCGAGGGCATACCGCTGTGCAGTGCCAAAACGATGCTGCTCGTCGATGATGACATAGGCGAGATGTTTGAATGTAACTGTTTTTTGAATGAGCGCGTGTGTGCCGATGAGTATGGGGATCTCTCCGTTCGCCACCCACTTCAATAATTGTGCACGACTTATGTTCGTTGGCATATTTGGATCGACCTTTGAAGGATATTTGTAGCAGCCCGAGGAGGTGATGAGGCCAATTTGGATAGGATGTTTTTTAAAAAACGAGGTGAATGTTTTAAAATGTTGCTGTGCCAATATTTCTGTCGGGCACATGTATGCGACTTGGAGATTTCCAAAATCACGTTGACCCGCGGGACGGCTGGTGACCACTGCATATGCGGTCGCTGCCGCGACGGCCGTTTTTCCTGATCCGACATCACCTTCAAGCAGGCGCGCCATCGGGTATGGCTCTAGAAAGTTTGCGAGAATTTCACCGATGGCGCGCTTTTGGCCGTTGGTCGGTTCAAAAGGAAATGATTTTGCAAATGTAGCGACCCGAGCCTCGTCAGCATCAATGGGGAGTGCACGCTTGGTACGGTTTTGCTCACGTAGCTGCGCGCGCTCCAGCTGAATCAAAAAAACCTCTTCAAATGCAAAACGCTTTCTTGCCGCCTCAGCATCCGATTCTTTCTGTGGTTGGTGTGCGAAGACGAGAGCCGCCCCGAGCGCAGGTAGGTTATATTTTTTTCTGAGTTGATCAGGGAGCGGATCTTCAAGCATCTCGAACAACCCAAGCTCTCGTGCACGTTTTAGTGCGTGATAAAACCACAACGACGTGACACCTGCACTCTCTGGATACACCGGCATGATGGTGCCTCCATCATCGAAGAAGGGGATGCCGTCTGCTTTTTCTACGCCCGGGTTTGCAATATATTTTTTCCCCTCGCGCGCTGCAATAGTCCCGCGCAGGCGCACGAGGCTGTCCGTCGGTATCATCTTTGCAAGGTAGGGTTGGTGAAACCACACCACACGGATAGAGCCCGTCGTATCTTCAAACGTGCCCTCGGCCATGGGCACACGAGTTTTAAATGAACGTTTCATCTCGAGTTTTGAAAACTCGCCATACATGGTGACTGTTTCGCCGATTTTTGCCTGCGCGACCGAGCGCATATCAGCGTTCGACTCATAGCGCGAGGGGATATGGTACAAAAGGTCGCGGATGGTTTTGAGTTTCAGTTTGTGGAGTGCATTATGCTGCACCTTGGTGAGGCGGGTGAGCTCGTCGATGGGAAAATGTGGGGTCATGCTATACTCGAAACTCAGTATACGCTATGGCACTCGACAAGAATAAGGTACTCAAGGCGCACAAAAAGGTGGGAGGAAAGATCCGCACTGCCCCGAGCGTTGCTCTCAAGAGCAAGGACGATTGGAGCACTTTTTACACCCCCGGCGTTGGCCTTATATCAGAGCACTTGGCCCAGTATCCGAGGGACGCACGTGTTATGAGTTTTAAAAAAAATAGCGTCGCCGTTGTGTCTGATGGCTCGGCAGTTCTTGGCCTTGGGAACCTCGGTCCGTACGGCGCGCTCCCCGTGATGGAGGGGAAGGCACTCATTTTTAAGTCAGTTGCTGACATTGATGCAGTACCCATCGTGCTCGACACGCATGATCCCGATGAGATAGTGCGCACGGTCATCGCGATTGCCCCCGCGTTTGGTGCGATTAATCTTGAGGACATCGCGGCACCGCAGTGTTTTGATATTGAAAGGCGTTTGATTAAAGCACTTGATATACCGGTTATGCATGACGATCAACATGGAACAGCGGTGGTAGTACTCGCGGGGCTCATTAATGCTGCAAAAGTTACTAAACGTGATTTGAACACATCGCGCGTTGTGGTGAACGGTGTAGGTGCCGCCGGCACGGCGGTGATGCGACTTATAAAAAAATTCGCGCCACATGTGCGTATCGTCGCGCTCGACTCACAAGGTGTAATCGGTGTTGGTCGCGGTGATTTGAATGCTGATAAACGCGCCTTGATTTCTGACAGAATAGTATTTGCGGGTGGTGACGGTGATTTGTCGAGCGCGATTCAAGGTGCGGATATTTTTATTGGTCTTTCGAAGGCTGGCGTGTTGTCAGGCGAACTCATTAAAAAAATGAACAAGCATCCAGTCATCTTTGCGCTCGCTAACCCAGTACCCGAGATTATGCCAGACGAAGCGATTCGTGCCGGAGCGGCCGTTGTTGCCACTGGGCGGGGTGATTTTGATAATCAGGTTAACAATGCACTCGCGTTTCCAGGCATATTTCGCGGCCTTTTAGATAGTGGGGCAAAAAAAGTGACTGACAAAATGCAGCTCGCGGCTGCCCGCGCGCTCGCCGAGCTTATCAAAAAACCAACGGCAAAAAACATTATGCCGTCCGTCATGGATTCGCGTGTGGTCAAGGCAGTTGCACGAGCAGTGGCACGTGCGGTATAGTAGCCTCCATATGGCACAATACAAAAAGTTCGAGCGACCCGCTCGTTTAAATAATGACCAGAAAGTAGCACTTAATTTTATTGAGGCACGTGCGAAAGGCCGTCGTGGACCGAAGTTGAGCCGCGTTCAACAAGAGCTAGTGCGCGTTGCTCATCATGACCCAAAACCGGTCAGCTACGAGGTTTCTTCGCTTAACAATGCCCGCCACCCAAGCGATCGATTGGGTGATGCTGGCATAAAGCTTATACACGCTGAACCAACATTTGGATCTCGCATGACGCAGTCTGCGAGAGCCAGCTATGCCGAGTACCAGCGCACGGGAGGAGAGCGATACGGCAGATTCTGGTAAATATTGACCGAAAATATTATGGACAAAAGAAGAAATTTAATCCGACCAGTTCTCATTAGCCTATTCGGTGCCGGCGTTTTGGTGGGCGGAGTTGCGTTGGGTACGCAGAACAACAAATCGCGCTGTGAGCATGCAAGAACTCTGAGCAGTCAGTTAGTAAATAGTTCGACGAACCGCCAGAACTTTTGCACGTATCAGGCTGTTCGTGAAGCGCGTCGCGTTGATATCGTGGTGCCTAAAGCTGATTGTGATAGACGAGTTGCGCTAGAGCGCTCACGTTTGAAGGACATTATGGATTTCACTTGTAGCACAAAGTAATTCTGCTAGGGGTTCGCTTCGTTGTATGCTACTTTTTACATGTCAGGAGAGGTGGCTGAGCGGTTGAAAGCAGGGGATTGCTAATCCCCCATACGGGGTAATATCCGTATCGAGGGTTCGAATCCCTCCCTCTCCGCCAGATTGGCAACTTTGAACCTTAGTCACGGCAAGGGTTTTTGAGCCCTTGCCACCGACTTTTGGGGGGTCAAAATTGCTAGAGTTTAAGTCCATAAGAACATCAAAGACTGGCGTCCATATCGGCGTCAGTTTTTGATTTTGCACCGTGAAGCCCTCAAAGCACAGCTTCACCAGTGTTCGCTTCTGATGCATGCCACTGGTCTGGAATACCTTGTCGGCGTGTTCCGTGAAGTCGAGTATCTCGTTAAACTTTTGCACGAATTTGTCCGACTTACCCTCAAGAATCGACAAGCGTTCCTGATACATCTCTTTCTCCTTTAAGAGCTCGTCCTGAATCTTTATAAACACATCTGCGTCTATGATGCGTTTTGAGCGATCCACAACGATGTTACGGATCTGTTGTTGCACCCTTACCAACTCCTGCTTGAGAGTCCTTCGTTCCTTTTCTTCCTGACCCATTCGCTCTTTGGCGAAGTGCTGGAAGTAAGCATCCAAGACCTTCTTAAACCGATCCGGCAACTGCACCCTAGAGAGATGCATTGCGACCTGTTCCTCAACCGTCTCCCAGCGTATGTATTTACGCTCTGAACAGGTCTTGTCGTTCCAATGGGTGCATGCGTAGTAGAGATGACCTTTTTGCGTCTGTCCGCAGAGCGTAGAACCGCAGACGGCACATCGCATGAAGCCAGCCATTGGATACGAATGCTTGCGACTGCGATCGGCAGAATGATTGTGCTGTTGGATGATCTCTTGAACGT
>JBBTWN010000006.1:0-14020 GCA_038062735.1 Patescibacteria group bacterium
GTGCTGCCACGCCAAGTACGGGAGTGTTTACGAACTCGACGAGTACGAATGCGACCACCACAGCACTTGCGATCTCCAACGTTGCTGCAGGCTCCATTCTCAAAGTCAACACCATCGGAGGAGTCATAGCTGCAGTTGCTGGCACTGACTACCTTACATCATCTGCATCACAATCAAAATGGGCGACATCAACTGATACTTTTGCTATTTATCCGAGTGGTCTTGCAAATCCTGTGGTTGGTATCGGTACGACGACCCCGAGAGCAGGTGTGCTCACACTTGCATCATCAACTCGTGCCCAGCTTGTTCTTTCTGACGGCTCCCTTGCCTCAGATCAGTGGACGGAGCGCGCTATCAATGGAAACTTATATTTTGCAACTTCATCACCTTCAACGTTTGCGACATCGACCACTGCAGCTCTTGCTATCGATGCAAACGGTGTCGTCACCCTCGGCAAACCACTTTCTGTTGCATCTGGTGGTACCGGCGTTTCAACATTTGGTGGCACGAATTCGCTTCTGTACACCACGTCTGCAAATGTACTCTCGTCCATCGCAGCTTCGACCAATGGTTTTGTGCTCGCGATGAGTGGCGGAGTACCGACATGGGTCGCCACCTCATCAATCAACAACGGCGTCTCCTCCCTCCAACACTCATTTGGTACTGCACAAACAGGAGCACTCACCATCGCGACCACCTCTGACACTAACATCCTCCTCTCCGTCACGAACTCCGGGGGCACCTTCACCTTCACTCCCTCATTCACTGGTACATTAGCCGATGCTCGTGTTGCAGACAACCTCACCATCTCAGGGGGAACCATCGACAACACACCCATTGGTGCGACCACTCCATCAACGGGAGTGTTCACGAACAGCACAAGCACAAACGCCACTTCAACCACTCAAAATATTTCTGGCGCACTCACCGTCACCGGCACCACCGTTCTCGGAAATGCAACTGCCACTAATGCCACCTCATCAAACTTCTTCGTCTCCGGACCATTCATCGTCGGTACCTCACCATTCCTCAGAGTTTCAAACACTGGCTTTGGTACCACCACACTTTCTGGTCTCACCATTTCTGGTTCTGCAACGTCAACGTCGAATGTTGGTATCAATCTCTCGGGAGGTTGTTTTGCGATCAACAACGTTTGTGTATCAAGCTCAGCAGCAGCAAGCACAGACAAGTGGGCGACATCAACAGATACCTTTGCAATCTATCCTAATGGTGTCACGAATCCTATTGTGGGTATCGGCACCACCACGCCACGATTTACACTTACCGTCGCATCGTCAACTCGTGCACAACTCTCACTCTCAGATGGATCTCTCACTTCAAACCCATGGAACTTTCGATCAATCAATGGCAACTTATACATAGCGACGTCATCAGCGAGTACGTTCGCCACTTCGACTGGTACGGGACTTACTATTACTATTGACGGCTATGTGGGTGTTGGGACTACATCACCATCTGCATCGCTTTCTACAGCCGGCAACTTATACGTTGGAGGAGCGGGAAACAGTGTGTTCCAAAGTGATATAACTGTCGGATCCAGTATCCCGACATTTATTCCAGGGAAAGTACGAATAACGAATAATCCTGGCAGCAACCCACTGACCATCTGGTCAGATAATGCGGCTGACCTTACATTCGTTATCTCGAATGGTTTGACCGGAGGGAGCACGTGGAATCTTGATGCAACGTCCGACTCGTCTGCGTATGGTGGTAACAAATTTGCCATTTATGATGGTCTGACAGGAGCAACGCCAGTTTTGTTTACCTCAGACGGCAGGTCAGGTTTTGGGACCTCGACACCTTCGACGAGGGGCAAGCTCACAATAGCAACATCATCCGATCCGCAACTTGTTCTCTCAGATGGATCTCTCATCTCATCTCCCTGGAACTTTCGATCAATTAACGGCAACCTCTACCTTGCTACCTCAAGTCCAAGTACGTTTGCGACGTCAACCGGTGCATCTGCACTCACCATTTTGGCAAACGGAAATGTGGGCATTGGAAACAATAGTCCTGCGCAACTCCTAGATCTTAATCTTGGAAATGCTGGTGCTGTTCGGCTCCAGTCGGGAACTAATGAAAAAAACGGCTACATTCAAAGTGCTTTTTCTAATTTCCTCTTTTCGTCCAATGCAATATTCAATGGTGCATCATGGACGTACGATCAATCAGGATTTGCCTCGCAGGTGCAGACGGAGAGCAATCTGTCTGGCAATATCTCTTTTAATAATGCAATCTCAGGAACTGGCGGCGCAGGACTCACCTGGCTTACTAGAATGACTATCACCACCGCTGGTAACGTCGGTATCGGAACCACGTCTCCGTTCGCCAAGCTTGCTGTTCAGGCCATTGTGCCACAGACCAACCCACTCTTTGAAGTTGCATCAACATCGAACGCGACAAAATTCTTGTCGGTGGCAGGGGACGGCTTTGGTACCACCACACTCTCTGGCCTCACCATCTCTGGCTCTGCAACGTCAACGTCGAATGTTGGATTGAATTTGACCGGTGGTTGTTTTGCGATTAACGATACATGCATGGGCAGTGGATCCTCAAATTGGACAGACCAGGGTGCGTACCTGCAGCCGCTCACCTCGACCGATGGCATCCTCGTCAACAGCGCATCATCAACGATCACGAACCTCGTGATAGGAAATGCGACATCAACAAATGCGACGACGACTAATTTTGCTATCTCTGGTGCACTCACGGTGACCGGTACAACCGTTCTCGCGAATGCAACTACAACAAACGCCACCACCACCTCATTCGCTATCACCAACGTTGCTGCAAGCTCCATCCTCAAGACCAACACCATTGGTTCTATCATCGCTGCTATTCCTGGCGTCGACTATCTCACGAGCACCTTCCGCGAATGGAGCCTCACTACCAATGTCTTTGGTCAGTCAGCGCTCGCACCAACGACCACACAAAACATCGCGGTCTCCGGCATCGGCACCTCAACCTTCAAGGGAGGGCTTGAAGCATGGAGACAAATTGCTGCTCCATACTTTGAAGCGACATCAACGAGTGCGACATCAACGTTTGCCGGTTCTGTATCGATTGGTTCTGGAGCAGGGAGCTCGGTGCTTCAGTTTGGCGAGGACGCTGATGCGTGGTCCGTTGGATATCGTTCTTCAGACAAGGCTTTTGCAATTGCTTCTTCAACGGACCTTTTATCAAACGTCGCACTTTCAATCGCGAAGGGCGGCTTCTCAACGACCACGCTCTCTGGCCTCACCATCACGGGCTCAGCTTCTACAACCTCGAATGTTGGCATCAATCTCTCGGGAGGTTGTTTTGCGATCAACAATGTGTGTGTTAGCAGTTCTGCAGCAGCAAGTACTGATAAGTGGGCGACATCCACCGACACCTTTGCTATTTATCCAAACGGTGTGACCAACCCCATCGTCGGTATCGGCACCACGACGCCAAAGTTCACCCTGACCGTTTCTTCGTCAACTCGTTCTCAAATTGCATTGACTGACGGCTCGCTGACGCAAAACGGTGTCGCATTCCGCACTATTAACGGCAACTTCTACATCGCAACCACATCGCCATCAACATTCGCAACGTCAACCGCTCCTGTTCTCTCGTTCGACACGAATGGAACCATAACCCTCGGTAAGCCACTCCCCGTCGCATCCGGCGGTACCGGCCTCTCATCGTTTGGTGGCACGAACTCTCTCTTATATACAACCACCGCCGACAACCTCTCATCCATTGCTGCCGGCACTGGCGGATTCGTCCTCGCCATGAGTGGTGGAGTACCGACATGGGTGGCCACATCGTCCATCGCTGGACAGAGCATGTGGTCAACTACCACCGACACCTTTGGTATCTATCCAAATGGTGTGACGAATCCGGTGGTGGGTATTGGCACGACGACGCCAAGATTTACGCTCTCTGTCGCATCATCCACTCGAGCACAACTTGTTCTCTCGGATGGTTCGTTAACCCAAAGTCAATGGGCATTCCGCTCTATTAATGGAACGCTCTACATTGCAACATCATCACCATCAACATTTGCAACGACCTCGATCGCCGCGCTCTCTATTTCAGGCTCAGGCTTCGGCACGACTACTATCCGCGGGCTCGATATTATCGGCCAGGCGACTACCACGTCGAATGTGGGCTACACCATCAGCGCAGGATGTTATGCAATTCTCGGTGTTTGTCTACCTTCAGCGGCTGATGTCTTTGGTAAAGCGTGGGAGCTCACCACCAACGTCTTTGGTCAGTCAGCACTCGCACCAACGACCACACAAAACATCGCAGTCTCCGGCATCGGCACCTCGACCTTCAAGGGTGGCCTTGAAGCGTGGAGACAAATTGCTGCACCGTACTTCCATGCGACATCGTCGACTGCTACATCAACGTTTGAGGGCTCACTGTCTGTCGGCACAGGATCTGGCGACTCCATATTCCAAGCAGGTTCTGACGATAATGCGTGGTCGTTTGGTTATCGCTCATCTGATAAGGCGTTCGCCATCGCATCATCCACAGGCCTCGCATCAAACGTCGCACTTTCAATCGCGAAGGGCGGCTTCTCAACCACCACCCTCTCCGGTCTCACCATCACGGGCTCAGCTTCTACAACATCGAATGTTGGTATCAATCTCTCAGTCGGATGTTTCGCCATCAATAACACGTGTGTTGGTGGTAGTGCAGCTGCCGCAGGCACAGACAAGTGGGCCACCTCAACCGACACCTTTGCTATTTATCCAAACGGTCTCACCAACCCTGTGGTTGGTATTGGTACGACGACGCCAAGATTTACGCTCTCTGTCGCATCATCAACGCGGCCACAAATTGCACTGTCTGATGGATCACTCACACAAAACCAGTGGACCTTCCGCTCTGTTAACGGCAGCTTCTATCTCGCGACGTCATCACCTTCAACGTTTGCGACGTCGACGCAGACTGCACTCACCATAACCGCAGATGGGCTCGTTGGTGTCGGAACCACCAGCCCCGCTAAAAATTTCTCTGTAGCCGGGCTTGGCTTCTTTGGTGGGACGACCGGCACCACTACTATCGAGCACAATGCTCGTGTGTATGGTGTGCTGCAAGTTGGTGCTTCCTCGGTATTTATTAAATCTGCAGCAACGTCAACATTTGACGCGGGGATTGAGGCGACCTACCTTAACATTACCGGCACCGGAGCGACCACCACTTTTGCGCGCGGCATTGATCTTGCAGGAGGATGCTTCTCCATCAACAATGTCTGTATCTCAAGCTCAGCAGCAGCAAGTACTGACAAGTGGGCCACTTCGACCGACACCTTCGGCATCTATCCAAACGGTGTGACGAATCCTATTGTTGGTATCGGCACCACCACGCCCCGTTTTACACTCACGCTTGCGTCGTCAACCCGCGCACAACTCGTCCTTTCTGATGGTTCGCTCACACAAAACCAGTGGGCGTTTCGTGCTATTAACGGTACATTCTACTTGGCGACGTCATCTGCGTCGACATTTGCAACAACCTCAATTGCCGCACTCTCCATCGCTGGTGACGGTTTTGGAACGACCACACTTCGTGGTCTCGACATCATTGGTCAGGCGACGTCGACATCGAATGTCGGTTTCAATATCACCGGTGGTTGTTTTGCAAAGAACAATACCTGTATCGCAGCCGGTTCAGGCAGCCCCGGCGGCTCGGACACCTTCGTTCAGTTTAACCAGGGTGGTTCGTTTGGCGGTAATACCTATTTGAGCTACATCTATACCTCAAACACCAACCGACTCGGTGTAGGTTCGACAACCCCATTCGCAAAACTCTCGGTCCACGCGCACGCAAACGACACACTCATCAACAACACAATCTTTGCTATCGCATCTTCGACCGCGTCAGCTACTACGACACTTTTCTCAGTTTCAAACACGGGGCAGACGACTATCGGTGACCCGACATCAACGACCAATGTTGATGCACCGATACAAGTGGGATTGGATGCGAACGCATGGACCTTCGGCTATGCATCAGCTGATAAATCGTTCCGCGTTGCGTCTTCCACTACGCTCGCGACCTCGTCGACCATGTTCAGTATCACTAAGGAAACAGGAATTGGTATCGGTACCACGTCACCGCGCTGGGCGTTGACCGTCTCATCTTCGACTCGTCCACAGCTGGCGATCACCGACGCCTCGTTGACATCAGACGCTTGGACACTCCGCTCGATCAACAACAACTTCTATCTCGCGACGTCATCAGCTGCAACGTTCGCCACATCGACTACTGCGGCTATCTCAATAGACTCGTCTGGTACCGTTACATTTGGCAAAAACCTTGCAACGTGTATCGCACTTACGGGGAGTGCCGGACTTTGTGATGGCGATGATGCCTCGGGTGGAGCTGGGGCATCGACCGACAAGTGGGCAACCTCGACCGACACTTTCGGTATCTACCCGCACGGTCTCACGAACCCAATCGTTGGCATTGGCACCACGACACCTCGATTTACTCTTACCGTTGCATCATCAACGCGTGCACAAATTGCAATCTCAGATGGTTCTTTGACCGCGGATCAGTGGACCTTCCGCACGGTGAACGGAAACTTCTACCTTTCAACCTCGTCGCCGCTAACGTTTGCAACATCGTCTGAAGCAACGCTGTCAATTATTGGTGGAAACAAAAACGGGCTTGTCGGTATCGGCACCACCAGTCCATTTGCAAAACTGAGCGTCGTTGGCGGCGGCGATAACGGGAGCCTCCCATCCTTCTGGGTAGCAACCACCTCCACCATGAACGCGAATGGCAGTCAGGCACCGCTCTTTGTGGTTACAGCGACGACGACTGGTGCGCTTAACTATGCGCGTGTCGCCGTCGGCACCACATCACCATGGGGCACGACCGGCGGACTCCGAGATCAGTTTACGGTTGACGGTCGTACGTACGCGACATGGCGCGAGAACACCTGTGACTTCATGTCGCCTGTACGTGCGACAATCACCGCAACAACTACAAACGTTGGCACGAATGTTGGCCCCGGTTTCTTCTGTGACATCTGGGCATTTAACGAGGACACAACTGGAACGATTGAAATCACCAGCCCTAGATATCCCTCATACATTCAGCTGCGTGGCGCTGCAACAGCGGGCGCAGCAGCCATCCTCTCGGCAGGAAGTGTCCTCGCTTCAGCAACGACGAGTCCCGTACTCGAGGCATGGGTTCGTACCAACTCTACGGTTGACTCAACTACACCCCTCTTTATGATTGGTTTTACTGGAAGTACTACTCCGGGCGCAGGAAACCCAACAGCGGATTTTGGTGCTGAGCCTTGGAACGGTGTGTACTTTGTCGCATCATCAACAGGAAACGGGACTGGAGCTACATGGAAAGCGGTGCATAGCACCGGCGGTGTAAGGACCATCGTAAACACTGGCGTTGCAACATCATCAACGCAGTTCTCAAAAATGCGCGTTGAGGTGACGCCGACCACGGCCTACTTCCTCATTAACGGTAATCTCGTCGCGCAAATTACTCCTGGCACAATGACTGACAAATCGATGTTGCCGTTCCTCAGTGCTGGAGTCACAACCGGTGGAACAGGAACGTCGGTCCGAAACCTAGAAATATCATTGATCCGTCTTTGGGTCGACGACCCGCCGGGTGGCATTGCGGGGGGTGAAGATGCGCTTCCTCCTGAAGATGTGTTTAGTCCGGTGGATGGCGCTGACATAGCAGAGGCGTACTTAGCCGACGACCCGGAGTCATATATAGAAGGAACGCTCTTATCAAACAGCACCACAACTCCATTTGGAGTCCGGCGCTCGCAGGGCAGGTATGACTCGGACATCCTTGGAGCGATTACTACATCTCCATATATGACTATGGGTGACGAAGCTTCGACGACGGTGCGAATGGCGCTCGTTGGTCGTGTTCCAGTGATCGTTTCAGATGAAAACGGTCCGATAAAGATTGGTTCTCGAGTCACATCATCGTCTGTGACTGGTGTTGGTATGCGTGCCGGACGACCAGGGCCGATAGTTGGTCGTGCAGTAGCAGGATTTGATCCAAGTGCGCCGGGGGCATGTGACGCTGATTTGAAATCAGCATTCGTAGCGCAAGGCGCGGTGTTTGAAGAAGGCGCATGTATTGGTCGCGTCATGGTGGCTGTTGATCCGGGTGTTGATATGTCGATCGGTGATTTGTTGCAGGATGCACAGGATGGGATACTCACGCTCGCTGATGCACTCACCGCGCTTTCAAATGAAGCGTTTGAAAAAGGGGCAGAACTTACAAAGTTTGTGGCAGGTCAAATCGTGGCGCAGCTCGCAGTCATCGAAAAGTTGTTTGCAAAGGAGATCTACACCGAGAAGCTCTGTGTCGGCGAGGTGTGTGTAACGGAGGCAGAGTTTTTGGAAATAATACAAAACAGCACCTCAGGAGGTGGCCAGTCACCAAACGGCGGTGGCTCTGGAGATGGTGGCTCGGACGACGGAGACGATGGTGGAGATGTAGCTGGGACTTCAACCCCGTCTCAGGCTCCGGTCATCACCATATTTGGGGCTAATCCAGCTCATATAAATGTGGGTGACACCTATGCTGACCTAGGGGCGTCCGTTACAGATGATGTGGATGGAAATCTGGGTATAACGACCACTGTCGATGGGGTTGAAATGACAAACGTCACCATAGACACGAGCGCTCCCGGCGAGCATACTATTATATATAGTGCGACTGACTTTGAGGGTAACGTCGGTACAGCGACCCGCACTGTGATAGTTGAGGATCCAACACCAGCGCCCGAGCCAGAACCTGCCCCAGAGCCAACTCCAGAACCAGAACCACAGCCATAACACATGAAAAAATCATTCGTTTACATTCTTATCGTTATCGCATTTATTCTTGGTGCGGCGGTGGGGTGCTGGTGGGCGACAAAAACTGACTCTCCTACAAACTCGGCACTTAGCAAAGACGTACGAGACCAACTGACGCGCTCTCAATTTACAAACCCACTCCTCGAATGCTCAGAGTTGCCCGAGACAATATCAATTGGTGATCGACTGCAATTGCAAAAAGATGTTGAATCGTTTATCACAACTCAAAAAAAGAATGGAGTACTTTCAGATGCAGCAGTGTACTTTCGTGACCTTAACAACGGTCCATGGTTTGGAATCAATGAGGATGTAAAATTCTCGCCCGCGTCACTCCTAAAAATTCCACTCGCCATGTGGTACTACTGGGAGGCCGATTCAGATCCGGGCCTTCTCACACAAGAGATAGAGTTTATGGGTCCGCCGGGGGAGAGTTTTGTACATTTTCCTCCATCAAAAACATTACAAGTGGGCGAGACGTATTCTATTAATGAGCTCATACATTTTATGCTTGTAGAGTCAGATAACGAGGCGGCCAACATCCTGAATGAGTTTAGTGGTAAGGATAAAACAAGTCTTGTCTACCGTGATCTTGGCGTGACCTCAAACGGTGAGACAGTGGCACAGACCATCGATGTGCGGACCTTCGCTTCATTTTTTCGCATTCTCTATAACGCGACATATCTCGGGAGGTCGCTCTCAGATTACATGCTTGAAATGATGAGCGCATCATCATTTAGGAGTGGGATAGTTGCTGGCGTACCAAGTAGTGTAGCAGTCAGCCACAAGTTCGGCGAGAAAATGATTGATGTGAAGACTGCACAACTTCACGACTGTGGTATTATCTATCATCCGCACACCCCATACCTTTTATGCGTCATGTCACAGGGGAATGATTATGATGAGCTGGCGACCTTCATCAGTGCTGTCTCGAAAATGGTCTATGAGTCAGTAGAAAAAAAATGAAAAAACAGCACTACATTGTCGCCATACTCTTCGTTGTGGCACTATTCGTGGGTTACTCTGTCGGCGTATACGCACCCCGCGCACACGATAGTCGTTCAGATAGGCGCATAGCAACGCACGTGGATGGAAGTTTGACAAGCCCACTCCTTGAATGTACCGAGGGAGAGGAGTCACTGTCAATTGGTGATCGTGTTAGTCTTGAGCGTCAGGTCGTTTCGTATGTAGATACCGCGGTTAGTCAAAATAAAGTGTCGGAGGTCGCGATTTACTTCCGCGACCTTAACAACGGCCCGTGGTTTGGTATCAATGAGCGTATGCCATTTACTCCCGGTTCGTTGCTGAAACTTCCCCTTGCGATGAGCTTATATCATGTGCAGATGGAGAATCCGGATACAGTACTGCTTACACAAGAAATCGAATACAGTGGGGGTCCACCACGCGCTGCCGTTGAATCAGAGTTTGGCTCTGATACACCACTGGCACTCGGCGTGTACACTGTCGGTGATCTTATAGGCATCATGTTGAAAGAATCAAACAACGACGCCGCCTTGGTGCTCGCACAGTATGCGGGGACTGATGTCATACAAAGTGTCTATACCGATCTCGGCATTGAAAAGCCAGAGCTTGGCGCAGATTATGAGACGAGCGTGAAGCTGTACGGCGCTTTTTTTCGTGTGCTCTACAACGCGTCGTATGCTGGCACAGAAGGTTCAGAAAAGCTCCTCAGTATGCTGACACAAAGTTCGTTTAGAGATGGGCTCGTAGCGGGGGTTCCTGCAGGCATACAAATCGCGCATAAATTCGGGACCCGCTCTACAGATATATCGAAAAGGAAAGAGTTTCACGACTGTGGCATCGTGTACACACAAAAAACCCCATACATTCTCTGCATCATGACCAGGGGTGACGATTTCGAAAAGCTCGTACAATTCATCGCCGAGGTGTCGCGTCTGGTGTACACCGAGGTAGCGGGTGAACAAGTCCCCTAATTATGAAAGGTCGAATTATTATCTAACAAAACTATATGTAATACAAAATCTGTGAAGATAATAATTATCGGTAAAGAAAAAATGTAATATGAATAAAATTACAATCGGAATATCAGGTGCCGTCTTACTTGCGATCGGGCTTCTTGTGGGCGGAATAGTCTATGCGCAAGCGATAGACAGAAGCGGGGAGACAATAGTCGGGCGTCTTGACTACACAGAAGTCCATCATGATCAAAGTGCGTCGCTAGATGTATGCACGACTTCGACAACATACGAGGATGTTCCGGGAATGGAAGAGTCGTTTACACAAGGGGGCATATTCTCTAATGAGATATATGCGGCTTTCACCGCGCAGATCGATGCTCCAGGTGGCAATCTAGACTTTCGCTTTCTTGTCGATGGACTCACGCAGTCAGGATCAGGAAGTGGTGTCGTTCTGAAGAGTAGCGCTCTCAATTCAACCAATAACTCCTGGAACTTTATTTCTGATGCGGTAAGTCCCGGCGCACACACGGCTACCCTTCAGTGGAGAGTTATTGATGGCGTACAGGCATGTATAGGCAGCCGCTCTATGATCATCCATCATCGCTAACCAATAAGTACGATGGCTTATATATAAATTACAAAAATCTAAACAAAAATATGATCAAAATACTTAAAGCTCCGATACTCGCACAGCTGATATTCCTTGCCACTCTTGTGGCTGCAACTGTGCTGGCAGTGCTTGCATTTATCCCGCTTGAAAGTAATGCGGTGGTCGTGGAAGCCGTGCGTAAAAACGTTGACGAGGTTGTGGTAGGTGACGATGTCCCTGCTCAGGACGATGATGAGCTAGTCCTCCCACTCACAAAGAATAAGACTTATATCATTGACGGTGCGATACTGATTGATTTTACGGGCACTGGTGATCAGCGAATTGCGTTTACTTCTCCAGCAGGCTCAACAATTGATCTAACTTACATTGATTCTAAGGGAGTTGTCGTCGATACTGCAACTGGTTCAGGTGTACTGGAGATCAGTGGTGCTGAGGCACAGTACATTGTAGGCACTAACCTTCGCCGCCGCCCGATACTGATAAGTGGCACTATAGAGATGGGTAGTACCAGTGGTGATCTTACCTTCCAGTGGGGTCATTACAAGAGCAGTGGAGATGATGCAGCGACCACTACTGTTGAGGCAGGGAGTTTTTTGAGAGCAGATCAAATATGAGCATGCAAATTATTAGCTAATTTTATGAAAACGTTGTTAGCAGGGGGATCAGAAGTAATACACTCCGCATGCTCTTTCCTCCTGCGGGCGCGTTTGGTTATAGCGTCGTTCGTTATCTTGATTTTGATGCCACAGTCTGCGTATGCGATTACTGTTTCTACAGGCTCACCTGACGGCAATAACCCATTTACAGTGTTTTGTGCAGCGGAGAATCAATTTCAAGTATTTGAGATGCCCTCAGAGCAAAACCTCGGATCGTATAGTTGTGACCCAGAGGGCGTCCCGCTTGGTTTTGGAGATAACGATATTTCATATGTGTTCATTGAGGTCACCGCTGGGGAGACGTGCAATTTTATGGCCCTCGCTGACTGCCGAGCGTCGCCATATTTTGGTGGCGAGGCGAGTATTACGTTGGGCACGCCAGCGCCACCCGTTAGTGCGCCAACTTTTAGTATTAATAAGACAACATACCTTCCCGACGAATCCATTTCATTTACCTGTATAAACTCTGAGTACTCGATACAAATCTATGATATGTCCACAGGAATTGATGGCGTTGTGGCACAGGGTGGAAATATCGGTAACTACCCGTGTGCGGCGGGCACTCTGTCATTCGCGAGTCAGGATGAACATCAGTACTCAGCGCTCCACGTGTCGAATGATCGTTGCAATGGCGAAGACTATGCAACCTGTTTTCAAAATACGTTTTCAAATCTTTTAGGAGAACTCGCTTTTTCTGTCGAGGCTGTGGTGAATCCGCTCATTGGAGGATTGGTAGCATATCGGCCGGAGGTCGTCATTCTTTCACCGACGAGGGGCGTTGTATTCTCACACGTAGGGCTCATTAACTATAGTGCCACCGATCAAAACAATACCGGAAGTACGACAGAAGAGCAAAAAAAGTTCGGATTAATTTCGAATCCGGTTTCTCTCTATTATTCTGACGCGATTGCGGGGTGGAATCATGAGATTATCAGAGATGATTTAAAAACACTCATCGCCTCTGAACTCGGGGCCACGGGGCCGTATACATGGAGTATCATCGACCTTATCCCTGGCGTTTTCTACCGCATTATTGCGGACGCCCTTGATGCTGCGGGCGAGTTGGGTCAAAGCGTTTCTGATTTTTTTACTGTTGACTATGATGCACCACAGTTTGTCGTGACTGCGGACCCTCCCGTCACACGCTCAAGCGATGTAACGATAACTATTGTGTCTTCTAAAGAGCTCGCCCTCCCCCCCACCGTCACCGTTACTCAAGAAGGGGGAGTAAGGGCGCCAATAGAAGTGAGCGGCGACGGTCTCACGTTTACCGGTGTGTATCAGATCATAAATGGTTATGATGGTATCGCGGTAGTATCAGTAACAGGTGTTGACCGCGCGGGCAATAATGGAACAACGATCATAAGCGGCGGGACATTTGCGGTGGGCGTTGAGCCGCCACCAAAGCCTTCAGTGACGACCCCGTACGATCATGAGATAGTCACCACACCAGCGATAACGCTCACCGGAGAGGCGCGGACTGATACGTTCGTTGTGCTTAGAGTGAACGGAATTAAGGTGGCGACGACGTCACCCGATCAGTCCAAACTATTCACCATCCCGCATATTGCGCTCGCAAAAGATGCTAATCACGGTGTGAACGTCCTAAGCGTTTCGGTCGTTGATCCAAGTGGTGTACAGAGCGAAGAGGTGTCCGTCACCGTTAAATTTAACGTGGAGCCGGTGGCGACGGTCACTACTCCTGTCGATGGTGCACGTGTCGGCGGCGATACAGTCATTACTGTAAAAGCGAATGATGAAAACAAGGATCCACTCCTCTATACCTATCAGGTGATTCAACGTGCCGGTTTTGATAGCACAGCGTCAGCAACGTCAACAAAAAACGAGTGGGTGACTATTGCAGAGAATGTACCCTCAGGCCGTTTTGTTTGGGATGCGACGGATGTAGAAGACGGCGACTACTATATTCGTGCTTCGGTGTATGACGGCATCGTTACAGCGTATACTGCT
>JBBTWN010000007.1:0-38967 GCA_038062735.1 Patescibacteria group bacterium
AACTATCTGATTCGGCGCTGTCGTTTGAAGAAGATGGGTCCTCGACGCTGGGAAAGGGATTTCGCTGTGGATTTTTGGGCATGCTCCATATGGAGATTGTCACCGAGCGGCTTCGTCGTGAGCACAACATCGAGCCGGTTATCACGGCCCCATCAATCACGTACGAAATAAAAACAAAAACTGAAACATTTCGTGTGCACACAGCATCAGCGTTTCCCAATGATGGGTCCGTTGAACATGTCCGCGAGCAGTGGGTGTCAGTAACCGTCATGACACCACTTGACTATTTATCTTCACTGACACAGCTCTTGTATGAGCACGAGGGCGCTATCGTCGGCACTGAGATGTTTCATAGCCGCATGCGACTTACCGTACATATGCCGCTCCGAGAACTTATGCGCGGTTTTTTTGACTCGCTCAAAAGCGCGACCTCTGGCTATGCGTCACTGGCATATGAGTTTATCGACTGGCAGGATGCCGAGGTCTGTCGACTTGATATTTTAGTTGCCGAGGAGGAGGTTCCGGCACTCTCGCGCATCGTCTCGCGTCGCAGGCTCGATACTGAATCGCGCACCCTCGTTGAACGCCTTAAAAAGGAGCTTCCACGCCAACAGTTTGTGGTCAAAATTCAAGCACGAGCAGATGGTCGAATCGTCGCATCAGAATCTATTAGCGCATTTAAGAAGGACGTCACCGGCTACCTCTATGGAGGAGATGTCACGCGTAAAATGAAGCTTCTCGAGAAGCAAAAGAAGGGCAAGGAGCGCCGCGGTGAGCATAAAAAAATGCACATCCCTCAGGAGGTCTTTTTAAAGCTCATTAAGCCCGAGGACTAGCGGTCGCTAGAAAAAGACAGGAACGTAGAGAAGGATCATCGAAACGATGACGAGAACTGCTACGACAACCCAGACGGCCTTGATGATCCCTTTGGTTTTCTTATTGAAGAGCATAGAGAGAGTGTACAATATGTTCAGTATGCTGTCTACGCACCGTCGGTTCTTTCTGTGGGTGCTCATAGCTTTGTTGGGTGCGATTCTTGTGGTTATGAGCGGGGCCTTAATACGCGCGTATGTAGGGTATTCAGCCGCATCTGACTTTAAACGTGCTGCCGCGCGTGAGGACGAGCAGATACAGGCTCGTTTGGCTGCTATGGGGGCATCAGTTTCAAGCCTAACGACCGAGCGGGGGGTGGAGGCCGAGATACGCGCACGGTACCCAGTCGTTAAGCCTGGTGAAGTAGAGTTCGTAATTCTGAAAAGTGAAGAATCTAAAGCTGAAGAGAAAAAGACCACTGGTTTTTGGAAAGGGCTCTATGATATACTAGTGAAATAATCACAAACATTATGGATACACCACCTGCACCAAGCACGCCAAGTGCACATCCGTCCGTTGAGATTTTTTCGACCCCGACATGCCACTTCTGTCAGCTTTCAAAGGAGTTTTTCGCAGCGAACAACATTCAATACACCAACCACGACGTATCAACTGATCTTGCGCAGCGCCAGGCGATGATCGAAATGACCGGACAAATGGGCGTACCTGTCATTAAAATCGGTAACGATATCGTTATCGGCTTCGACAAAGAAAAGCTCGCCGAGCTTTTACATATCCCTGCGTAAGTGCATAATGAGGGTGCAGCCCTCGTAGTTCAATGGATAGAACCTCCGCGTCCTAAGCGGGTGATGTCAGTTCGATTCTGGCCGAGGGCACAATGAATACTGATTCTTTTGCCCTCATGTGGGAGACAGCCAGCGCAACACCCGGTGGATTTGTTGATTATCAGGGCGGGGCACCGAAGATAGACTTTTTGCAGTTTTTGGTTGAAGAAAAGCGACTCTTATTGCACGGCTCAAACTGGGACGTTGCAGTTTTAGAGCCGAGGCTTGCTAACTGCAAGTCAAAAAAGTTTGGAAATCTCAATGCGGTGTACGCGGTTGAGGATCCAATGCTCCCGATCTTTTATGCAGTTAAAGACAAGAACAAGTTTAACGGCGTTGCCGTGAGTGGTACTACGCAAGACGGAGATAAGCCAAAAAAGTATGTTTTTAAAGTTGAGCAACAAATGCTAAATACTCAACCATGGTCTGCAGGAGTAGTCTACATATTGTCTCGAGAGGGCTTTGAGCAGGGCACCGACGATGACGACTTTCCGATCGATGAGTATATCTCTAGGATACCGGTTACTCCACTTGCAAAACTTGCTGTCAGCCCGCATGACTTTCCGTACCTCGGCTCCATTAAATCCTTACAGTAAGAGTAATAGGCGAATTTAATTCTGGGCAAGGGCACCACGCTTTCTTTTGCTGCTATAATACGCTCATGGAGCGTATGCAAGCAGAGACAGGAGCAATTAGCCCCGAGAGATTGGAAAGAGCTTTTCGACGCTATTTTGAAACTCAAACAACTGAGCAAATTGTAAATGGTCTTAATGAGCGCGCCCCTGAGCTGTTGGTGCATTTTAATAATCAAAATTCGAAGGAGGTGGACAAAGATTCAAGATGATATTATTTTGCCAAAATATGAGTTCTTGAGTTCTGCGTCACTCGTAGCGAGCTCCTTGGTAACTAAGTTAAACATCATTTCTTTATTCCACTCCGCTGACCAATTTCCCGCGATCCACATGATACCAACCGCAACTCCGTTTACGTTGAGCTTTTTTAGCAGGAGTGGATCAGCAAACAGCTCCGAGAGGCCACGACGCAGTATGGGCAGCAAGTGATAAAAGTTTTTACCTTTATATGCGACAAAGTCCTTGGTTCCTTCAACAAATTGCGAAGGATTATCAATAAGGCCCAAAAGCGAAATAAGACTCCGCATCAGGGGCGCTCGTTCGGCTGAATCAAAATCAATAATTGCAGTCAACGTGCCTCCGTCATGCAGGATATTACCCATGTGGAGGTCGGTGTGCACTAGCACGGGCCGTTCATCGTTGAAAATGTGTACATTCTCTGCAAAGTATTTTTCTACCAGCTGTATGTCTGCTTCCTCGCACAGCGAGAGGTCGCGTATAGTTCTAACATTCGTTTTGAACTCACTGCTTAAAAGTTCAGTGTAAGTACCAAAGGCCTTATCCTGATTGCTCACTGGCCCGAATGTATCAAAAGTAATAGCACCGAAGTGCTGAACAACGTCGACAACGCGTGCAAACAAGGCTTCAAGCTCAGCTGGTGGAAGTGCGAGCATGTCGTTTAAAAGGAGTGTGCCAGGCGACCGCTCCATAACGAGTACCTCATAGTCAGTCTTTTCGAAAAAGTCATAGGCGAGAACTTTAACAACCGGGCATTTCGAACCAAGCCGATCAGAGACAAGCTTGTTGGCAATGTAGTCATGGCTATCTGTGTCTTTGTTCATTTTGACAACTAGCGTTGGTGTGAGATAGGTCGCGTTAACATTTCCCACCACAGCCTCTGTGACAGTCTCTGGATCAGCGTCAAAGCCGAGTTTTGTTAGCACCATCTGCACTTCGCTGACAGGGAAGTGCGTTACACGCGCTGCATACTGGTCGGCTATCTCTTTTTGATATTCGTCCGAGTCAGTGTACTTTTGGTCCATATGCCTTGTAGTATACTTGATCGTATGGACGAGAAAAAGCTTGAGGAGATGTATGAGATGACCAAGAGCAACAACAGCATGCTGAAGAGCATGCGGCGCACCGCGTTTGTGGGCGGCATCATTAAGTTTGTGTTCTATATTGTGATACTTATCGTGCTCCCATACTACACGTGGCTCTACCTTCAGCCATATCTCGACACGGTCATGCAGCAATACCAGCAAATGCAAGGAACGTCAGATGCGTTTAAAGCGCAAATTGAAGCTTTTGGTGGAAACAGTATCTTTGAACAATTTAAATCGCTCATTGGCACGAGTACTCAATAGTGGTAGGATAGAAAAGTGCCGGGATAAGCGGTGCGATGCCGGGGTAGCTCAGTTAGTTAGAGCATTCGCCTGAAGAGCGAAGGGTCATCAGTGCAACTCTGATCCCCGGCACCTGTTTTATGTCTCTCCCACACCAAGGAGGATTTGTCGCCCCCAATTTACCACTTGAACGCGTGGCAGAGTTTGCAGAAGCATATGCAAAGACGATAGATGTTCCTGCAATTAAAATCCCGAAACCGTACGTACTAGCACCTGTCGGACTTATCGGAGCAGGAAAGTCCACAATAGTTGTGTCGCTCGCAAAAAAGTTGAATCTGGTGCGTATTTGCACCGATGATATCAGACGACTTTTAAAGGAGTCTGGGTTTAGCTATGCGCATACTCTCGAAATTGCAACGGTAACTCATCGGCTGTTTGGTACACAGGGGTATGGCATCGCACTCGATGCTAATGCTGGTAGTGTCGCGTGGGTTAAACTCACTCGACAGCTTTTTAAGGAGATAGGCGCTCCAGTCGTCTGGATCCATATCAATACTCCAGAATCCGTCATTCTCGAACGTCTGGAAAACTATAAGCCATCATGGCTTTTTACCGATGGCGAGCATGCCGTGAAAGAGTATTTTCGCAACAAAGAGCATAACAAAGATATGCTCAAAGAGAACTTTCCATTTCTGTACACTTTCGATACGTCGCGGGATGATGTGGCACGGCAGATTGATGATGCCGCCGCCCTGATCCAGGCTGCAGTAGATGGGGGCACTGTCCCGGAGTGGAAATAGTGCGTGGTACAGTAGCTCGTATGGGCGAAAAACATGCGCGGAGTGTCGCGAAGAGCGTTACGTGGCGGCTCATTTCTTTTTTAAACACGTCACTCGTTGGTGTTGTCGTGTCAGGGAGTCCCATTCAGGGACTTTCAATTGGTATCGCTGAGATACTTACCAAAACGGTACTCTTCTACTTTCATGAGCGTTTGTGGCTTGGTGTCACCTATGGCAGAAAAGTGGTCATCACTGCCGACGGGTACCTCGCGGTTGAACTACATACACGCACTTTCTTAAAAATGATGAGCTGGCGCGTTATTGGAACGCTCGACACGCTACTCATCTCGTATCTCATCACGGGCAGTGTAGTTGTGAGCCTTTCAATTGGTGTTATAGAATTTGTGACTGAGCTTGTTCTGTACTACATCCACGAACGTTCATGGCTCAGCATTCGATGGGGCATACGACATCCAATTCACAACAAATTGAGGCGGGCATAGTTGCAATATTTGACATATGTGCATTGAGGTGTTACGATGCTAATATATCAATCAGTAGCAAAATCTTATGGCATCGTGGGAAAATATTAAAAACGGAGAAACTTTAATTGTTAAGTTGAAGCCGGGCAACAGTTTTAACGAAAAGAAGTTGCTCGTGGAAGTGACAGGAATTGTTGATATTGGAGTTGGCAAGAGAATAATTCAGGGGCGAACAGCAGAAACTGAGCCTGGGCAGTTTTTTCACCTCTACTCGGATGAGGTAGAGTCACTTCGTCGACCGATAGGGGCTGCTATTCGTCGAGCTTTTTTTGGCTAACAGGCAGTTTTTACCCGCGGACCTTAAGTTTTGTCTTGCGATCTTTGTTCATCTTTGGAAGCTTGATGGTCAAAAGACCGTGCTTTTGCTCTGCTTCTGCTGCATCAACGTCTACTTCAGCGGGGAGGACAACTGAGCGCGCAAAGGCACCCCAATAGAGCTCTTGATATACGTAGTCGGTTTCATCAACTGAGCGCTCCTCAATGCGCTTTCCATGGATGGTGACCATATCGCGCGAAATCGAGATATCGAGGTCAGAAGGGCTCACTCCAGCAACGAGCGCGCGAATATAGATGTTGTCATTGTCTTGGTACACGTCGACGGTGAGCTGTGCTTCCTGTGGCTCATCTATCATGGGCTGGGGATGCGTGGCGGCTGGCATCTGCGGGGTCTCGTACGTTTCAAATTCGTTGTCATACGAAGCGCCCGTGAGTCTGTCGAAAAAAGAGGGTTTCTTTGCCATACAGTCTAATTTCGTTTAGGAGTAAACATGCGCTCCCACCACAAGGGTGGACGAATGAGTTTTATACGCTCAAACGCGAGGAGCATGAACACTACGCCCACCCATATTCCAAGAAATACGGTGAGGATGGCCTCAGCTCCTGTTGCAAGTATAAGTAAATTAAACCCAGCATGCAATACGGTGGCGAGGATAACTCCAACGACGCCATATACCAGCATCCTCATTTTTGAACGATAGTACGCGATTGCAAGCGCTCCACCAATGACAGCCGATGATAAAACATGAATAAGTGTTGCACCGATAAATCGCAAATCGCCAGTAATTGCAGAATCAAGCACGTTTCCCGCTAACGACGAGCTAAACAGAAAGAGTGAGTTTTCTAACGCAGCGAATCCGAGTGCAACGGTGATAAGGTATACAGGAAAATCAATCGGCTCATCAAGTGCTCGTGTTCGGAGAACGACAACCCACGCAAACAACAGTTTCATGATCTCCTCAATTCCTGCCCAAATAAAAATCAGGACAGTGCCAAACTCAAAACGCACAGAAAAATACTGTTGGAGCGGGAGAACTGCAATAACACAAAAAATACCCGCGATAAACGCACTCAGCAACCTCCTATTTGGTTCTGGGTGCACCCAGTCCTGAAATAGCCAAAAAGCGAGCCAAATTAAAACGGGTACAAACCCAATGGCCGACGCTGAAACAGCCGCTGACGCCGCACTTATTAATTCAAACACTCTTCTATTCTACTACAGCCGGCCAACGTGCAATCATAAGCATCCCTCCGTCTTTCATGGGGAGTCCTGCCTGCGCAGACAGGGAACTCCATATTTCTTCGGTGACAAAAGGCATATAGGGGTGGAGCATTTTCAAACTAGTTATGAGGATGGTATACAGCTTCCATGCAGTTGCACGCTGTGCGACGACGTCCGTTCCGTTCATAACTGTTTTAGAACGTTCGAGCACCTGATCAGCAAATGTGTGCCACACATAGTGGTAGACAGCATCCGCGGCTAAGTCGATTCTATACTCATCGAGGTGGCGCGTGACTTCGCGGACGGTGCGATTCAGCTCCGTGATGTCGTCCGCATCTTCTTTGGAGAGCGTGTGCGGTTCTTCAATGTCGGTTTTTTCAACATTCTCTAAAACAAAGCGGGCGATGTTCCAAATCTTGTTTGCAAAATTTTTATAACCGCGAATTTTGTTTTCATCAATTTTTGAGTCTGTACCCGGCGCCATACCCATGATAAGCGCGATGCGAACGGCATCCATGCCATATTTCTTTGCCATATCCACGGGGTCAATATTGTTGCCGAGTGACTTTGAAATTTTCCTCCCCTGACCATCGCGCACGAGCCCATGAAAGTAAATAGTTTTGAACGGAACTGTCCCAAGGTGAAAACCGCTCATCATGATCATGCGAGCTATCCAGAAAGGGAGAATATCGTATCCCGACTCAATAAGCGCCGTGGGGTGGTACTTTTTTAAATCTTCTGTTTCGTCCGGCCAGCCAAGTGTGGTGAACGTCCATAAGCCTGCTGAAAACCACGTGTCTAAGACGTCAGAGTCCTGCTCCCACCCGTCCCCTGGACTGTCTACCTGCACTTTCATATCGTTACCCCTATACCAGACGGGGATGCGATGCCCAAACCAGATTTGTCGCGAGATGCACCAATCGCGAAGGTTCTTCGCCCAGTGCAGGTATTGCTTTTCAAATCGTTCAACCAAAAAGGTCACGTCACCGTTTTCAACCGTCTGTGTCATCATGTCGCGAAGTGTAGTTTTCGTGCCGTCTTTTGCCGTGTACTCCTTGGTTACATTTATAAACCATTGCAACTTTATTTGCGGTTCGATCATGCCACCTGTTCGCTCTGCCGTAGCGACGTTGTGCGTGTAGTCTTCGATTTTCTCAACGAGTCCCTTGGAAGCAAGTTTCTCGATTATTTTTTCGCGCGCATCAGTAATTTTCATACCCGCAAACTCGCCCGCGATTGGGAGGAGCTTGCCGTACCAGTCGATGACCTGTTCTTTAGGGAGGTCGTACTTTTCTGCAAGTTCAAAGTCTGCCATGTCATGCCATGGCGTGATGGTCATCACTCCTGTTCCAAACTCCATGTCGACCCCAGGGTCCTTGATGACGATGGCGGTGATGGGTCCGTTTATCCATTCGAGTTCAATTTGCTGGCGATCAGCGTACTGCGCATATCGCTTGTCGTCGGGGTGCATCACTACGTACTTATCGCCAAACTTCGTTTCTGGTCGTGATGTGCCGATGATGAAAGGGCCATATTTGAGGTAATACAATTTGTCTTTTCGTTCTTCGTAGACAATCTCGTCATCTGAAATCGTCGTTTGACCTTTTGGGTCCCAATTAACAATGCGGTGACCGCGATAGATAAGTCCCGCTTCGTACATTTTTATGAATGCATGCATAACCGCGCCATAACGCTTATCGTCCATGGTGTATGCATAGCGTGACCAGTCGAGAGATGCTCCCATCGCGCGCATTTGATCGATGATAGTGTTTTTTGTTGTTTCGATGAACGCATCGATACGTTTCAAAAGTTCTGGTCTGCCAAGATCGTGGCGTGATTTACCCTCTGCTTTTTGAATGTCTTTTTCAACGCGCGCTTGGGTCGCAATGGCAGCAGAGTCGGTGCCCGGTATCCACAGTGTTTTGAAACCCTGCATGCGCTTGTAACGCACGATAATGTCCTCGATAGCGAGCATAAGGGCCGAGCCCATGTGCAGGGTCCCCGTGACGTTTGGCGGAGGGAGCACGATCGAAAATGTATCGGGTCGATCACCAGGCAGGTTGTCGGGGTTAAAATAGCCCGAGTTCTCCCATCTCTTATATATGGCAGCTTCAGTCTCGTCTGGGCTGTATGGTTTGAGGAACTTCTGGTCCATTTTTTCAGTGTACTACAGCGACACCTGTGGAGCCACGTACGGTGCGAGCGATTGGCCACCGTTTGCAGCGAGAGTGCGGCCAGGGAGTCCTGCGGAATGTCGAAGATATGCTGCCATACCAATCATAATGGCGTTGTCTCCAGTTAAAGACGGATGCGGATAGGCGAGCGTCACGTCAAGAAATTCTTCTTCAACCATTTTTTCAACGGCCGTTCTGATTTCGGCGTTTGCAGTGACGCCGCCGCCAGCAGAGAGTGTTTTTGCTCCCGTTTCTTCAAGCGCCTTTCTTGTTTTGATGATGATTGAATCGCGCGCAGCTTCTTCAAATGCTTGTGCGATGTGCTCGCGGTCGTGCTCAGACAGCTCCGGCATTGAGCGCAGTTTGTACAGCACCGCCGTTTTGAGTCCAGAAAAAGAAAAATCGCATGAGTTCTCGTGAATAAGCGGCCGCGGAAAAGTAATGCCATGCGTCTCCACGCTCGCGCCGCGCGCTCGTGCACGAGTGGCTGCTTTATCTATCTCAGGCCCACCGGGGTACGGCATATCAAGAAGTCGCGCCACCTTGTCAAATGCTTCTCCAATCGCATCATCTTTTGTTCTGCCAATAAGCTCATAGACAAGCCACTCTTTCATGAGCACTAACTCCGTGTGTCCTCCAGAAATAAGGAGCGCGAGAATTGGAAGTTCGGGCTCTTTGAAATGATATTCGGTTTTAGTTATTTGTTCGACGAGTCCCGTCATAATGTGACCCTCCATATGATCAGTGCCAACAACTGGAACGCTCCATCTTTGGCCCAACTCTTTTGCAAACTCGATGCCCGTCCACAGTGCTGGTTCAAGTCCCGGCCCCTGCGTTACTGCAATTAATTCGACCCCGATTACATTGGCGGGGGGTGCAGCATTTTCGGAGACGTTCCCTCCGGCGCTTGGAGTCGGAGAAAGTGCTGCACCCCCCGCCTCTCCTAAGGCTTGCTCAAGTAAAATCGGTAGGTTTTTTATGTGTTCACGCTTAGCGAGGGTGGGGTGGACGCCGCCATACTCAGCGTGGAGGTGTGCTTGAGAGTAGAGCGCGTTACCCAAGACTTTAAAGGTGGCGCCGCTTGTGTCACCTGTGCAGTCGAGAATAGAGATCGCCGTCTCGTCGCAGGAGGTTTCAATAGAGAGTATGCGCATGGTAAGGTGAGTGTAGCAAAAAACGCATGCCCACGCGAGATGTTAAGCTAATCGCCTTTGACGTAGATGGGACCCTGGCAGATTACAACTCGTGGCCAACACTGCACAAGTTCTTTAACTTCTCGCTTGAGGAGGATCTGCGGCTCTATGCCCTCTGGAAAAAAGATGAGTTGCTGTACAAAGACTGGATGGACATTATTGAAGTTGAGTATCAGAAGACCCCACGCACTAAAGATGAGATTCATACGTTGTTCGATAGCATAGAACTGAATCCCGGCGTAGCAGAGGTAGTGCCCGAACTTGCTAAGAACTACCGACTTGCAATTATCTCAAGTGGTGTGCACGATTATGTACAAGGAATAGCAGAACGGTTGAATGTTGCGGACACGTATGCGTACTGCAGATTGCTCTATAACCAGCGTGGCGAGTTTGAGAAGTTTGAATACCATACCGAGTTGACTGAAAAGGAGGCCAAGGTCCACACCGCCAAGGAATTGCAGAAGAAGTACGGCCTCAAGCCGCACGAAATAGCGTTTGTTGGCGACTCGTTCAACGACGCCGAGATATTCAAGTACACTGGTCGTGGGGTACAATATACCGACCGAGAGCCTAGGCTCCGGCCACTATCGTGGAAGCAAATTACACATATGAATGAATTATTAGACATTTTTTGATATGCGGCGAGACGATTTGTTGGTATGGATGGATTTAGAAATGACCTCACTTGTTGATGTACGTGTCGACACGATCACTGAAATCGCAGTCATTATCACGGACAACAATCTGAATATCGTCGCAGAAGGTCCAGACATTGTTATTCATGCTGATCCGGCACGTTTTGATCAAATACCCGCTGATGTGCGTGCAATACATGACAAGAGCGGCATCATCCCCCTCGTCGCAGCGAGCACCGTGTCGCAAACAGAGGCTGAGCAACAGGTACTTGCGTTTGTGTCCGAATATGTGGCACCGGTCACAAGCCCACTCTGTGGCTCATCAGTGCACATGGACAGAATGTTTTTGTACACCCATATGCCAGCGCTGTATGCATATTTATTTCATCGAAACATTGATGTATCGACCATGAAAGAAATGATCCGTCGTTGGCGCCCCATGGTGTATGACGAGTGGGGCGCGATAAAAGGCGAGCACACCCACCGAGCTCTCGACGACATCAAGCGTTCGATTCGAGAGCTGCAGTTTTACAAAAGTAAGTTGTTTGTATGAAAGACGGAGACGCTTTTGAACTTGCAGCAGAGGCTGATCACGAGTTGGAAGCGCAACGAGCGCCAGTGCGTGTGCTCGAATCTGTAAGCGCACTCCCGGCATGGGTTCGAAGTTTACTCGGAGAAAAGGAAGAAAAGCGAGATCAGGCGGAAGAGATCGAGTCTACCGCTCTATTGGACGGGTCCGAGCATAGAGAACGCATCATTAAACAGCTCACCGATGACGGCGCTTCAGAAATCATGCACGCAGAGCTCGAAGCACAATCATATGAGTTTAAAGATGTGTGTGTTCTCGTGGATGAATCAAACAAACAAGCATGCGCACGCATGACGGCACGCATTCGTGTCCACACGCATCGTCGTTCACGCGGCTGGCGCGGGTGGATTGGGCTTTCAAAAGAGGGACTCATCGAACATTTTTGGACCGTTAAACTGCGACTCAACGACAACGACGAATATGTTCGTCTTGAATTTGAAGGACCGGCGATGAATAAAAAAGAAGCACTCGAATTATTAACAAAAAAAGTCCAAGAGCTTTTAAAATTAAAAATCCTACCAAAATTTGATGAAAGTTCGATCTCGTTTCGCGTTACAAAAACGAGGCACTCACTGAAATATCTTAAAAATGTTGAGCCACCGCGCCCTTGCACTGGCAGCCGCGTCGATATCGATACCATCACTGCCATCAATGGTAAAAAATTAAAAACTCCACTAGTCACGGTCGATGTTGAGGGGCCCTCGGTACAGGCGATCGCAGAGTGCAGAAATTGTCTTAATCTTGCTGCTGATGAATTTCATTTACGAGACTGGATGAGGGAGAATGGAATGTAGCGTTGATTTAAGCCAAGGGCGCAGGTATAGTAGATACGCGGGCGGTTAGCTCAGTTGGTAGAGCATTTCTTTGACGTAGAAAGGGTCACAGGTTCGAGTCCTGTACCGCCCACCAAGAGATTTGTGTTGTGTAATACTGCCTTGACAGACATTGCTTAATGAAAGTACAGTGAAGGGATACTAAATAAAAAATAAGTGCTATGTCACTAGACAATGATGCATTCGAGGGCAGGATTCTCCCAGATGTTACCCCGCGAAAACGAAAGCCACAATCAGAAGTTTGGATTCAAGAGCCCAATTCGAACCCACAGCGAAAATTGTCTGAGCTGAAGCTTGCACGAGCTCTCGCCATCGCAAAAACAGCTAAATAATTTTTTCAAAAGTCAATTTTGACCGCTGCAACCGCACGTGCTATTGTACGGTTGTATTACTTATGGAAGATCAAGAAAAGAGACCTATGATGAATGGAGTAGAAATTTTCAACGCTATAGACCTTCTTAAGGCGTCCCAGGGCGTAGAAGATCGACGTATTCGCGCGGCTAAGATAAAGGCCCAGAACGCTAAATCTGTTATGAAAGGTAGTAGTGGTGGCGGCAAGATTTGGCATGAGACGCCTGAGCACCGTGCGGGCTCATACCCAGGACGTCTCGTCGTACGAACACAAGGTCAGCACTAAACAAAGCGCCCTGAGTGGTGTTCTTTGGTAGTATCAAGATATGGATGTGTCCATGGCTGTTCAACACTTGCGCGCGGGCGGTATCGTTTTATATCCGACGGACACGTTGTGGGGACTCGGTGTTGATGCAACAAATGTCAGTGCTATAGAGAGACTTCGGGTTCTTAAGGGGAGCGAGGGGGCAAAGCACTATTCAATTGTTGTATCTGATATGACTATGGCGAGGCAGTATGTCGATGTTACGCCGCTTGCAGAACGGCTGATTAAAAAGTTTTTACCAGGAAAGTTAACTATCGTACTTGAATCACACGGGCTCCCTCACGAGCTTTCTGACAATAAAACTATTGGCATTCGCATACCTAGTCATCCAGTCCCACTTGCTCTTGCAAAAGAACTGGGCCGTCCCATCACGTCTACGTCAGCAAACGTGTCAGGTACTGATGGGTCGCTTACAGAAAAAGTCCTGCGCGAGAATAATATCTGTGTCGTTGGTGAGTACAAGCCCTTATTAGACTCAGCGCCGTCGACGGTTGTTGACGCACGTGCGGCAACGCCTATAGTTATTAGAGAAGGCGCTATCACCACAAGTGAGTTGACAGACTTTGAATCAGGTGTATTATAGCGGTAACGTACCGCGAGCAGGAATACCTGCATAGACACAAACACGCGAAAGGCCACTCAGTGGTCTTTTATGCTGTAGGTCAGAATCTCGGGGTACGATACACACTATGGATTCATTTCCAACATCACCGTTTTGGTTTGCATATCGGGTTTCACGACCGTACTGGTATTTTGCTATACCCGCATTCGTGCTCGTCATTTTCGCTGCATCATTTGATACCTTTACGTACTATGTCTACAAACAGCTCGTCGATTCAATGACGGCGTATACAGAAGGAAGAACTGGCTTTTCGACGATCACATTCTGGATTCTTATGTTCCCGGCTGCGGTGATTGGGCATCAGTTCATGTATCGACTCAGCGGCCTATTCGGCATGCAGTGGATGACGAGGGCGAGAAAAAAGGCAGCAGACATGCTGTTTGAGTATCTAACGCTTCACTCGATGCCGTACTTTCATAATCGATTTGCAGGCTCTCTCGGTTCCAAAATTTGGAACGCGCATGGCGGTATGCACGGTGCATTTGAAACGGTCTTGTGGAACTACACACCAACCTTGGTGACGGCGCTTGCTTCTGCTGTTCTTGTCTCCACCGTCGACTGGCGTCTCGCTCTTTTCTTTGGAGTTTGGATTGTTGGTATTGTAGTCGTTAACGTTCGACTGACCAAACGATCGACGGCGCTTTCTGAGGAGCGCGCAGCGGTAAAGAGTAAAGCGACTGGGCTCATTGTTGATGTGCTCACGAATATTGTCGCTGTTAAAAATTATGCACAGCGTACACGTGAGATTGCATCCGTGGACACTGCAACGTCAGATTTTAATCGCGTCGCACTCAAGGCATGGTACAACTCCGAGTGGATATTGATCTGGAACAACATACTCATGGGGATTTTTGTGATTGGCATGCTCTTCGGCGCGTTCTTTTTGTGGCGGGACGCACTCGTCACGACAGGTGAGCTTATTATGATACTCGCGATTGTAAGCGGTATTATGGGCTGGTTTACATTCATCGGCTCAAGCATTAATCAATTTGCAGAGCGCTACGGAGAAGTTGATGAGGGGCTTAAAGAGGTTGTCCGTACTCACGACATAGTCGACAGTCCAAGTGCGCGAGATCTCACCGCGCGCGCCGGATCTGTCGAGTTTGATAATGTGACATTTGCATACAACCAAGCAAATGTATTTGAATCATTCTCACTCACCATTAAGCCTGGAACGCGCGTGGGTCTCGTGGGGCCATCGGGAAGCGGCAAAACAACGTTTGTATCGTTGTTACTTCGTCAGCACGATGTGAAGGGGGGAGCTATACGCATCGATGGCATGGATGTGCGAGAGGTGACCCAAGACTCACTCCACAGAGCCATTGCAGTCGTCCCGCAGGACCCGTCGCTCTTTCATCGCACCATCCGCGAGAATATCGCATATGGACAGCCACAAGCGACCATTGAGGAGGTGATGGAGGCTGCACGCCGCGCTGAAGCACATGAGTTTATCCAATCACTACCCGATGGGTACGACACGCTCGTTGGTGAGCGCGGGGTTAAACTTTCAGGCGGTCAACGACAGCGCGTCGCCATAGCACGCGCGATACTAAAAGCAGCACCCGTCTTGATTCTCGACGAAGCGACCAGCTCACTCGATTCAGAGTCCGAAGCTTCGATCCAAGTTGCACTCAAAGAGCTTATGGAAGGGAAGACTGTGATAGCGATCGCACACCGCCTCTCGACCATTCGCGCCATGGATCGTATTTTGGTTCTGGAGAACGGAAAGATGGTAGAGGACGGCACGCATGATGAGCTCGTCGCAAAGACGGGCGGCCTCTATGCACGTCTCTGGACCCACCAAGCCGGCGGCTTTTTGGAGGAGTAGACTGATGGTAGTAGGCGTGGTAGCATCCACGGATTGTATGGCAGGCGAAAAATTTGATTTTAGACGAGAGCTATCAACGCATCAGACGTTTCTTTTAAGTCGAGCAAAACAAAGAACTAGAGACTACCATGACGCGAAGGATTTAGTTCAAAAGACAAACCTTAGGGCACTTGAAGCTGAGCGTTCTTTTACTCCAGGAACGAATATGCGGGGGTGGCTCACCACCATAATGGTGAACACACACCTCACTGGCCTCCAAGATACAAAGAGACATAAGAGTATCTTACAGAAAAGTTGGCATCCACCAGAAAATACACCCCCCGCACAAATAACTGCTGTTGAGTATGGTGAGGTCAGGAGAGCCATACAAAAACTATCCGTGCACCATCAGCTTGCTCTGGCACGCGCTGTAGAGCACGAGAAAACAGGTGTACCGCTGCGTGATGGTGAAATCCGTTTATCTAACACACAAAAGTCTCATACTAAGCGGGCCCGCGCAGCACTCCGGCAGCTCGGTGACTGGGGGCGGTAGATGATCAAACCATTCTAGTATTTTGCAAAATACTAGAATGGTTTATAGGACATATTCGGGCGAATTAGCCTATAAGGGACTTGCAGAGTCACAGCACTTTTGGTACAGTCCCCACATGAGCGCTGAAGCTGCTATAGCAGTAGAGGAGGCAAAAGCGATGGTTATGGGTGCTAACGACGTCGAATCAGGCCTTTTCGCAGCTATCAAAAAAGCATTGCAGCAAAGAAAAATTAACGGAGTTGAAGCGGTGCGTCGAGCTCGTGCCGTGGTCGCAGCAAAACTAGACTATCACTAAGCAGAATATATGAGTGGAGTAATGAAATACGAAACAATGGCGACCCGCTACAAGGCAGGCAAATATGTGGGCTGGACCAACTCAGCTGCGCCACGCCCCAGAAAAAGTCGCGAAGCGATTTTGGCCGAGATGCCTCGCGGTATCACGGTTACATCAGGTGAACTCGTATCCTTTCCAGATGGAGACCCTTGGTATAAAAGTTCTAAAAAATTGTTTCGTGTTGATTCTACCAAACAGCAAGGTTTCGTACAAAAAGTTAAACTCATTGACACCGATACTGGACTAAAACTTCGGCAGACCGTTTTATCGTCAGTCCTCGCGAAAGTAAAAATCATTAGACCCGCATCGAAGACGTTGTAGATGACCCTACCGTGAACGGATGTCGACCTCTACGAGGTCCGTACGGGACTCGCGTGCATTCAAACAAAGTTTTCGTACACATGCTCGCCCCTTCGCCTCCCAGCCGCGAGCAAATTTATTTGCTCGCTTAGTGTCATTCGAAGATTCATGACCCTACCGGGAGTCGAACCCGGCTTCCAAGCTTGAAAAGCTCGTGTCCTAACCGATAGACGATAGGGCCTCTACGCCTCAAACTATAGCATTTCGGCCCTAAAATGCTAGAATCCCATGGTTGGAGGCGTCGGATAGTGGTTTATTCCAGCGGTTTCGAAAACCGCCATACCGCAAGGTATCGTGAGTTCGAATCTCACCGCCTCCGCCCGAAGAAAAAAGTATCGGAGTGATGCTGAGGCTTTATCAGACTCAAAAATCAGGTTAAAATGAATTCCATGAAGTTTTTAAATATTTCAAAATATGTACTTGCGGTTCTGGCAATTGGCCTGCTTTTTGTGGATTGGAAAATTGCGATTGGAGTCTTTGCTCTGGCTACTCTTGTCCATGCTTTCCCACTTGGCCCAAATACCTTACTAAACGCCATAGCTGGAGATTTAATAATCGGTGGACTTATATATTGTTTTTTTGATTGGAGAATAGGAATCGCTCTTATCATATTTGGTTTTCTTGTCATTCAGTTCCGTCTCTGGGCCCACAGAAAAAATATCGATTATTATAGTAAAAAGAAATAAGAAGGAAATTATGGTAACAATCAATCCTTACATTAACTTCAACGGAAACGCGGAGGAAGCGTTCAATTTTTATAAATCAGTATTTGGAGGAGAGTTCGGAAAGATAACTCGCTTCAAAGACATAGCAAGTGCTGAATTTCCCGTATCAGAAAATGAGGCAAATAAAATAATGCGCATTGCTTTGCCCATCGGCAAAAACGTCTTAATAGCCAATGATGTTCCAGAAAGTATGGGACGAGTGAACGAGAACGAGAATAGATCAAAAATAGCAATAATTGCTGAAAGCAAAGAAGAAGCTGATAAATTATTCAATGGACTTTCGGCAGGGGGGACAGTCGAAATGCCGATGGCTGAGAGTCCCTGGGGAACTTATTTTGCAATGTTTAGAGACAAATACGGCATTGAATGGACAGTGGAATTTGGCACAAAGCAGTAAGGCGAAAGAGATTTGCAGAGAAAATGAAAACGAAGATTAGAGATGCACCGCTCATCCATGGATGGATGGCACCGGCTAATAAGCGTTTCAGAAAAAACTTTATTCATATTGCCCGGCGACTACCCGAGGTGAGTTTTTTGGATGCAAAGACGTTCAGCATCGACGGGTTTTTTGTTGGTTATTCAGTTGGCTCTGTTGTAATGCGCGTTCGCGATAAAACAGGTACATATGTCGTTAAGTCTGCGATTGATGGTGCTCGCATAAAACGCGAAGCTGCTTTTTTGAAGCGCTGGCGTGCCGTTGGTGTAAATACACTCAAGGTACTTGCGCTTATCATACCGACGAAGCACTTTCCGGCGACCGTGGAGATTCTTGAGTACATACCGACAGGCACGACTGAGGAGGAGATGCATGGCAGAAATAAAACACAGGTACTCTCGCTCTACACACGGCTGGGTAAAACACTTGCGCAGATTAAAAAAGCGAAGGGGAGAGGATATGGCGAAGTACAATCGCTTAAAAGTTTTATTGGCCAGCACAAAACGTATGGGGGGCAGGTGGGAGAAATTTTCACACCAGCACGTATTCGCGAGCTCCATATACACAAGCTCGCAACATATGAAGAAGCTAAACTTATTACACATGCCATCGCCATCGTTGAAGCTGACGCAAGGCGTGGGACAAGACCCGTCTTAGTGCATAACGACCTAGGATTGCATAACACCTTTGGGATAACGGCCATTAAGGTGTTTGATCCTGTCGCGCAGATATCACACCCGTTTGTTGACGTCGCTGTGTCACTCATTTGGGCAAGTTTTGGATCGTATCCGGCACAATCGCGCGCAGCCCTTCGTAAGGGGTACGGCTTCAAAGCGAAGGATGAACCTGTTTTACAGGCGGTTATGTATCTAAAAATCATGGAGCGCTGGCTTTGGTGGCTCAAGCGCTCTAAAAGCGAGAGGGAGGCGCTCAGCTGGATACGAAAGACGCGCAGTCTCTTTAATACTGCAAAGAAGTCGATTACACTGGACTCATGAGTCAGTCAAAAGACTTTCCTGACTGTTTTTATCGGGTGAGTGTACGCGCGCTTATTCGAGATGGTGAAAAGTTCTTGATGGGGAAGCGGCGCACCATGTGGGAGACGTTTGGCGGCGGGCTCGATTTTGGTGAAGATATTCAAGAAGGGCTTAAGCGGGAGCTCAGAGAAGAGGTGGGATTTAAAGTAGTTTCAATAGCGGACAAACCGTGTCTTGCGCTTCCACATATTGTACAGAAAAGTCGCGGCATGGAGTGGTTTTACAATTTTCCTATCTACTACGAAACGGTCATCGAGCCAGACTCGTTTGACCCGTCGCGTGAGTACTCAGAGGTACGCTGGTGCACCATTGACGACATCCAGTCGCTCGATTTGTATCCAGGCGAAGAGGGGATACGAGAGGGTTTTAAATTGCTCCTATGAGCCCTGCACAAATCAAAAAAGCACTGGCGCATCTCACGCGCGACAAGAAGCTCGCGGCCCTGATTAAAAAATTTGAGAAACCTGAATTTGAGCGAAATCGGGATCCGTTTGAATCATTGTGTCGTGCGGTCGTGGGTCAGCAACTATCTGTTAAAGCAGCCGCGACTATTTATGGGCGATTTAAGGCTTTGTATCCACGAGGAGTAACGCCACGTGCGGTAGCAAAAACAAAACCACAAGCACTTCGAAAAGTTGGACTCTCCAATCAAAAGGCGTCATATGTGCACGACCTTGCAAAAAAGTTTTTAGATGGCACAGTCAATCCAAAAAACTTTCATGAAATGACTGATGAGGCCATACGCGAACACCTTATCGCGGTGAAGGGGGTAGGACGCTGGACCGCAGATATGTTTTTGATGTTCACACTCCACCGGCCTAACGTACTTCCCACGGGCGACCTTGGTATACAAAAAAGCATGCAGCTACTTTTTAAGCTCCGCATATTGCCCACCCATGAAAAAATGGTGAGTCTTGCAGAACCCTGGCACCCCTATCGCACCATCGCGTGCCATTATCTCTGGGATTCGCTAGACAATAAATAGGCTATTTAGCGTTCAGCCAGACGTAGATGTCCTCGATAGCTTTAACGGCGTCGCCTGCGGCGATGTTGTTTTGGTGATAGAGGGCGTCAGTGCAGTCACCAGCAGCCCAAATACCCGGGACCGACGTTTGTTGGCTCTTAGGGTGCACGATAATGCGATTTATTCTATCGACATTAACAATGTCTTTTACAAACGACGTTGCGGTGACGAGTCCGATCTCTACAAAGATGCCCGTCGCGTTCAGCGTATGCACCGTGTCAGTCATCAAATCGCGATAGGTGACCCCTTTTACAAATTTGTCACCAAACACCGTTTCAACCTCAGCGTTCGTGATGCCTTTCATGTTGGGGTGCGCGAGCACCTTCTGCACCGTGACGGGATCCGCCACAAAGTTTTTGTTGTGTTCAAGAAGTGTCACACTTGTGCAATACGCAAGAAGCTGTGCGGCTGTTTCAAACCCAGCGTTTCCTCCTCCCACAACGAGCACATCCTGACCGGAGAACAGCGGGCCATCGCATGACGCACAGTAGGTGAGTCCTTTTTGATCAAACTCTTTGGCACCCGGCACAGCGAGTTCGCGGCGGCTTCCACCCGTTGCAACAAGCACCGTTTTTGATTCGACGGTCTTTCCACCCTTCATGGTTACTAAAAAACCTTTGTCTGTGCGCGTGACATTTTCAACCCGCTCACCGGTCATGATGTCGACCGCTGTCCCGGCGTATGCACGCACATGGCTTTCAAGTGCTTTGGCTAGTGCATCACCCGAGAGTGATATGGTACCTATCCAGTTCTGGATGTCACCTGAAGTTAAGGACTGCCCACCAAAACTCTCCGTAATGAGAGCAGTTTTTAAGAGTTTTCGAGCAGCATACACCGATGCAGCGCAGCCAGCGGGACCGCCACCAATGATGGTTACATCGTAGAGCATTAAGAGAAGTATAGCTAATTTTTCTTACTTCGTCGAAGGAATGCAGGCACCGCACCCCAATCATCGTCATCGTCATCAACTGGCTTTGGCGGTTCTGTAGCAGTTTTTATTGGTGGGACAGTATCATCGTCAGCTTTGGGGGTCGTTGGAGGGATGATGGCGTTGTAGAGCTTGCCCATGGAGCCGTTGTCGTCATTTTTATCTGTACGCTTTGCTGCTACGGCTTGAAAGAGCGGCGTTCGTGCACCCTGACCGTCCTCGGGGAAGCCGGTAGCGATAACGGTGACACGAATTTCACCTTTTTTGAGTCGATCGTCTCGGCTCGTGCCAAAGATGACCTTTGCATTTTTATCAATAGACTCAGTAACAATAGATGCAGCCGCCTGCACTTCAAGAAGACCAAGATCTTCGCCACCCGCGATTGACAGGAGTACGCCCTTAGCGCCAGTGATCGAGATGTCGAGGAGGGGCGAGTTAATGGCTGCGCGTGCTGCTTCTTCAGAGCGTTTCTCACCAGTTGCAATGCCAACGCCCATAAGCGCCGAGCCCGCGTCCTCCATAACTGCTTTGATGTCAGCGAAGTCGAGGTTGATGTTACCCGGTGTGGTGATGAGGTCAGAGACACCCTCGACCGCTTGGCGCAAGACTTCGTCGCACATCGCAAACGCGCTTTTGACGGTAGTCTCGCGCGAGACAACGGCGAGCAGGCGATCGTTCGGGATAACAATGAGTGCGTCCACTTCTTTACGCAGCTCCTCAAGTCCTTGTTCAGCAAGGCGCATGCGCTGCTGGCCTTCAAACGAGAATGGCTTCGTGACGACGGCGACCGTGAGAGCACCAGATTCTTTTGCAATTTTTGCAACGATCGGTGCCGCGCCTGTGCACGTGCCGCCACCCATTCCTCCAGCGATAAACACCATGTCGGAGTTTCTAATGGTGTCCTGAATTTCAGATTGTGTTTCTTCCGCGGCACGTTTACCGATCGCAGGGTTCATACCAGCACCAAGTCCACGGGTGAGATTCTTTCCTATATGGATTTTTGTTCTCGCGACTGATTGTTGGAGATCTTGTGCATCAGTGTTCACCACGATGAAATCAACCCCCTTTACTTTGGAGTTGACCATGTGGTTAATAGCGTTCTTTCCTGACCCACCGATACCGATAACGCGAATTCTCGCGGCTGACTCTAGTTCTTGATGAATTTGTGGCATAGCGCTCGTGTCCCCATCATAGATGATGGAACGCGTGTCCACAATATTGATTTTTAATGGATGTGTGCCCTATTTAGGGTAGAAACTGTCGAAAGAGCGTAACAATGCGTCCAATTACATTTCCGATTCGTGGCGAACGACCTTCGCGCTCTCCACCAGAAGACCCCCATACGGCCAGTCCGTATGCAACCGCCCATGAAGAATCGCGGATTTTTTGATCTCCAGGGAGCGACAAGTGTGCCATTTTTGAATGAAGGCGGAGCGTGGATTCTGCTATTTCTGAGATTGGACCGATCCCAGCGCCACCGCCAGAAAGGATAATGCCAGCGGGGAGCATGCCGTCTCTGCCAATTTTTTTCAAATGATTGTCAATGAGTTCAAAAATGTCAGATAAGCGCGCAACGAGAATGTCACCCAGTCGCTTTTTTGAGACGCTCGACGTCGCGCCGAGCTTGAGTTGCTCCGCCTCGTCGAGCGAGATCCTGAGTCCTAACGCGATGTCTTTGGTGATATCCATCGAACCAATTTTAAATATTTTTACTGAAATAGGAATACCGTTATCAAAGACGGCAATAGATACTGTTTCTGCGCCAATGTTTGCGAGCACACAGCCTGCTTTTTTTTCAGCATTTGACAGTGTGACGATAGAGGCCGCAAGAGGCGCTGCCATGATATCAATCACCGCGACGTCAGCGTCTTCGACAGCAGAGATGACGTCATCGACGTGTTGTTCGAGGGCAGTGATATACAGCACATCGACGCTTATTTTTGAACCCTTCATTCCTTGTGGGCGGCCCATCACTTCAAAGCCGTCGAGCGAGTAGAGCGCGGGTACGGTGTGGAGAATCCGGCGGTTTAAAAAGCGCGAACTCGCGTTCATATGCGCCGCTTGGAGCGCCTTCTCTATGTCGAGGTCAGTGACTTCAGCGTCAGCGCGCGCGATAACCGCCTCGCCCCGGCTGCGCACCTCTTCAAGCCCGATACCACCAACTGACACATACGCACTTTTTACCCGGGAGCCCGCGGTCTTTTCTGCTTGTGCTACAGCGACGCGAATAGAGCGTGATACCTCGCCGACAGACAGGATATAGCCGTGGCGCATGCCCTTGCTCTCGCTCATGCCTGTGCCGACGATGCGTGGGTAGGGGGAGTCTGGGTTAACTTCTGCAATAACGACACGCACTTGCGATGTTCCTATATCAATGCCGGTGATGCGTCTCGCCATGGTTACTTTTTTTGTTGATGAACGGATGCCACAGTTTCAGATTGCGACAGTGCCTTAATTCTACCTCATCCATAGCGCGTCCGTGCTCGTGTCCACTGAGATGCACGAGTGCATGCACGATTAAGTAGGGGAGGTAGGTGTCAGCATCAACCTTCCACGCCTTCGCGTGACTCACCACTTCGCTTTTGCATACCACGATCTCGCCGGAATTGTCCGAGAGTTGAAATGATAGAATGTCGGTTGGTTTATTTATTTTTCTGTACTGTCGATTCAGCCGCTGAACTGTTTTTGGTGATACATATTCAAATGACAGCTCATACTGAGCGCCTAAAACCGCGCGTTTCGCGCGGTTTAAAAATGCAGTTGAAACAAGACGCATTGCAATTATGCCCAAAAATTATGCAGTAGGGCGTCGTGGGCCGCGAACAACCTCTTTGATGAGGCCCAAGCGCTCTTTCTCCTGGTACTCCTCCTTACGGGTGATGCGGCGCATAGCCGACTTCTTTCGCTTCATTTTTGACTTCTGGCGTTCAATATAACGGGCTCCCTTAACGCGACGGATGATGCCAGCCCCTTGGACGCGCTTGGTGAAGCGGCGTATAAGCGCCATCGAGTTCTCCGTCCCGTGCTTTGCGACCGTTACATTAATCATAGCTCTCCTATTTAAGCACAGATTATACGGCCGTGCAATTAGACTTTCTTGGCGAGGTAGGTGGGGAGCTTGGTCTGGGAAATGGATTCTTGGACAAGCGAGGTGAGGTGGCGGACCAGGACAGTGCCATCAATAGCCTCTCGCTGGCCGATAATGCCGACATAGGTTGCACCATTTTTTTGAGCTAGCTGCATTTGCTCCCGTAGGTTGTCAGAAAGGAGCGCTTGGCCGACCGCGAGTTCTGCTCGCCACAGAGCCTCCATAAGTGCGAACGCTTTATGTTTCGCCGCTTCGCCAACGTGGACCACAAAGCAGGAGAGTACTTGTGGGTGATCTCGATATTCAATATTCGCAGGCACGGTGATCGCGATAGAAACGCCGAGTCCCGTTTTCATAAACTTTCGCGCGTAATCGTCGACTCGGCCGCCGCGCGCGATCACTTCTTTCTCACCTTTCTTATTCGTGCCGGTGATAGCAAACAATAATTCTGATTGAACTAAGGGCGTGCCCATAAGGTGTGGCGAGATCACGTACTCGATGCCCACTGATTCAAACAATGCGAGCGTGTCGAGCATCGTTTTTCGTGACGACTCGGACAAAGAGTCGATGGGGCGGGGGAGTTTTTCTAGAATGTTGTCTCGCTTCACAAGCTCGTGGTACGCCGCGAGTGGATCGCGTGCTGCCAAGGCGCGCAGATCGTCTGGGACCTCATTCATGTTCTTTCTGAAGAAGTTGGTGAGCTCGCGGGTGAAGCGGCGTCTCGATTCCTGATCGCCAATTGATGACAAGGTGAGCGTGATATCCGTGTAGCCGATGAGCTCTGCAACTGACATTGCAGCTTTGACAACGAGTGCGTGCGCGATCACGTGACGCGCAGAAAGAATAGAAAATGCAAGCGTGGTCGAGTGTCCCTTTTTTGCGCCACCCCACACTGCGGTCGGTGTGGCATAGCCATCTTTCGCTTTTGCTTGAATGAGGGAAAGTTGTGTTGCGGTTTGGTGATCATTTGTTGGTTGAGACGCAACAGATTTTTGTGACAGCCCAACTTGTGGCGAGGTAAAACCATAGGCCGCCGCAATGCGTTCGATAGATGTTTTGAGTGATTCGAGTCCTCGTGTACTTTCGTAGAGTGGCATACTATTTTTGTGATTTAATACTACCCGGAAGTGCATCAATGCGTGAAAGCGGGAAGAGGCGAAGAAATGCGCGGCCGACGACATCCTTACGCGGCAGTGAACCCCACACACGCGAATCCGAAGACGCATTCCTATTGTCGCCCATGACAAAATATTCTCCGTCTTCAAGTGTGTATGTGCCATACTCTGGTCGCGCGTCCTTCGCGCGATAGGTCTCGGTGAGCGTTATGGGCTCAAGTCCGTTTGGGCGGCGAATGATAATGGCATTTCCTTGAAGCTCGACCGTCTCGTTCGGGAGTCCAATCACGCGCTTAATGAAATAGGTTGATTCATCGTTAGGGTAGCGCATGATAATGACATCACCGCGAGCTGGGTCCTCAAATTGGTACGATAGTTGGTCGACAATGAGGTACTCGCCGTTCTCAAAGGTCGGCTCCATTGATGCGCCGTGCACAATAAATGGCTGTGCAACAAACCAGCGTATCGGAATAACGATGAACAACGCAATGAGAGCGAATATGACGAGATCGTTGGTGTACTTTATCTCGCCATTCTCCATACATTGAATTGTATGCTCGATGTCTGTTGTGTACAAGAGCGAACGCGTTGTCTAATTGTGCACAGCGTATGTAAGAGGTGTACAATGTCATCATGTCAACACATCTCGTTGTCGGTTTAGGGAATCCTGACAAAGAACATGAGGGAACGCGCCATAACACGGGGCGCATGGCAGTTGAATTTATACGGAATGCACAAGATTTTGTTGATTGGAAGACAAATTCTAAGCCACCGTTTGTGGAATCACGAGGAAAAATCGGTAGCACATCAGTAATCCTCATGAATCCCAACACCTATATGAACAAAAGTGGCGCAGCAGTCGCGCACTATATACAGAACAAAAAGGGAGCGGGGAACACTATCATTATTTATGACGATCTCGACCTGCCCTTAGGGACGATGAAAATATCATACGGCCGCTCGTCGGGCGGTCATAATGGAGTCGAATCGGTAATGAAGGCTTTAAAAACGAGAGATTTTCCACGTATCCGCATCGGAGTGTCAAGAAAGTCAGCGAAGGGAGTCGCGATAAAGCCAAGCGGAGAGGACAAGGTGCTGCGGCTACTCCTCGGCCGATTTACCCCGGCAGAGATGATTATTTTGAAAAAGGTGTTCAAAAAAGTGAACGAAGCGATTGAAACAATTATCGCTGAAGGCCGTGAGATTGCAATGACGAGGCACAACGGGTAGACTGGCGGCATGAGCGGAGAGACCCTGAGTCAGCTCCAGGCACGCGACATAGTCAGCACAAATGACGCCTTAGATGATGCACGCATAGAGCGCATTGCTCGCGATATGCAGCAAGGACGAAAACTCCTGATAGCAGCAAAAACTGAAACCAAAAGAAAACAATTTGCAGAAATTGTTAATTATTCGCACGCGCTCTTACTCAAACTACTTGGTCGTCTTCCGCCTGGCCGCACGCAGCACTAAATTTATGGAGCTAGCACCGAAAGTAGTGAATCCTGCACGTGCTACCCGCGTTTCCGCGTATAATCGTGTGAATGAAATAAACGGTTTGTTAAGAGATCATAGTGAAGAATATTATCGCTGTAGTGTTGGTGCCTTCGATAGAGATAGCACTGGAATGTTATTAAATACCGCTCGACACTTTAGAGATAACAAATTAGCAATGGAAAATAATTTTAGAGCATTATTGAATGAAAGAGATGCGCTGCTCCATAGGCATTTTCGTTGGACCGGTTTTCGAATTTTTCAGGACTCTTCAGATGGAAGTCGGCGCGAGATATAGTACATTTTGCTTTAGTATACGAGAGCATCACGTGAAGCTTTCTTAGCCGGATTGTTCTGAGTATTTGACATTAGGTGGCAAATATGATACAATCCGAAGATGGATACAGCGGTGGACACAGGACCCAAGCGGCGGTCCTTTTTTCAAACAAAATCTCCTGAGGAGCGTACAGTGCGCGCTCATTTGAAGCGGAAACGACAGAACTGGGTTAAGGCGACAAAGCACGGTACCAAGAATGAAGGGCAGAGGGCAGGAGTGGAATATGCTGACGCCGTGAAGGCGCTAGCGGGATGTATCGCACGCGAGCGTGGTGCCGCGGCAGCAGCTCAATTTGAATTTAGCGAGAAAAGTATTTTTGGCGCAAAGAATAGAGAGCGACTTTGGCAGAATCGTTTTGTTAAACTGCTCGCCGTCGGTGCACTTGGGGCCGCCCTCATTGCAATTGGTATTACGCTGAGTGCTGCTTCACTACCAGCAATCATTACAGCAGTGACGACTTTTGGTAAAGTGCTTGCACCAAAGATTCTGCATGGCTTGCTCATTTCACTTTCGATTGGTGTACTTGCAGGCTTTGGTATGGGGTGGCTCCTTTCACAAACAGTGTTTATCAAACGTGCAGCGCGTCGTGAAGGTATTTCTCCAAAGCTTTTGACCGAGGAGAATTATCAACGCACGCTCAAGGATGCCGAGGTGTGCATGAAAAAGGGGATGACGTGGGACGAGTTTCGTCAAACTGAGAGCGGAAAAATTATTGGCGCAATGACACGCATCAACATATTTAAAAGACGCACGCGCATCGTTACCGGCGCTGCCTCAAGCGGTGTCGCGTTCGGTGCCTTTCATCATGGTTGGGGTGCAGAGATAGTTTCGTGGGTCTATGGATCACCAAACGGCGCAGACACGATGTTTGCGAGTGTTTCAGAAATTGAAGCGGCTCACGGAGTCATGCGTGTCATTGGCGATCGCTTCGCAGAATTCTTTATTGCGCTTGTCGCCGTTATTAATCCGATCTCTGACGTGCAGGCGCGCGGACGAGGTGGTGGCAATAGCGGTAGAGGTAATAGCGGGCGCGGTAATTCTGGAAATAGATACGGAAGCAGGAACCACGGCCACGATAGTCATGGACGAAACAGTCACGCACGATCACGACGCTGGAGAAAGTTGATTATGATTGGCTGGTACATCATGATGTATGACGATGTCACTGGTAAGATGGAGCGACATCTGGTGACAGAGAATGATCCACTTCTCGAAGAAGTGCCAAAGAATATTGAGATATATCCAGACCGACCGCGCATACCAAAAGAAGAGCTTTACTCAGAAATAAAAAAGAACGGGAGCTATTTTGCAGTGGTCAATACAGACGGGGCGTATTCAGTTTTCCACCTTGACGCGAAGTCAGGGAGGGCAGAACTCGTCACCGACAAAGCCACCGATCTTTCAGGTCAGTATGTCGATAAAAATAATGTAAACAAAGACATCCTCCTCTTGCGTCCCGATGAAGTAAAAAATCTCTCAGCTGTCGACCGAGCAACGATTGCACAAGGACAAAAGCGACTTGAGCCAGGGTATCTAGAAAAAGGGAAGAGCACCATGCCTCAAGCAACCCCAGAGGAAGTATCCGATCTCTATAAAATGCAGAACATAGATAATTGGGGTATTGATGCAAAGAAAGAGCTTGATCGCATGATTGCGACGATGCAACAGGAGATCAAAGATGATGCTCAAAGCTGGTGGCCGTGGGACACATTTATTTTCTCCGACCTTACTTGGGAGGGCAAAAAGTTTAAGACTGCATTCGTGCTCGGAGAGCGAAATAGAACATCCATGATGGACATTCTCCGCCTTATTTGCGGTAGTGAGTACTCATACACACGTACCGCAGAAATACTTCTCGGTATCCTGGATGTCGATAACAGCTTTAACTCACTACCGATTGAAGAAAGAAAGGCAATACTCAATGAGCTGTACGACAGCTTTGATGCGAGCGACTACGACGAAGATGGTGGTGTTACCACAGGTGGCAAAGAGTTAAAGCGCGACCCCAAACACGCAATGATTATCGCGTTGATTGACATGTTGTACAACCCAGAAGGATTAAAAGCACGATGCCCACACTTCTACACGTACATGCGACAGCTCATTAATAATCACCCCCTACTCAGGAAGATTATTATGGTGAAGTAATTACTTCGCTTTGGTATACGAGAGCGTCATGCGATGCTCTTTTGGCTCAAAAAGCGTAATGCGAAAGGCAAATATCTTACCAAGGCCAAGAATTTCTTTTAACTTTTCTGGCGATTCAAATTCTGATACGTGGACAAGACCGGCGACACCCTCTTCGATTGAGGCGAGCGCACCATACTTGTTGTACTTGATAATAGCGGCGTTAACCACATCGTCTTTTTTGTACTTCTGCGCCGCGAGTGTCCATGGATCGTCAGAAAGCTGTTTGAGCGAGAGTGAAATCTTACCGTCCTTGATGTCAATGACCTTAACTTTCACGTCCTGACCAACTTTGGCGAAAAGACGAGGATCCTCAACGAGCCCCCAATCTATTTCAGAAATGTGAACGAGTCCCTCAAGCCCTTCACGGACTTTTACAAAGATACCAAAGTCAACGATGCCGGTCACGACGCCCTCAAGTACATCTCCAACCGAATATTCATCAGCAGAACTCATCTTTGTACCGTCGCCAGATCCGCCCTTTTCTGAGAAAATCAATTTTCCTTCGCGCGGGTCTGCAGTGATGATAGAAACAGACAACGTCGTGTTAATGAGTTTCTTTAGCTCTTCAAGAATCAAATTTTTCTCTCCAGATTCAACGCGCGGGTAGTGCTCTGGTTTCAACTGCGATGCGGGGAGAAAGCCTTGTATCCCTTGCCATGAAAGAATGAGGCCGCCCTTGTTTGCGTCTTTGACGGCGAGTTCGAATACAGTGCCACCAGCAATTGCTTTTTCTGCGTCAGACCAAATCATCGCCTGGCGTGCCTCCTTGAGTGAGAGTTCGATATAGCCCTCCTTTGATGACATGCGCACGACTTTTGCCGTGACGGTGTCTCCCATAGCGACCTTCTTCAACACGTCGCGCGCTGAAAGATACTCTTTACCGTAAATGATGCCAGTGCCGAAGGGTGCAAGGTTAACGTACACTTTTCCGGGGCCAATAAAAATCACCGGACCTTCTATGGTGTCGCCAAGGACTGGTGGCATCACCGCTCCTTGGAGGAGGGTGTCCATGAGCGTAGGCTCTGGAATGACTACTGCAGCTTTTTTCTTAGCCATGAGTGTATGAACAAATCAGTTGGGTATCTCGGTACTCACGTACAGAGAGGGTTATCCCGACCGAAAGAACATATGCCTATAAACGGCCTATGTAGTGGCACTATAGCAGAAGCCGTAAGCGCTGTAAATCCCTGTGACTTTGTAACTTGCAGAGCCAGAAGCCGTCTGGTAGTGTGAATATATGTATATACGTGAATATAGGCCAATAATTGGACCCGATGGCACGTACATTACCCCCCGCGAGGCTATTTCAACTATGAGGGCTCTCCGTAAGGCCCTTGACCCTGAAGCTGAGGGTCTTCGTCGCTACATGTTTGTACAGCCTGATCCGCAGGAGGTACTTCGCCAAAAAGAGAATCTCAGTCTTATACAGACTCAGTTAGACAAACACCTTAAGAGAATTACTCGAGGCAATACTCGCCACTAGCCGTTTTCTTGACAGTTGGATTCAGACCAGTATGCTGCTCATAGATGGGGTACAGAGAAAGTCGGCCAAAAACTGATCACGAACTTCGAAGGGGTGGTGGAAACGTGCTTGCACGGAGATCATCCGAAATGATTAGCGTACAGTCGAAGGCTATTACGAATGTAGTACGAGAAGAGTTGTTTGGGGCGAATTGTTGGGCACACCGCCCAACTCAAATGGCCGTCGCTGAGTATAGAAATCGACATCATATTGCTCGCGCACGTTCACTTGGTGACACTAAGCTTGTTAATGCGCTTAGTGTTATTCGGGCCCATCTTCGTTTTGCTGTGCAGAGCAAAAGCACAAAGTGATATACTTTCTACATGATTGTTCAAAAGGTTGGAGGATACTGTTTTAAGTTGTCGGCGGGGCCCGTCACGGTCGCGATTAATCCACCCACGGCAAAGTCAAAACATAAAGTAAATAAGTTTGGCTCAGATATCGTGCTCGTCTCGGTGCGACATAACGACTGGGAGGGAGTAGAGACAGCAACACACGGTGAGAAAGAGCCTTTTGTTGCGATTGGTCCTGGAGACTATGAGGTTGGTGATGTCACGATATCCGGCTTTGCAACACCAACAGAGTACGAAGGGCCACTCATGGACTACGGAAACACCGCATACATCATCGATATGGATGGCATACGCGTTCTGGCGCTCGGCGCATTGTCGACGCCAAAACTCCCGGCGGAACTCCGCGAGGAAATTGATAACATTGGAATCTTGCTTATGCCGGTTGGCGAAGGAGCACTGTCACCAAAAGATGCACACGAGCTGGTGGTCGCGATGGAGCCGCACATTATTATTCCTTATGGCATAAAAAGTGATGCTGACGTCGCAGCATATCTTAAAGTGAGTGGTGAAAAAGGAGTGGATGTCGGAGAAAAACTCACGGTCCGCACAAAGGAAGTTCTTGAGAAGGATGGGGAAGTGGTATTGTTGAAGTAATGATTCTTGAGTATATCGAAAAACTTAGACGGGAGCCAATCGCGGTGCGTCGCGCGGCGGTTACCTTTTGGACGACCGTGATCGTGGTGATTATTGTGCTGTTCTATGTCGCCATTCGACTTTTTATTGCATTCTATGATCCGGCTCCAGAGGTGACTGGCCCGACTCTCCAAGCACCGTATTAGACCGTGTGAGTTAGGTGCGATTGTGCTAAAATAAGACCCATGCCTCGAAAGAAGGACGCTGATGATGGTGTACCTAAAGACGCTGCTGCAAGCGCTCCACGAGCGAATGTTGTGTCGCAGTCAATCACTGACGAGATGCGAACGTCGTATCTCGACTACGCGATGTCAGTTATTACCGCACGCGCGCTCCCCGATGTTCGTGACGGACTAAAGCCAGTGCATCGGCGCATTCTATACACCATGCACCGTATGGGGCTTACTTCGTCTGCCAAGGCGAGAAAATCTGCTGCGGTCGTGGGAGACGTGCTCGGAAAGTACCACCCACACGGCGATACCGCCGTGTATGATGCGATGGTTAAAATGGCGCAGGACTTTACGATGCGGTACCCGTTGATTATCGGTCAAGGTAACTTTGGTTCTATAGACGGCGACTCTGCTGCTGCGATGCGTTACACCGAGGCAAAAATGGCTTCGATGTCTGGCGAGATGCTCCGTGATTTAGAAAAAGAGACGGTGAGCTGGAGCCCAAACTACGATGGCACACAGAAAGAGCCCAATGTGCTGCCCGCTGCTGCACCAAACATCCTTTTGAACGGTACACTCGGTATTGCAGTCGGTATGGCGACCAACATTCCACCGCACAATGTTAGTGAGGTGATTGATGCAACGGTGCACCTTATCGAAAACAAAGATGCGACGACCGACGATCTTCTTGAATTTATTAAAGGACCAGACTTTCCCACTGGTGCGATCGCATTTAACTCGCGTGACATAGCACATGCCTACACGACGGGTCGTGGGCCAGTCGTGGTGCGCGGGGAGGCAGAAATAACTGAAAATAAAAAAGGCGACAACATCATCGTCGTCACGTCCATTCCATACCGTGTCAACAAATCTGATTTGATAATGAAAATCGCTGACCTCGTACGCGAGAAAAAACTTGAAGGTATTCGCGATCTTCGTGACGAATCGACCAAGGACATTCGTATTGTCGTTGAGCTTAAAAATAATGCGCAGCCACAGGCAGTCCTTAACTATCTCTATAAACACACGCAGCTCGAAGAAGCGTTCCACTACAACATGGTGGTGTTGGTTGACGGGGTACCCGAGACCGTATCGCTCTCGAGCATGCTCGGTAGCTTCATCGACCATCGAGCCACGGTCGTCAAGCGTCGAACTGAGTTTGATCTCCGCGAAGCGAAAGATCGGGAGCACATACTGCTTGGCCTCACCAAGGCACTCGACCACATTGATGAAATCATCAAACTCATCAAAGCCGCAAAGGATGTGCAAGAGGCACACGAAGCATTAAAGAAAAAGTTTAAGTTCTCAGATCGACAAGCGCAGGCTATCCTTGAGATGCGTCTCTCAAAGCTCGCTGGTCTTGAGCGCAAAAAAATTGAAGATGAATTAAAGACTGTACAGGCACTTATCAGGGATCTCGAAGAGATTTTGGGCTCACCCAAGAAAGTGATGGCAGTAGTGAAAAAAGAGCTCCTTGCAGTCAAAGAGAAGTTTGGCGATGAGCGCCGCACCAAGATCGTGAAGGGCGGAGTCAAAAACATGAGCGAAGAAGATTTGATCGCAGAAGCGCCCGCCATGCTGACCTTGACGCAGTCAGGATATGTAAAACGTACTAATCCGAGTGAATATAAGAAACAGAATAGAGGAGGTGTGGGTGTCGTTGACCTTAACACCAAGGACGAAGACTTTGTGACGATATTCCTCGAGGGTTCAACACATGACCACATTCTCTTTTTTACAGACAAAGGAAAGGTGTATCAGTGCCGTATGTATGACGTGCCTGAAGGTAAGCGTGCAACAAAGGGCAAATCAATAATGAACGTCCTCCCACTCGCACAAGATGAAAAAGTGACTTCAATAGTCACTATGCCAAAAGATATGAAGTCAAAAGCAGAGGCGACCGCGTTTATGCTGGTGACCGAGAAGGGCGTCGCTAAAAAAGTGAAGGCGGAGCAGTTTTCTGAGGTGCGAAAATCTGGTATTATCGCGATGACGTTAGAAACGGGGGATAGACTCATCGCATCGCTCCCCGTGATGAAGGGTGATACCGTCATGCTCACCACGTCTGGCGGTCAGGCCATTCGTTACAAAGAGTCTGACATCCGCGAGATGGGACGCACGGCCGGCGGCGTGCGTGCGATGAAAATAGGTGGAAAGGGGATGATCGTCGGCGCGGATGTGGTGACCAATGAAGCAGAATCAGATTTTGTGATTTTAACGACACTGGGTTACGGCAAGCGCACAAAAGTAAAAGAGTACAAAATCCAAAAGCGCGGTGGCTCAGGTATTAAAACTGCAAACGTTACGGCAAAGACCGGCCAGGTCATCGCAGCGGCCGTGGTCACCCCCGCGTACACTGAAATTATCGTGGCATCACAAAAGGGTCAGGTGATCCGCACTGAACTCAAGCAGGTACCGTGTTTGTCACGCGTGACGCAGGGCGTCCGCATCATGAAACTCTACGAAGGCGACAAACTCGCCGCGTTTACTGTGTTGTAGAGTGCCTTCGTTTGAGGCCAGCAATAATGTCGTTTCGTAGTTGCGTGTCGTTAATTTGCGGAGCAAATTCCGCGATCAGCATTGAATTTTTGCTATACCAATCTTCAACGGCAGCCTCAGCCTCAGCTTTTGTTGGTTCGTATGGCTCTGGCTGTTTTTCTTTTGTCATGACGGTCATACCAGTGCATACTTTTTATGGTTACACTGAAATACCATTTTGAATGCGATGATACACTATGTGTATGATTGCACATCCGCGTGATGTGATTGGCTATGTTGATGTACACCCGGGCCTCGCGGTCGGTGATTTTGGAGTAGGGAGTGGGGCATTTGGCGAGCTTGTTGTGCCCCATTTGAATCCGGGCGGCAAGTACTATGCATTTGATGCCATCCCGCACCTCTTAGCGAAAGCTAAAAAAATTGCTGCAGCACATGGGGTGAGCTGCTTTACGCTCCACGCGGATTTTGAAGATGCGCTGCCACTTGCAGAGAATATACTTGATCTGGGGCTTCTCGCGAATACGTTGTCATCGGTGCCGCCCACGTCGCGCCAGCAGTTTATACATGAGTTATCGCGAGTGATAAAACCAAAGGGTTCAATACTGTACGTTGATTGGATGACGTCGCCCAAAGATGTAGGTCCCGCGAGGCCACTTTTGGTGTCGCCCGCTGATGCAGCGCGCCTCTTTAAAGCTGCTGCATTTGATGTTTCAGCTATTCTCCCTGCGGGGCACCACCAGTATGCTTTTGTTGCTACACTGAAGTAGACATGAAGACATTTCCGACTATCGTGCTTGGTATCTTTCTGACGCTTGCCCTTATCGGCATGGTCACGTTCGCAACATTTTCTGCAACCAACAGTCAGGATGTCGGCGCGGTGACTATCTGGGGTTCGGTGCCCGTGAATCTCGTCGAAGAGCTTTTGACCAATGTACGTGGTCGCCGCGACGACTTTAACAAAGTAAAGTATATCGAGGTCCGTGCTGACACCCTAGATGCACAACTAGTTGAAGCAATAGCAGCAGGGCAGGGCCCTGATTTGGTAGTCTTTCCAGCGTCATCGTTGGTTAAAGACTCTGATAAATTGATGCCGATCCCCTTTGATTCATATCCCCGCCGCGACTTTCTCGATACGTTTATTGATGGAGCGAGTGTGTATATAAGTGATGAGGGAGTGCTTGGCATTCCATTTGTTATTGACCCCATGGTTATGTACTACAACAAAGCGCTATTTGCAGATGGCGCAGTGGCGCGAAGTCCGCGCACGTGGGATGAAGTTATCGCAGTGGTCCCCTCACTCACGAAGAAAACATCGTCAGGAACCGTCACGCAGGCAGCAGTCGCACTTGGCGAATGGGACAATGTTCGCTATGCAAAAGATATTTTGGTTACCATGATGACGCAGCTCGGCACGCCCGTCATTGGTGTATCCGATGTTGTCTCCGGTGCCACACGATCACTCGGTTACCGTTCGCTTCTTCTTCAGACGATTGATGGCATCTCGCCAGCTGATTCGGCTGTCCGACTCTACACCGGTTTTTCTGATCCTGCAAAACCAGCATATTCATGGAATCGCTCACAAAAAGAATCGCGCACAGCTTTTGTCGCTGGAGAACTGGCGATCTACCTGGGCTATGCGTCTGAGCTTACCGAACTTCGCGAGATTAACCCGAACTTAAACTACGACGTCGCGCCCATACCAATGATGCGCGGTGGCGGCTCTCAGGGTCATGCGCGTATACTCGCGCTCTCTGTCCCACGCGGCTCCCATAACCCAAACGGGGCTATTTTGGCCGCCTACGAGCTATCAGGGGCCACCGCACAAGCTGAGCTTGTCTCGTTGACGCACATGCCCAGTCCGCGCAGGGATATTGATCCAAGTAGTACAGAAAACTCGTACGCACCCGTTTTTCGCGCAGCAGCCCTCAAAAGCTTCGCGTTTCTCGACCCAGACCCCGCGTCGACTGATCCTTTATTTGGTCGCATGGTTGAAAACATTGCTTCTGGCAAGTATCGCGTTTCAGAGAGCCTTCGTGCGCTCGATGAGGAACTCACACGGGTGTTAAAAATGAAATAATCATCCAATCTTGCTTGGTATACTGACTACATGAAGATACTACTCATCCTTATCGCACTTATCCCACTCAGAGCGCGCGCCGCGCTTAATAATCCTATCGGATACGATGACATTTACTCATTTTTGACAGCGCTTTTGGAGCTCGCGACATATATCGCCTTTCCGATCATTGTTCTGTTCATAGTGTATGTCGGCTTTTTGTTTGTTACCGCGCAAGGAAAGCCTGAGGCTATTCAAAAAGCGCAAAAATATTTCTTCTGGGCGATTGTCGGCGCGCTCATCGTGCTCGGTGCACAGGCGCTGGCATACGCGATAGAGGCGACCGTGCAAAATCTCTAATACGCCACGTATGCCAAACTCAGGTTCATTTACGCTGCATTCGCTCATAGACTTTTTCACTTTTATCATCGGTTTTACTATACCGATCGCTGCGGGCATATGCCTCCTCATTTTCTTGTGGGGTCTCGCGCTTATGATTTTAGACACGGGGAACGCCGAGAAGATGAAGGAGGGCAGAAACAAAATGCTCTGGGGCATCCTCTCCCTGTTTGTCGTTCTGTCGTTGGGGGGCATCATCGCGATACTCCAAAGCACCCTTGAGGGAAACTACTAGTCTATCCACAAGTGGGGTAGCACAGAGTAGGAAGCCCAGCGAAGAGGGGTATACTTAAGGAGTTATTATTATATTTATACGTATAGACTCATGAATACTATTTATAAGGCACTTATCGCACTCGGAGTTGTTCTCCCCAGCGTCGCGTTTGCAGACACTCTTTTTGATGTAGGGAACACCATCGGTGGCCTCGTCGACTTGATTACGCCTATTGTCGTTGCACTCGCATTGGTACTGTTCTTCTGGGGACTTATCACCTACTTCACTACAGCGAAGGGTGATGAGAAAGCACTTGAAAAAGCGCGCAACACCATGATTTATGGTGTCATCATTCTCTTTGTAATGGTGTCTATTTGGGGTATTGTTAACATCTTGCAAGATACGTTCAACGTCGGTGGTACACAGACAGTGACTCCGCCTTCAGTGACGCGCTAATGTGGATTTGCGGCCATCAGTGCTGAGCGAGAAGAAGTCCGCGGTCGATTCAACGGATCCGGTGGATGCGCTCACCACGCTGTCAGAGCGGCATGGCCGCAGCCGAGTGGCGCAGATAGCAGTCGGCATCATCATTCTGTTTGTGATCGCGCTTCTTATTGGTGGCATCATACAGCTTGCACGCGGCGGTGCGTCGGGCCAGAGTCTTCCTTCGGTAAGCAGATAATTTATGGACAGACTGTACGAATTCATCACGAACATCATCACCGAGATCATCGATCCACTGCTTGTGTTGTTGGTGACCGCTGGTGTCGCATACTTTATTTGGGGTGTGGCGATGTATCTCATTAATGCAGAAAAGCCTGACGAACGCAAAAAGGCACAGAAGCATATGATTTGGGGTCTCGTCGGTATCCTCATTATGGTGGCGGTGCGGAGTATTCTCGAAATTGTAGTGAGCACATTCAACGTCTCGCTCCCATACTAATTTTTGTATGGCACGCTTTTCATTGCTCGAGCATCTGCGGCGCTCGTTTGGAAACATGCGTGCCGAGGCGCATCTGACGCCCCGCTTTGAGCGACCGGTGCGAAACTGGGTGAATTTTGGTTTTTCACACGGGCGCCTCATCGACGCATGGACGTCGCTCCACGTGGCGACTGGTGTCTTATTAGGTTTTGGACTCTTAGCGCTTGCGCTCCCACTGTCAACTGGGCTTCAAACAAGCATCGTTATTTTTGTTGTCTATGAGTGGATCGAGAGTCTCATGAAAATAGGTGAGGATGTTGAAAATGCGCTTTTTGATATTGTTGCGGGACTTATTGGTGTCGGATTCGCATATGGTACCGCATCCTATTTAGGATTACAGGAATTTCAATCATATGTACTCGGCGCTGCTTTTTCTGCTTCTGTTTGTCTTTTACTTTTGATGCTTGGATGGAATATGTATCTGGTGCGGCGTATGAACGGGGATCAACATCGACATTTTTGGTCGCGATACACTAGAAATGGCCAAGAGGCAATCGTGCGCGACTGGCGACTATTTATCGCGGTGTCACTCGTCTTATTTATCGTCCCGTATTTTTTGTAGTGGGCGGAGGGAGACTTGAACTCCCACTCCGGTGAAGGAACCAGCTCCTAAGGCTGGCGCGTCTGCCAATTTCGCCATCCGCCCATAGTATGACTGTCGCACGCCGCTTTCTTTTTAGCAATACGTAGCGTAGAATGCGCCGATGGATATCTATACATTTGAAGGCCCAGACTCAGAAGAGTTGGTGAGTAAGCTACGCCGCAACACCATCCATCTCTACCTGTGCGCATGGCTTGGCCTCGCAGCGCAACATGCACGTCTTGAGAACACACACTCATTTGAAAAACGCCTCCCCATTCAAAACGAGATCATCGCGCGCGTCTCGCGCGACGGCCGCGCGTACTAATCCTTGCCTGTATGCCCCAGGTATGGTATTACAGTGGTGTAACAACGTAAAACATATCGTATGGAGGTGCATCAATGGAGGGACGCGACAATAGTTGAAAGAATAAAAAAAGCGACGAAGATGATTGGGCAAAGGAAATTTAAAGAAGCCGGGCGGGCGCTTCGTGGATACAAGACCCGTCCGTTGACGGACGATGAGATGCGCCAGACTCTCGATGAAATGTTTGGTCAGTATCGGGTTTCAGCGCGAAAGTAAAGCGACGCGCTGCAGCATCTAGCGAAAGCAGTATAATTTTGTTATTGTAAGAACTGTTCCGCCCGCAGCGAAATGCTTGTTGGTGGTTCTTATTTTTCACCGCCCATAGCTCAGTTGGTAGAGCAACCGACTCTTAATCGGCAGGTCCTTGG
>JBBTWN010000008.1:0-42899 GCA_038062735.1 Patescibacteria group bacterium
CTACCAAGCCAAGTGGGCGAAGGCGCGGTTTGCTTCAGCCATGCGGTGGACGTCGTCGCGCTTTCTGATCGCCGGACCTTCACCCTTTGCAGCTTCCATAAGAACGAGCGACAATTTTTCATCCATCGCCTTCCCCTTTATCGAACGGGCAGCGCCAATAATCCACTTAAATGCCAAAAGTCGTCGGCGAACAGGGCGGACTTCGGTTGGCACTTGATAGTTAGCACCACCAACGCGCTTTGAACGGACCTCAATGTTTGGAGAGACGTTCGTGATAGCAGTTTCAAAGACTGCAAGGGGGTCTAATGACTCATCCTTTGCCTTAATGCGATCAAACGCACCGTAGACAATTGAGCGAGCGACAGACTTTTTACCATCCCACATGAGGGCGTTTACAAAGTACGCGACGAGCTCTGAGTTGTACTTAGAGTCGGCGACTATCTTTCTGGTGTTCTTAACTTTTCGGCGCATAGAAATTATTTAGCGCTCGGCATTTTGGCACCGTAGCGAGAGCGGCCACGACGACGCTTTTCAAGACCTGCCGTATCAAGGCGTCCACGAACAACCTTGTAACGAAGCGACAAGTCCTTCGTACGACCACCGCGCAGCATGACCACCGAGTGCTCCTGCAGGTTGTGTCCCTCACCCGGAATGTAGGCGGTGACCTCCATGCCGTTTGAAAGGCGGACACGAGCGATCTTTCGAACTGCTGAGTTAGGCTTACGAGGAGTCTTGGTCGTTACTTTGGTACAGACACCGCGCTTAAATGGAGACGGATAGAACGTTGGGCGGTTTTTCAACACGTTAAAACCTCGCGTGAGCGCGATGGTCTTACTCTTCCGCTTCGCCTTTGCACGAGGCTTGCGACGTAGTTGATTGATGGTAGCCATGACTTACAAAAAACGCCCAACAGGCGTCCCCCTACTCTACTATCCCCAAGGGAAAAAAGCAATGGCCACACTCCACCCCCCACCCACCCTCGCCTTATGTGAACAGCCTTTCTTTAACCTTTTCTTGAATTCCTTCAGCTATTGCCTTTCGATATTTAACTTTTGGTAATTCGATTCTCCTTATCCTAGCCCCCCTCTTCCAAGCCGAGACACTACTCTGACTACGCCCTGCGGCGTCGGCGATCTCTTGTTGTGTGACCCCACATGTCATTCGCCACCCTAATCATTTGGCGAAAATTCTGATCGGTCATATCATTTTCGTCACACGTTCGTATAAAATCTATTTTTGCTCGACGACGAACGCGCTCAAATGGAGTCGTCATATGCCGTATACTCTTTCACGTGTTACGACGGGACGACTTTGTGCTTCTATACTGAGAAACAACTTTCGAATATCGTTAATAACTTCGTGGCGAACTCGGTGACCGACATCGCCCCTTTGCCAACAATACACTGCACCCGGAACTACTTTCATCTTCTTTGCAAAATTACGAATGGAGAGCCCAGACACATATACTGCCGTCATAACTATTTGACCAAACCTATCCCCCTCAACGAGCACATCTGAGTGAGTTTTTTTGAGTATGTTTAAGAATCGCTCTCGTTCTCGTGTAACGGCTCTATCGGTGAGCTCACTTACGCGCCTTTCACTCGGCGACATATAGATTTTCGTTTTTACCCCTGTCCTTCGTTCACTCATGCAAGCAACTGTACATCTGTCGATACCTTGCGTCAATAAACAAGACCTTATATACCGTCACCAAACATTAAATCCTGAGCAGGAGGACGCTCAGCGGCGCCAAACAAGTTTCTGACTTGCTGTATAAGCCCAAATCGTAGGTGCTCCCTGACTTCTCCACTCTTCCAGTAATACACGGTGCCGGCACTTCTTACTCCCATTTGTTTAGCGAAGTCTCGCACATTGAGCCCACTCGCCGACTGGGCTCGTGTCATCGTTTGAGCAAATCGACTACCTTTGACCAAATCGTTCGTTGAAGTGGCTCTGAGCTCGTCGACGAATTTTTGTCGCTCGGACACTTTCATGCGCCCCCTCACTCTTCGTTGTTTTTCTCCTCTTCTCTCGCTCATGAGAGCCACTGTACCTTCGTCCACATCGCGCGTCAAGAAGTGGACGTTGCATGCGAGTGATGAATGGGTATAGGATGAGCATATGGGCGAAAAAATGTCGAAACATGCAAATGGAGACGCTGCGCGCGCTGCATCCCGCGAACGTTCGCGCCGACTAATGGGCGAGCCTGAGCATAGAGAAAAGGTGCGCGAGGGATCACACATATACTGGCAAGCATACTGGTCAGACTCAGCACTACGCGCAGATCGAAGTGCGAAATCGAGTGAGGGGTCCAGAATTGCATGGGGTAACAAAAAAAGACGAAAAGAACGAACTAAAAAGCGTGTTGCTGCAATGCGAGAGCTTTTCCGTGCGCGAAAAAGTAATGCTGACAAAATCCCGTCGGAGTATCAGGATGTGTACGCGCGCACAGTAAAAGTCATGGGCAGGCGCGAGGCGCTCGCTCAAATCCGAGTACAAATGGAAAAAGATAGACTACAGAAACTCCTGCCCTAGCCCCAATTGGGCCTCCCTTCAAGATGCGTTCGAATGGCGTCGTAGGCTCGAACACGTGTCATGGTTTCTTTCGGTAAATTAGTACCTCCTGCCCACTGCCAAATACGAATCTTTGTTGCTGGCACTCGAGCGGTGACCACTTTAACTGGAATGTTGCAGTCAACTATCGCCCTCCGCACTAGGGGGACAAACTGCTCGTCTGTTTCGTACCATGTTCTCCCTGACCGCATTGATTCTAGTAACTTTGCACGCGCGCCAACAACGGTATCCTGATTTTCAGGACGCGCAGTCGTCGGTATTCGCGCAAACCTCTCGCCCCACATTCGAATCCGCATATGCGCGGATAGTAGTATGGATCTACAACCCGGTCAAGAAAAGAAAGACGGAGCCAGTCAAAAATGAGATGAACGGGGAGAGGACGTTGAAAATGATAATGAGCACGACGAGTAGACCGAAGGGGCCGAGTGCATACGTGAGACTTTCAAGCTGGCGATACTGCATATAGAGCGCGGACGGAAGAAATGCGGCAACAATTTTTGAGCCATCGAGTGGTGGGATCGGGATGAGATTTAAAATCGCGAGCGAAATATTAGCGATCACCACCATAGCGCACAGTGAGATAAACGCCTCGCCCCCACCCGTGCCAACACCAAAACGCACCAGCATTGCAAACACAAACGCGATAACAACGTTGGTCGCGGGCCCCGCGAAAGCGACGAGCGCCTCTCCCCAATCTCCCCACTTCAAATTGTGTGGGTTCACCGGCACGGGCTTTGCCCATCCCACCAAAAACGGTGAGCCAGTGAGCGCGAGAAGTCCAGGCACCAAGACAGAACCTATGGGGTCGATGTGGGGGATAGGGTTCAACGTCAGGCGCCCAGCATATTTTGCTGTCGGATCGCCGAGCATATTCGCCACATACCCATGCGCCACTTCGTGAAAAACAATCGAGAGAATAACGACGACGACACCTATAATGACAAAAGGATCCATTAAGTAATGATACTATAATTGGTATGGAAAGACTCGTTGATGTCGGAGCGGTCTGGCGAGAACATCGTGGATTCACTGATCCGACTGAAGTTCGCACTCTTGAGAAGCTCCGCCCACGACCGCTGACTGATGCAGAGCGCTCGGCAGTACATCGCTCGTGTCTTGACGACAGGTACATACCGACTGTGGTACGCTCACCACATGGCAAAGGGTAAAAAGAGTGGCTTCTGGGACAAGCAGTACAAGAGTCCGACGCACCTCGTGCTCTCCAAGGAGCCCGCTGAGGACTTAGAGAAGTTCTGCCGCTTTTTGCAGCGGAATCATGGGCGCGCACTCTTAAACGTCACGACTGCAGCGGTGGACATCGGCTGCGGTAATGGACGAAATATTTTATACCTTAGCCGCACGTATGGCATGCGTGGGGTCGGGTATGACATTTCAAAAGAGGCTATTTTCCAAGCAGTGCAGGCAGCAAAAGCAGAGAATCTGCCACTCACTTTTTCTGTACAAGATCTACGCAAACCAATCCCACTCCCCGAATCGTCGGTCACTATCGCACTCGATATGATGTCGTCGCATATTTTAAAACGTGCAGAGCGTGAGATCTTGCGCACAGAGATTCTCCGCGTCTTAAAACCGCACGGCTGGCTCTTTTTCAAATCGTTTATTTTGGAAGAGGATAAAAATGCAGCGCGCATGCTTCGTGAGTTCCCCACCGACGAGCCGGGGATGTACATTCATCCGGAGATCGGCACGGCGGAGTATGTATGGACTATTCCTGAGATTAAAGAGTTTTTTGGCGATGATTTTATCATCCACAAAATCGAAAAGTCGTTTAAGCATAAACACGCCGATGGCCGCGCGTGGAAGCGTCGTACCGCGAGCGTGTATTTGGAAAAGAAAAACTAATGGTGTAGAGTGCCTTCATGAGCGAAGGTAAAAAATGGCAATGTAATGTTGGAACCACTGGCGCTGCAAGTAAAGAACCCTTTACATGCACAAAGCAGCCAACACAATTTTATAGAAATATCGGGGATCGTTGTGTGCCTCATGCCCCGAAAAGCGGAGGTGCACGCGATGGTCAGGTCGATTGTGGGTGGCAATCACCGAGTGGGTGGATTGGGCGAGCTTGCGACAACAAAACTAAGACGACGTTCAGAGTTAAAGATGCAGATGGTGACAGAGAGTGGAGCAATATCTGGGGCAACGGTCCAAAATGTAAAGATCACTCACCGATTGTTATCAAGGGCCCCAAGGAGCAGAGACGCCAGCATATGTTTTGGTTTAGACGAAAAGAACTTAACTAGCCACACCGCGAGCGTGTATTTAGAAAAGGTAGGGTAATTTTTCTTGCTCTTAGTGGGCTATGGGTTTGCCGTCCGGATAGCCCGCGGTACAAAAATTCCGCTCAGTATACGTCAATCCCCTTGCTTCGCGCTCTTGATCAATAAGCGCTTTAAATGCTGGAACTTTCTTTGCGCAAAAACGAAATACTTTTCCATTTTTTGTTAGAGTCGCTTCAGTAAGGTATGTGCACGTGGCATTTTTGCCACCGTTAATACGGCATACGCGCTCCGCGTGCTCCTGAGGGATTTGGGGTGCACCGGCAAAGGGACTCGGTTGCAATTTTTTATCTCCTGTTTCCATATGTGTATGACTAAAAAATTAATTTTTACGAAATGGCTGAAATGGTGGGTTCGTTCTGTGCCCTGTGCAGTTTGGTGCTATTTTAGGTTTTCTCCTTAGTTTCGGCATACCTTTTGCATCAAGCGTTATGAGGTTCACTATTTGAACACCCATCTCCAGAGCGGGCACTCCATACGCGCATGTTGGATACACGCCATCGCCACCCTCCCACATCAATATGTATGGACACTGTTTTCTTTTGCCCATCTTGCAAACAGTCTTAACATGCTCCGCTGGAAGTTTATCTGGCATAGGCGTGTTTAGAAAAACCGGGGTACTATGATTTTTTTTGAGTTGCACTGCGACGTATTTCACGCATCAACATTTCACCCTTGTCATTGGGCGACTTTGTGACGGGCTCGGTGGGCACTATCGTAAAGTCAGAGCCATCTTTTTTTGTCACAACCACAAAATGCACCGCGTCCCGTACCTTTTCACGATCTGGCCATGGGGGGAAATTTCTTTTTTGCTCCATACCTATATATTACCAGCGTGGCTTTCGTGCCGATCGAGTAATGGGCGCAAAATTTTGTCCGGCACCATGACAGCCACGACGTGTATTATCGGGCGTGCGCGTTAATCTACGCTCTCGTTCGATCCCCTCGGCGACCGGATTAAGATGACCTTCGATTTTGTGGTGCACACATCTCGCTTGTCCATTCTCGTCGCGACGCAAAAATGAACACTCGCCGCCCGGCGCGCGGAGGCAGACATTCGTCTCTTGTCGTTGAGTCACGGGTACCCCCTTCACGAGGTTAATTGCCTCCTCCCAGCCTTCACGTTTTGCAGTTTTTGGCTCTTGTATAGTCATTTCTCTCATAGACACGCCCACCATACCTCCGCATCAGACAACGGTCAAGCTGCTTTCTTTCAAGAGTCATACACTATTTTAGTGGCAGGTACTCGGGATCGCCCGTACAGTTTATTTGTGCGCCACCCCTGTCTTTATGAAATTCGTTGATGCCGGCTATTGCGTGCTCGATCTGGGGGACGCCACGCATGCACACAGGGATCATGTGCGAGCCATTCATCTTTGACCCGAGATACGCGCACTGGTCAGGCTTGTCCTCTCTACAGACAAAGAAGACGTGCTCGGCGGTAAAGCTCATGCGCGCATAGTACGTCCTGTGGTGGCCCCGGTCAAACGCGTTGCAGAATATGCTAGTTCTATGGTATCCTAAGCGGACTATGGCTAAGGTATGCGCTGTCACCGGTATTGGCACCCTCGTTGGGGGTCGCTATTCTAACCGCACTCGTGCGACGCAGTTTAACCCCTGCGGTAAAGTCCGCCGAAAAGCTAACCTCCAAAAGCGCAAGGTTTTCATCCCCGAGCTCAACAAATACGTCACGATCATCGTCTCTGCACGTGGCTTGAAAACCATCGCCAAGCGCGGCGCACTCGTCACCCTCAAAAAGGCCGGCGTCGTGTAGTTTATGGCAGGAAAAGAAAGGTTCTCCAATCTTCTTGAAAAAGGGCGCGATGACACTATTCGAGATAACTGGGGTGGCCAAGATTGGACCGTTGTGAAAAAGCAGTTAAATCGCCATTATGGCTGCAAAGAGTGGTACTTTGCATACTATTTAAAGCGACGTGTTGGAGAGAAAACGGAACGGGCACAGGCAAATCGTTACTTAAAAACTCGACCGATGATTGCGCAGGATATCGGTATTAGTCAAAAGCGCGTCGCACTGCACTCAGATTTTGGAATATAAGAACGAGACTAATTTAAAACTCTTTTCTTCGCTCTTTTTCATGCACCGTCTCATGGGTGGTGCCGTTGTCGTAGGTTGTGACATAGACGGTCATCCATTTTCCATCACGAAACTCAGGGCGTACGCCAAACGACTGCATGCGCGACCCGTCTGGTCGCGCCTTTCCATACAACGCATCCATCTCTCGCTCGCGCCGCGCCAAAACCTCGGGAGAAATTTTAAATTCCATGCTAATCAACAAAAAACGCCAACCCATCCCACAACGGGATAGGATACTGTCCTCTTCGTATGTTATTTTCTATTGCTGTTATATCCCTTCGTGCTTCTGGTGAGAGTTCAAATTTGATTCCAAGGTCACTTGCATTGAGTGAACCATCAGCACCCTGCCTAATCATGCGCATAAGGCCGTCTTCTCCACGCAAACCACTCGGCACCCAGTTTTGGGGGTACACAAATTTAATTTGTTCTTTCATGGTCTATGGATATATTGCACGCGGATCCCTATGTGGCGCTAAGGTGTGCTCAACAATACGAAAGTGTTTGATATTTTCTTTAGTTGGATGCACATCATATTCGAGTACACTTCCGTCGTGCTGTGTCGCGGCTACATGCCACCGTTCACCATCAGTAGCCCACGACAACCAAAGTGGCAATTCCTTGCCTGCTCTACGATTAAAATAAAAACCGCTTGGGTGCCTAATGCCGCGCTTAGTTTTGTATACATAGTCAAACCTGCGCGGAACTCCCTCTCGTCCACCAAACTGATGGAACCCCGACTCACCATTCAAACGATTCATTCTAGTGACCTTTAGGATCGAACTGGGGGTGAGCATACCTACAGTATAGAACTATTTTTGTGGAGCTGCAGTTCTTCTGTTTCTGCCCCATGAAATGCCGGCCATAATCTGGCCAATGCGCGTTTTACTAAAATCAGGTTTGCACACATCTGACTGAGGCCACACACAAGCGAGCTCAATGGGCATGTACGTTCCGGCAGAATCCCGACGTATCATGCGAAACATGCCGCGCTCGGTTCTCTGCTTATCGAGGAGCACGAGATTATGCCCGTGTACGAACTCTGCGTTTTGTTGCATAGGATATTCCTGCTAGTGTACACCTGGTTTTCTATAACACAAGCCCCGTGTAACCTAATTGAGCAAGCCGGCCTCTTTGCGGAGATATGCACCCAACTCTCCTTCTTGAAACTTGTCCTGTGCGTTAAAAAGAGCCATGTTGCCTTTATAGAACTTTGGCATATCACCACGCGCCCGCGCCGCCAGTGTTATGCACCTCAGTTTAATCATACGGTTGGCCAATCGTTCAACATGCCTGCGACGATCGGTCTCAGATGGTTCTGTTTCTAGTGTTCCCATACAGATGAAACTCGCAAAAAAAGCGCGACGTTACTTAACCACGCGGAGCGAGTTTCCATCTGAGACGAAGGTCACCGCTCCATCATTACAGGTATCAAAAGTCTGAACGGTGAGGGATTGAAACAAAGCGATTACTTCTTCGTGTGGGTGCCCGTACGAGTTGTCACAGCCCCTAGAAAAAACAGCATACCTAGGCGAGACAGATTCTACAAAATCAGCGGATGACGAAGTTCGTGATCCGTGGTGCCCCGCTTTGAGCACGTCACTGTCGAGGCCATAGCCGTACTGTAAAAATAGCGCTTGTTCAACTACCGTTGGCGCATCGCCCGTGAGCATAAACGATGTGTCGCCGTACACGACGTGCAAAACGATGGAGCCCGAGTTTGTATCATCGATCTCCGATACGTCATGATCAGGATACAGTATGTCGGCATATGCGCCGCCGCCGAGGTTAAGACGCATGCCACTGCTTGCCACTGTGTGACCCGCGCCAGCCAAAACCTCATTATTTGCCGCATCCACAAACGACCCCCACGCGCGCGTCGTATTGTTGATGCCGGGTTCAACAATAGTTGATACGGTGTATCGTTCAAGTACGTCCGATAGCCCACCGATGTGATCAGCGTCGGGATGTGTCGCGACCACTGCATCGAGGGTCCGATCCCAAAACGGTAGTTGTTCGCCAAGTCCAGTGAGCACAGACGCGCCCGGGCCACCATCAACCAAGACCTGGGTGTTTGGTGTTTCGATAAGAATGGCATCACCCTGTCCGACATCTATGAATGTGACAGAAAGCCCTTTCGGGGGTTCGTATGTCCACACCGCCAGATTAAGTGCAATCAGAAGAAGTATCGCGATGAGTCGTGACATAGCCCTTATGCTACAATCATCGCATGTATACTGCAAAACAGTTCAATTTTGGTTCGTTAGACGGCATTTCACAAAAACAGTTAGACGTACACATTAAACTCTACGAGGGCTACGTCAAATTTATTAACGTCATCGATAATAAGCAGGCCGAGTTTATGAAAGACTCGGAGAAACATGCATACGAATTAAGCGAGGTGACACGCCGTATTGGATTTGAATGGAACGGCATGCGCATGCACGAGTATTACTTTAGCCAATGGGAGGGTCCAGCCTCACCGATCACCGGAGATCTTGAAAAAGCGCTCGTCGCACAGTACGGGAGTATGGACCTATGGATGGCGCGCTTTAAAGGTATCAGCATGATGCGCGGCATCGGATGGGTAGTTCTATCGTATGATCCGATTGGTAAACAATTTGTAAATAATTTCGTCGCCGATCACGAACTTGGACAGCTCAACGGGCTCACCACTATTCTCGCGCTCGACATGTGGGAGCATGCGTACATGGTCGACTATATGCCCGCTGAAAAAGCAAACTACGTCGACGCATTCTTTAAAAACGTGAATGGAATCACAGTGTCAGAAAGATTCATTCAATAACAAAGTCCATCAAACTCTTTGGTTCTTCCAGTGGTAGCCCTGCGGAGTGCGGCGCGGAGGACGCATGGTGTTCTCGATAACAATAACGCGCCGCTTATCAACGACTGGTATTGGTGGCGGCTCGGTCGGTGCGACACGTGCCAAGAGATTTGCTGAATTAACCGATAGGGCTTTTCCTATAACATCGGCATCAAGTTTAATACGCTCACGTCTTGAAAGTTTAACAACTGGACCGTTCTCGGGAGCATCGCTCATACATAGTACATGTTATTGTAACTGTCGAACTATACACCCGGGCCCATACATGAACAACCCTCGTTATGCACTTACAGTGTGAACGCTGCAAACGGAAGTGACCCAAGAAATGAAGAAACCTTAATAATGTAAAATAGAAACCCGTACGCGACTGCAGCAAACGGAAACGCAAACGGTGCAGAGATCGTACCTAAAAGTCCAGCCACAAAACCCGACAACATCGCCCACGGAACGACGATTAAGACGAGGATATTGGCGAGAAGCGACACCACCGATACCTGCCCCACCGCATAGATAAGGAGTGGGAGCACTGTGATTTGCGTCGCGAGCGTGGTCGATACTATCTCCATAAGTGTTTTTGATTTAAGCCACAGAAGATATGGTTCTATACGGCTAGAGAATAAAATCAGGCCGAGAGTTGCGAGCATTGACAGCTGATAGGATAAATCAAACAGCACGAGGTACGGATTGTAGAGTGCCATGCCTGCAGCAACGATGAGGAGAATACGCAGTCCGTCTGCAGGTCGGTGCAGTGCCTTCGCGACCAAGACAACAAGTGCCATCAATGTTGCGCGCACAGCCGTCTCAGACGCTCCTGTCATAACCATAAACGCGAGCGCGAATACGCCGGCGACAATGAGTGACACGCGACGAGAAAAAATGAACGTCGCACCAAGAAGTATGAAATTAATAACGAGCGCAACGTTGTAACCCGAGAGCACGACGATATGGATAACGCCCGCACGACGAAATAGATCGGTGAGTCTTTCACCGAGCCCGCGCTTCTCACCAACCAAAAGTCCTGCGAGAAGTGCCGACTCAGGCTCAGGCAGTACACGCTCGACGCCACGCAAAAACCAATGCTTCACACTGAGGAGTGCTGCGGTGATAACATTTCCCTTTTCGTGCGCTATAACTTCAACTTCAGCGGAGCTCATGATGTGTGTCATTCCGTGTGCACGGAGATACATCGGATAATTAAAAGTGCGCCCAGTATCAGTTTCAAATGCTTCTGGGACTTCGACGGTGCCGGTGACGCGTACACTGTCACCATATTGAACATCTATGAAAGGATCCGTACGGACGAGTACTGTGCCCACATCAGTTTTGACCGTGAGCAGCTGTGTTTTTTCTCGCACGTCGGGATCTTCAATGACTACACCAAAAACGGTTGCATTTGTCTCTACTGCCGCATCGAGGTCTGGCGTAAACGGCGCAGTTGCGACAAGCGAATACGCTCCCGCACCAACCAGTACGAACACGCACAGCCAAGGAATTACTTTAGATAGTCTAACCACTGGACAACTGTACGCCCACTACTCACCCCTGTCCATCGCCTGATTGGCGAGCGCGTCGGCCTCTGCGTTTAACTCACGCCGCACGTGGATAAACTCAATCTTTGGAAATGACTCGTGGATAAGGCTCTGTGCGTCCGCATGTAACAGCTTGAGCGTCGGCTCTTTGACACGATACTCCCCCTTCATCTGACGCACGATGAGCTCTGAATCCATTTTGATCATAACGGGCTCTCTCACCGGCGAGCCAAGCTTCTCGCGGCACGCTTCGAGCGCCAAGAGGAGCGCCTGGTACTCTGCATAGTTATTGGTTTGATGCCCAAGGTACTCGCTCACTTCGGCGAGTATTTTTTTTCCTTTGTACAGGACAGCACCCGCGCCGGCCGGCCCCGGGTTACCACGCGCACCGCCATCTGTAAAAATCGTAACGGACATTAGCCAACTGTTGTGCCGAGCTCCGCCCCTTCAAGCGAGTTCAGCTTGTGATACACGTACACGAAGGACAATAGCGTCACCGGGATCGTTACGGCAAGACCAATGACGAGTGCGATGAGCCCGATGATGTTTAAGAGTATCGCACACAAACCAAACAAAAAGAGCTGGAGTAGGTGCCCTTTCGCCAAATGGTAGCTCCGCTTAATCGCTTCGATTGGATTCAATGACTTATCGACAACCATAAGTTGTACAAACGACAGGAGGAGCGCCGCGATAATGCCCGGGATGATGAGAAGTATAAAACCAACACCGATGATAAGTGCTTGCAATATGGTGGTACCGAGCATATTGAGTATGTGCTCTGGTGCCCACAAATCCTTCCATGTCACTTTCACAGGATCGGTGTACGCAAGAAGCGCCAGTCGCGAATAGGCGATAGATACTAACACACCGAAAGCGAGGCTGATGATAGAACCGACGATCCCTTCAATGCCGTACCTGCCACTCGTGAGTGAGTTGATAAGCATTGATGCGACCAAAAGTACAAGCGACACACCAGCAAAAAACCAAGGATTCTTTTTAAACGTTGTCCAGCCAAAAGTAAAAGCCTCTTTGATTGAAAATGTGGTCATAGAACATCAGTGTATCACGCGAGCTATTCTCCTCTTATTTCTTCCTGCGGAGCCTCGGGCTCCGGAACGTTTTTAACCACAATGATGCTGCACTTGGTCAGGACACCAGCGAGAGCGCCTACAGCGGCCAAAACGGGTGTCAGAAGCGCTAAGGCAGTCGCACCCGCAACACCAAGCGTCAATGGGATTTCAAGCAAAGATGTCCCCGTCTCGCTTTTAATAATAATTCGACGGGCGTTACCTGCGGCGATTAGTTCTTTTACTTTGGCGACGAGGTCGGCGGCGCTGAGCTTAAATTCTTCTTGTGTTTCAGTCATAGACAATGATTAGATGTTAAATAGTTGGGTGCAACTTTTTACGTTTGGGAGTGTAGTACCACCAGTCACGAACTATGCCACCGTTCATAAAATCAGTGACACTCATAAAGACGTCCAACAGGCATGGGTCATGACGAGTTTTGGTCTTTGTACACAACTTTTTGTAGAACATAAACGGGTCTTTACCCTTCAGGTCCATAGGACGACTGAACCCGAGCGTCCTAAAATCACGCGCGATGCGCGGCCCCACATTCGGTATGTCTTCAAACTTTTTCGCATCAGCTGCGCGCTGTGCTTTCATACCAACGGCTACCGTGACTCTCCTTCAAAGTCTTGCACCACTTCGCCAAAGTCGTTTGTCGCAGGGTCGTACTTTGCATATATCGACTTACCAACTGACGGCTGCGCCGTCATGGGATCGGTTGGCTGACGGTCTGCATAATTAACAATCACGCGGGCGCCATACGGCTCAGAGAGCATTTTAAATTCTGTTGTCTGCGGAGCAATACGGTCCCCAATGAGCATGGCATTGGTGCCGTGGTACGTTCCACCATCATTAATTGCGCCCACAAGATAGTAGAATGTACCGCTCCCACCACCATCGTGCGTGATAAGAAACGCAACATCCTCGTCACCATCGCCATCAATGTCGCCCATCACTTCGTTCCCAAAATACCGTGCACCGCCGACACCAAGTACCACTGACTGTCCACTAATCAGATAGACTCCACTTCTGTACTCAGAGAATGCTCCGTCGCCCTGCTTTTCGTTATATATGTAGCTATTAAATGCGTAAAAAGCGACGATGAGAACAAGAATCGCCATAATGGCGTAGGTAAGATATTTAGTCATACGTTCATTCTACCCTATGAGCTCGGTGATGTGTTGTTGGATTTTTCGCACCATGTCGTGTGACCCATCGTATGCAATGACCTTTTTGGTGACATGGTGGATAGAGTCAGAGAATTTCGTGCCACTCTCGTGGATACAGAGGATGGGCACCTTGAATGCATCGGCCCAGCCAAGCTCGATCCCCATCCCCGTCGACGGCATCGACACCTCGGCGATAAGTGCATCACAACTTTTAATCAGCTCTGGGGTTACATTTTCGGCGCCGTGTGACTGCGGGAAAATAAAGGTGTGCACCGTATTCAGCGCCGATGCATGCAAGGGCTCATATAACTTTTTTCTAAAATCAAAACTGCTTGAATGTGCAACAAATATTTTCATGCTTAGTGGCCGTACCCACCCCACGCGTCATTACCATCAAGCTCCCAATCAAGAATCGCAGCGAGTCCTGGATTTCTCGCTAACGCCTGTTCGTACTTTGACAACTTCTTTTCTCCCCGCTCTACGGGCGTATCATCTCCACGCTTTGGCTGGCCCGTTTTTTGTTCCATGGCTACAGTATATCCCCTGTTCGGTAGACGTCTACTGGAGAAGAAATATACACTTATGCAGCTCGTGGCGCCGTGGCGCTACGCAACTTTTCAAAACGCTTCTTATACTCAAAATAGAGTGCCCCAAAACTTGCTGCTACCCAAACCGGCCAAGCAATCCCAGTAAACATCGCGAGCGCAACAGATGTTACCAACACCCCGGCTGCACGCCATGCTCCATCACTAGGAGATTTTGGTTTTTTGTAATCGTTACTCCTATTCTCTGCAATCGCACTCGACACGTTCAGTGTGAGGCCATGTGCAAAATGTGCAAGTCTGCTACGCCAAACTGACTGCGAAGCCTCTAGAATGCGGCCCTTTCCTTCTATTTTTTTACCTTCCGCCATATAGTTTTTTTTAACTTTAATATTCATTGTATACCATAAATAAACCTGCGAGTCAACTAGTGCCCGTAACTGTTAGCGGGTAGACATCAATTGTCGGTTCTTCATAGGGGTGAACAGCTTTAATGACCGCGATAACGTCTTTTAGTACTGCCTCGTCCACGGTCACTTCTATTCGCTCTTCCTCGACCTCTTCCAGCTTTCCTATCGAGCCGATATGGGGATCGCTCCATCCTCTGGTTTAAACCGCCCGACACCGCGCACCGTAAAACTGCAGAATGAATAGTTTCCTATCTTCCCGCCACCTGCCCCACCAATCGCCTCCCGTATCTTATCTCCACTCCCCACCGGCACATGCACTACGAGCTTATTTTTCATACATTCCAAATTATAGAGCTTTTAACTCACTACGAATAGCCGCCTGATAAGCTACATGGTCAACTTTGTGTGGAGCACCTTGAACAACGACTAACTTTGAACGTCTTGCTAGCCGAGATGTCTCTTGCGCTCGAACTACCATTCGTGGATACATCTTACCTTCTGCAGTTCCATAAAAAATGACTGACGGAACCATAAGTGATTTTGCAAGGGTGTGACCACTTTTTGCTTTTGCTTCTCTAAACCTATGAACACCAATATATTTTTGTATCCATTTTTTCATCGCTGGCACATCTTCCTTAAAGTCAGGCGACAGGGAGCACAAGAATATTTTCTTTGGTTTCAGTGCATTTGCCGTCATGAGCGCGATGACCGCACCATATGAAAATCCAAGTACATAATTTGCTGCTGTTTTATCCTTATTGAAAATCGAAACAAACTCCTCGGCGCATTCTTCATTTGTTCGCCTTGTCCACGTAATTGGTGCAACAACTACCTTAAATCCCTTTTGCTTTAAGAAAGTGCTTAGCCAAGTGAACTGTCTACTTTTTGGACCCATCTTAAATCCCGGCACAATAAAAAATGTTTTCATATTGAAAGATTTTCTATCCTCAGGCGCAAGGAGGGGCGGCCGCCAAAGAACGAGCGGTCGAGGGCGGCGTCGAGCGTGACGATGTCACCAGAGGAGAGAAGATCGATGGTGTCCCTAAAGGGTGTACGGTGAAAAAAGAAGGACATCGCCTCACCATATGCCCCACTTTCGTCAGAGAGCGCAAGACGCGCATGCTCTTTTGCCTTACCAAACAACAGCACGCGGTCGACACGAACGTTTACAAACCTGAATATTGGTTTTGGATTCTGCATCCCAAACGGCGCCATGAGACGAAGCGCATCGTACGTTGTCTGAGACGCCTCGGCGAGTGTCAGTACGCCGTCGTGTACTTTTGTGCTCTCCTCCACAACGAGCGTCGCGCTCGTGCGGAGCGCTTCTTCAAGAGCCAGAGGGAGCGAATGTATAAGCTCTGTCGTTGTAGAAAATCCGCCAGACGACTCGTGCCCGCCAAAGTCAGTGAACGCACGACGCGCGCCAGTCATAAGGGCGACGACATTTACTCTTCCGTTCCCACGGATAGAACCTTTAATAAGGTCGCCGTCCTTACCCCAGAGACACACCGTCTTTCCATACGTTTCAACAATATTATTTCCTGCGATACCAAGAAGAGACGGCCGCCACTCGCTCGAACCCATAACAATAATGTCGCCCATCTGCATGCCGGAGAGTCGGTGTTTTACATCTTTTGCAACACGCGCGCCTTCAAGCTTTCTTGCTTTATTGAGCGCGATAAGTTTATTCGCTAATTCATCAGCACGAGCCGCATCAGTCGTTGTTAATAGCTCGACTGCAAGCCGTGGCGACTCCATGCGACTCGCTGCATTTATTTTTGGTGCAATAGAAAATGCGATATCATCCTCGACAACATCTTTAAACGGTACGCGCTCTTTTTTTAAAAGCGCGACGAGACCTTTCCGCCTTCCCTTTCGCATCACATCGAGCCCAAACTTCACTAATGTTCTGTTTTCGCCCGTGAGCGGCACCATGTCGGCGACCGTCGCGAGCGCGACTAAATCCAGTAGCCACTTCTGCCAGCCCTCAGGCAGATTAAAATCTCCGTTTGCTATCAACGCTTCAACTAATTTAAACGCAACGCCAGTGCCGCACAAAACTTTTTCTGGATAGGTGTCATCGGTGCGGTGTGGATTAATAACGGCGATAGCGGGTGGCAGTTCGTTCTGCGGCAGATGGTGATCAGTGACGATAACATCTATGCCAAGCGACTGCGCGAGCGCAACACAAACATTGTCAGTGATACCGCAGTCGACCGTGATAAGCACTGAAACACCTTCGTCAGCCAATAGGCGTATGCCCGCCTCGTTTAGTCCATAGCCCTCGTTTCGCTCCGCCACCATGAGACGCGCCGGATACTCAATTTTCATAAAAAAATCTGACAAGAGTGAGCCTCCCGGTATGCCGTCGCAGTCATAGTCGTGCCAGACTGCTATTTTTTCTTTTTTCTTTATTGCCTTCAAGATTCTCGCGACTGCGATGTCCATGTCGCGGAGCAAAAACGGGTCGCGCCGCGTGTCGTACTGCGGGTTTAGAAACGCATCGACGTCAGTAACCCCCCGCTCCCCCAATAGACGTTGTATCAAAGGATTCATCACTCAAGCCTAGCATGCGCTCGTTAAGCACGCGCCGGCACGTTTTTCTGCGCACAACCAGCGCACTGTGTTTGATCACTTCCTATTTCGACCCTAGTACACGTTCTGCAATAGCGCTTGCGCTCATTGCTTGCTCCCGTTTTGCGTATTTTATTATTTGCATGTTGCCGAGCCTTACGTTGCGCTACACCCTCTGCAAGAAACGCAGCCCTTTTAATATCGCGATCCAATATTTTTCCTGCCTTTTCTACGTCTTTAGGAAGCTGACTATTGAAATAAGTAACCCTGCGCGACAGCCGTGTCAATTCAGCTCCAACCCGCTTATCTACAACCCGCACTGCACGAAGCGCCTTTAGCGAGACGCCCGATTTGCGCGACATTGTCTCTATATCGGTCTTTTTACTTGGGACACCACCCAGCTCAAGAGCCCGCGCATAGAGCACAGGATCGGAGTTTTCAATACTGAACACAGTGAGGCCCATATTCTTTAAGTAGTGCCGCAAAAGCGTAAGGCGGCCAGCTACTTCTTTTGACTTTTCGGTCTCCATGAGACATTACTATACGCCACTTGTTCAGTTCTGGGTAGGACGGCTTACAGTCTAGCTGATTTCTCCAATGCCTCAATGCCAGGAAGGGTGCCGTATGCCATAAAATCGAGCATGGCGCCACCCGCAGTCGATAAAAATTCAAATTTGTTATTCAGACCCAGTTTTTGGATGGACGCGATGGTGTCGCCACCTCCAACACATGACGTGCCTGGCGATTCTGCTATGAGCTTCGCCACCGCCTCGGTCATCTCTCTAAATCCCATTTCAAAGTTACCCAACGGTCCATTCCACAAAACGGTCTTTGCTCCTGTTACGAGATGTGCAAGTTCGGCGAGTGATTTTGGCCCTATGTCAGCGATATAATCTTGCGCCTCGACATCAGCAATGTCACGCACTACCCTTTCCCCATCAGACTGCACAGTAAGATCTACGGGCAGCACGATGCGCGGATGATTAAGGATTTTTGCATCGATGGTCGCATTCGATACTAAAGACGTGCCGATCGGTAACCCGCGTGCACGTAAAAAATCGTTGGCGAGAGCGCCACACACATACACCGTGTCATACATTTCAACGAGCGCCCGGATCACTGGCTCTTTGGTTAAAAATTTTGCTCCACCGATGATAGCGAGGGACGGAGGGACGGGCGTTCGTGCAGTCGTGAGTTGTGTGAGTTCGTGCGTGAACGTGAGACCAGCGTAGCTGGGCATAAGCGTCGGTAGTGTGACAATGGATGCATGTTTACGGTGTGCTGATGCAAAATCATCGTTTACATAGACGTGCGCGAGAGACGCGAGGAGACGCGCAAAATGTTCATCATTGTCAATTTCGCCCGCATGACGGCGCAGATTTTCGAGGATAAGCACGTCGCCATCTTTCATACTTCCTACTGCCTCGTGTGCGTGTGTCCCCACTACGTCATCAACAAATCCAATGGGGAGTGTCCGACGGAGATACTCTGCGACGGGGCGCAAGGACTGCGTTCGATCCGAACCAATGTGCGATACCACTACCGTTTTTGCTCCACGAAATCGGAGGTGCTCAATGGTGGCTAGTGCTTGATCGATTCGAAATGTTTCAGTCACCCGGCCGTTATCAACCGGCACGTTCAAAGATGCGCGGAGCATGACCGCTATGCCAGAAAGGTCAGTGAGTTCCTTGAGTCCGCGCACCGACATACTATTCGCACGCGCGCACAATCGCCGCAAAATCTTTTGCAAACACAGAGTGCCGTCCTACCAATAGCCCGTCTGCGTTACCAACAGTAATAAATCCTCGCGCTGACTCAGCATCCACTGATCCGCCGTACAAAATGCGAACGCGTGCTCCCTCATCGCGGCCAAACAGTGACGCGAGTGTTTTTCGTATATACATAATCGCCTCAGAGGCGACGCGAGGCAGCGGTGCGGTCGCCGCGCTTACTGCCCACACGGGTTCATACGCGATAATGATGCGTTTTAATTCTGCCCGTTCAACTCGCGCGAGTGCGCTTTGCACCATCTCACCAAGCCGAGTGAAAAAGAGTCCGTCGTGATCGCGCGACTCCTCACCAATACAAATGATGGGTGATAATCGGGCATTCAGAGCCGCGCGGACCTTACGCTCGACAACTTGATCTGACTCTCCGCGCGCACGCTCTTCAGAATGGCCCACGATGACGTATTCGATGCCTGATTCTTTAAGTACTGCGCCCGATATGCTACCGGTGTGGGCACCCTCTAACACCTCTCCCAAGGACTGACTACCGAACGACAAGCGTTTACCGCCGTAGACGGCACGAAGCGCAACGGCCAAGGATACATCGGGCGCGAGCACCACCCTTGATTTCATTTGCCGCGGGAGTGCCTTGTCGATGGCACGCAACAGTGTTCGCCCCTCTTTTAAGGACGGGACGTACAATTTCCAATTACCGACGACCAATGCTCGCATACATATAGTGTACCGCGCTCAATTCTGTTCCTGCCATAAAAAAAATTTATAGTCATCAGAGGTTGATGGTGTAAACGGTGGTGGATCCGCCGCTAGCCGGCGATCGTAGCTATCAAATCGCTGTGCGAAGCCAGAAAGAAATGTACCACCACTCATCCACTTAGTGCCCACACGACCATTTGATACCACCGTGCCGTTTGTGGTTAAGGTCGACCGAGTGACATAGGGATCGAGTGTACCTGGCAATCCTTGATTTCCAGATTGAGACGAGCAGTCGCTTTCACAATAGTGATTGCGACCAAACCTGCCCTTTTGTGCAATAAAGACTCCGCTAATGGCCATCACGTCTGGCACTTGAAGGCCGACAAGCACGTCGTTCTCGGCAATCGCGGTGAGTCCAGACGCCGTCGTTGCATAGGTAATATCTCCATTAAGGATTATGGAGCGATCGATACTTGAACCTGTCACGTCTGCGGCGGCGATAGTCACCTTACCTGACACAACACCGTCAAGCCACACATTGTCCTCGACAAAAATAACTGGACAGGACGGCAAGATGATCGTGGTTGACTCGTCTTGGACATTCGACATCACTGTGCGCTCTTGCTGCCAACCGTACTCAGTCGAGTATCCCCACACCTGTATAGCACCGACAACTTTGCGGAGTTCCATGTACCCGTCAGATCGAAGCGTCACTCTCCATCCATACCCGTTTGATGGCCCCACATAAATACCTGATGTTGTTGCATAATTCTTTAACGACACGAGATCAACTGATATGCCGTTAAAATCTATCGCTGGTTTTGGATACCCCCAGAGCGATGGATTAGACCCGGCGCCCCACACACCATTGTGCGTCGCCGACGGCGAACACCCGAATGTTGATGTGCACAGCCATGTAGCGACGCCACTCGTGACTTCAGCGTTATGTGTGCCATCCATGCGTACGCCACCATTCGAATGATACGGACCGTTGATAACACGGTCGGAGCCGGCCCACACGTTCGCGTTCACGATATGTGAATAGTCGGCGACGGATGGGCGCGTGTACCTCGCGGTGAGCGTCCGTTTAAAAATAGGGTCTGCGGTCGCTGTCCCGACTGAAGTAATCTGTACTGCGGTTATCTGCCCACACGCGGTAGTGCCACCAACAGTGAGTGCGAAGTTTCCTACTTCGCCACCCTCGGGGTCATTAACGATATGTACATAGGGGCCGACGGCACCCGTTCCGTCCTGAAGATCACTCGGCCAATGCGCCAAGTGCCACCGATAATATTCAAGACCAGCCTCAGCTAAATTTAATGCGACTTCACGTCGCTCTTTGGACAGCTGCGATCGCTTCTCGACAAAAACAAAGCCGGTGAGCGCCGAAAGGAGTGTAAAAAACACTGCCGAGTACACCAGCACGAGAACGATAAAATAGGCACGGGATTCTTTGTTCATTGTTTTCTTAAGTTTCTCATGGTTGCAGACGAGCGTAGTGTAAATTCCCCCGGTGCATGCTGCGGTGTAATATCCACAACAAGAGACACTGATATCGTGAGCACTGATGCGAGACTCGCCGAGCTCGTCGCCTCAGTCCCTGATGCGTTAAAAAATTGGAATACTGATATATTATCTGAAAAATTTCTTACATTGGTTGATATGGTCGTGGTGGCGATGGTATCTGTATAGGCTGGCGGAGTGCCGGTGGCATTGGTCACCGTACGCAAAAGGGTTTTCCCCTGCAACTCATAATGAATCAACTCAATCGAATTGTCGCGATCAGTATCAGAATAGAACGTCAATGACGATGATGCCATAGAAACGAGCGGGTACGCTCCATTGTCAGAATACGACGCCTCTCGGACATCACGAACCAAGAGCTCGATGCCCTTGCGCGCACTTTCTATTTGAAATGCCTGTTCGATCGAAGACTTGTTCGTGCGATAAAAATAGAGTACCGAGTTTACTATCGCGATCATGACCATAGAAAAGATCATGACGACAACCAGCATCTCTACATACGTTAGTCCCCTGGTCATGGTGAAAGTGTAACAGTATAGAGTGATACACCACTCACGCCGACTGCGTTGTCGACGACTGTTTGATATCCAGTCTTTGACACCGTGACGGTGTAGGTGCCAGAGGTCAAACCAGAAAAGAATACCTGCCCACATGAAGTAGTTTTTGTTTCATCGGTCGACACACCCTCAATGCGTACACTGGCTCCATCAAGTTCAGTCGATGATGCAGTGACAATAACGCGTAGCGTGTTCGTTGTGTTTTCTAAAAGTGTCAGTGTAATTGATGTAAGAGCCCCCGGCGACACTGACGGTGCGGTCGGACACACACCCGCTAGGTCATAGCCGGAGCCACTCCCCAGCGCCACGTCGTATGCATCCCATTCAATAGGATCTTCAATCCAGTCGGCGCTGCTGTCAGTCGATGAGCCAGCGGTATACTTAGCGACCGGCTGACCGCTGCCGTCTGTGCCAATCGTTTTTGATGAGGTAATGACGAGCGGGACTGATGGCACAGGTGTGGGACCGGCAGTGTACGTCAAAGTCCATGCAGTCGAAGTCGAAGAAACAAGAACGAGCGCTGGGTATGTTGTTGTTGAAAGATTGGTTAAGGAAACGGGAGACGTTAATCCGAGGCTGTTCCCCGGCACGTCAGAATCAGGGATGAGTGCCAACACACCACCTGATGCACTGTACAGCTGCACGACATCTGTGTCCCACGAAGCTGACCCCCACGTCGCTAGGTATGACGGTGCTGTCGTTGCTGAATGTGCATCAACAAATGCACCGGTCGAGGTAGCGCCCAAAATGGGAGTTATAGTGTGTACCGCGAGTGACCCGAGCGTGTCGATAGCAAGCGAAACAGTGGTGGTTTGTTTGTCGGCGACCGCGACATTTCCTGGAGCTGGATTAGGTACCGTACCGCTCACCGCGTACGTGTGCGCAGACGAATAGCCACTCTTCGTCGCGGTGATATGATAATTCGCCGCAACTGGTGTGCCAGGGATTATCACCGCACCCGTGTCATCGGCGTTAACCGTGAGATCAATCGTCGGAGTTGTTGACGCGTTTAGAATGCGCACCGATGCCTGCGGCACCGGTGCGCCGGCGGCGTCAAACACATTTACGCGAAGCGTGCCGCCCGCAGTCAGAGACTCGACACCCGTTGGCGCAACACGAGTCACCAGCTGTGTCGTTCTTCCTGAGCCACGAACGCTCCAAAATGCTTCGATCTTTATGAGTTTATAATCCGCAGTAATGGTGTTCGTGTCGGCGCCGCCCGTCCCATCCTCTGGCGCATCAACGTATTGAATAAGCGTCGTGATGGTGTACTGAATATTGTTTAAGGACGATGTCGCTACCTGCGGGATGCTCCCCGTGGGGATACCGCCGACCGTACCGAGTGAGTCATACGGGAGCGAGCGAATAATCTCCATCTTCTCTGTAAGAAGCGAGAGCGCACCCGCCTTTGCTTTTGTAGAAAAAACGAGATCAACCGAAAGTTGAAACGCAGTAAAAATACCCATAAAAACAATCGTGATGAGTGCAACGCCCACCACAACTTCTATCAATGTCATCCCGCGCTCGTTCATCTATATAGAGTTTGAGAGCGAGTAAATCGGCGCAATCATCGACACTGCAAAAAAGCCGACACCACCGCCAATCACCACCATCAACAAGGGCTCAATAATCGTGGATAAATCCTTTGTTTTGCGCTCGACCGAGTCCTCATAAAATGTCGCTAATTCTTTAAGCAAATCCGATATACGCCCCGTCTCTTCGCCCACCACGAGCATTTCTGATACGAGGGGCGGATACAGTTTTGGATACTTAGCAAAGGTGGCAGACAGCTGTCCGCCTTTTACGACCGCGTCCTCTGCTTCACTAAGCACCGTACCGTACACGTCGTTATTAACGACATCACGCGTGATAGCGATGGACAGCACCACGTCCACTCCCGCTGACAACAAGGAGGACAGGGTGCGCGCCGTGCGCGCTGCAAACACCTCAATGACGAGTGGCCGTATAATCGGCATATACATAACCCCGTGGTCCATAACACGCTTACCTGTCCTGGTCCGGAGTGCCAACGCACCACCAACGATCACCGCAGCCATTAACACCAGCGCGAGAAGCGTGTGCTCGACGAGAAAATTCGACACCGCAATAATCGCTTTCGTCGACGCAGGAAGCTGGGCACCGACATCTTTAAACGTCGCGGTTAACGTCGGCACCACATAAATGAGCATGAGAACGCCGATACCCACCATTGCTGCAACAACAATGCCGGGATAAATCATCGCACCACGTATTTTTTTACTTAGATTACTCGATCGCTCCATCTGCTCTGAAACGACGCGGAGTGACTGCGCCAAAGTGCCAGATTCTTCCCCTGCTCTCGTCATCGACACCATAAGCGGCGAAAAGATATCACCGTGCTTACCAAACGCAGCCGAGAGCGTGGAACCCTCATTAATATCAGAAATAACCTGCCCGACGACGGTACGCAGTCGAGCTGACGCGGTTTGTCGCTCCATAACCGACAAGGCACGCGCAACCGTGAGCCCCGCGTCGATCATCGCTGCCATGTTTCGTGCAAACACGACGCGCTCATCAGCGGACACCTGCGAAAACAGATCGGTGATCATCTTCAACGACCACCCGCCTCCCTCTTCTGCCATGCTGATAACGCGATCACCGCGACTCCGTATGATACGGTAGACATCAAACTTATCGTTCGCCTCTACTGCTTCGTTATACTGCTCACCATCTTTGGTGGCTGCGACCACCGCATATTTCGCCATACTAAAAGTATAGCGTGCAAAAATTGACTTTTAATCGCGCTCATGTAGGATTGCACCATGTCTGAGTATCACAAAGTAAATATTCATCGCTCTCTCTTGCGGCTCGTTAAAGGAGAAGACCACGACACATCTGCGGGACGCGTAGTAGTTAGGTGGGGGCACAATCTTCCAAACGCAACTGAAACAGTTCAAGAAATTGAGACCGGCCTCTATCCAAAACGCCTTGGTCCAAACGAACGCACACCAAAAAATGAAAAGATTGCGATTATACATCGTACAGGACCACAGCAGCATCGAGTTGGTTATTTTCGGGTAACCCGCTCACAAAAGGATCCGCTCATTGTAATCGCTGACCATGGCGCAACCACAAAAAAGCCGGGGCCGATGAATGCACGCATATTCGTTCTCGGCTATGACGAGAAAAAACTTGAACCAGAATTCTTTGCAGAAAGCATTAAAAAGGAGATATCTTTTGGTCCATTCCACTGGATCCGAGGATTGTGGCGACCTATACACGGCACCCCAACAATAAAGTCCGCGGGAAGTGGATTTCAAATTGGCACTCCGCCAGAATAAGTCTTGAGTCGCGCGATTATGGCGCGTTGTATTCGTATCTTCTTCGTCCAGAATCGTCAACACGCGGGGGCCACTTTGTAGGAGGATTGTATGATCGCCATCCTCCGCGAGGGACAGGAGAAATTATCTGTGGATCTCTCGCTGCGTGTGGACTGCATGTCTTCCAGTTCGCCCAGAACGTCGAACCATTCCATGGACATGTCTGCTTCCATACCCGTGGACCACTATCATTCTAATAACATTACGCCCATCAACTCCTCCTACAAACAAATCTTTTAGCGGGACGAGATCTCCTAAATCTTCTACTTTTCTTTTAACGAGTTTGGCGAGAAAGGCGCGAGTACATTGATGAATTGTTACTGATCCCTTTTTTCGATACGGTACCCTTTATGAAGACGGACGAGGTCAGTGTGCATCCTTTTGACCAACTGAAGTTCAGGATCATGCTCGGACTCGACGCAACCACGTAGGCGTTCCTCAACAAACCCAAGTGCCGCAGCTAGCACCCCAAAATAATCGCCGCTTTTAAGATGGAAAGCGAGTCGAAGCCCATCATCGGCCTGTGGAGCATCTTGCACAACCCACGTCACTGGCAGTATACAATAAGTGGCGGAAGCGTCGCTCATGATGTTGTATACGAGGAGGGGATACTTGCAAATTCATCTTTGGTCACAATCACGTGGTCAATCAACTGGACGCCAATAAGCTTGCCTGCTTCAATCAGTTGCATAGTGATCGCAAGGTCTGCGGCAGACGGGTCAGTAATCCCTGATGGGTGATTGTGCACCAAGACCACTGCTGCTGCAGCATGTTCGATCGCCGGTTTAAACACCTCACGCGGATGGACTAGACTAGTATCAATTGTCCCAATCGAAATAACTTCATCATGAATAAGTTTGTAGTGACTGTTTAAGTAGAGGCCGCGCAAGTGTTCCTTGGTGAGCATCTGCATATCACGTGTATGCTCAAAGACATCACGTGGAGTCCTAATGGTTGGTGTACCATTTTCATTTTTTGCAAAAAACCGTCGCCCAAGCTCTGCACATGCAACAATTTGTGCCGCTTTACCCAAAGGGATACCGAGATCAACCGCGAGTGAGCGTGGATCGCGCTGTGATGCAAGACTCCGTGCACCGTACTCTTGCACAATGCGGTTCGCCATAGTAAGTACTCCCTCTTTTGTCGTGCCGGTAGTGAGGACAACCGCCAGAAGTTCAACTGTTGAAAGATGTTTGGCTCCCTGACTGACTAAACGCTCGCGCGGGCGCTCATCATTTGGAATGTCATGGATGGTGAGTTCGTACCGGCGTTCTGCATGCTCAAGAACAAGCGGTGCGCCGAGTGTCCTCACGTACAGAGAACTTTTGCTCATAGGTATTTTCAGTGTACCACTCGAACGAATGTTTTATTTTGCGTTTGGATCTGCCTGGTGAAGACCTAAAATATTGTTGTCGGGGTCGAGATAGTATCCCTGCCACGCCATACCGACGAGCGCCATTTTGGGAAGAGCAACCGTTCCACCCGCTGCCATAATTTTATCGTGAATAGCATCATAATTATCAACCTGTATGGTCACCACAAACCCGTTGACAGGAGCACCCTGGACAGGTGCCTTACCCATTCGTCGGACGAGGCCACCGCTAATACCGGGCTCGGTCGAGTCTTTTGGTGCGGTCATCACCATCCAATACTCCATTTGTCCTCCCTCCCACTTGGTTATCTCCCAGCCAAAAACGGTTCGATAAAATTCTGCTAATTTCTCTGGTTCGCTCGCATGTATCTCAAAATGCGTTGGTCTGTTATGCATGCAAAGAGTATACCACTCTGCCGTTTAACACGCACAAAAATTACTCAGTTACCACGCGGAACACTTCTTCGATCGTCGTGACGCCGGTCGCTGCCTTAAAAATGCCGTCCTCAAGCATGGTGAGCATGCCTTCTTTTTTTGCTGCAGCTTCAAGATCGTCGGCGGGTGTCCCCTTCAATATCAAATCGCGAATGCCGTGTGACACCGCGAGAATCTCATGGATGCCCACGCGGTCTTTGTAGCCATCTTCAGAATCAACGCCAGCCTTAGGGCGACAAAATTTTGCATCCTTGATGGTGCCAGACTTTGGGATGTGCCCCTCGGCGCGCAGAGAATCGACAACGCGCGTGATGTCCATCTTTTTTTCAAGTTCTGCTATTTCTGCAGCGCTCAGGGTGTACTCTTCTTTGTCGCCCGTGAGTTTTCGCACTAACCGTTGACCGATGATAACGCGGAGTGTCGAAACAAGAAGAAATGGCTCGACACCCATGTCCATCAGACGTGCAATGGTCGCCGCGGCAGAATTAGTGTGCACGGTCGACAGCACGAGGTGCCCGGTGAGCGCTGCGTTCACCGCCAAGCTTGCTGTCTCGCCGTCTCGGATCTCACCGACCATAATAATGTCTGGGTCCTGACGCACGAGAGCGCGAAGTCCTTGTGAGAACGTAAAGCCGATGTCGGGTCGCACCTGTGTCTGATTCACGCGCGGCATTTGATACTCGATCGGGTCTTCAATCGTCGAGATATTCACGTCAGGCGTGTTTACAATATCGAGCACGGTGTAGAGCGTGGTCGTTTTACCACTACCGGTCGGCCCCGTGACGAGTATCATGCCAGTTGATTGTCGTGTCGCGTCGTGAATGCGATCAAGTCCGGCCCCATGAAAACCCAGTGACTCGAGCGTGTAGCCGCCACCACCCTCGCGCAAAATACGCATCACCGTCTTTTCTCCATAGTAGGTTGGGAGTACTGACACACGAAAACTCACTTCTTCGCCGTCTGCATTTATTTTAAAGCGGCCGTCCTGCGGCAGGCGCTTTTCGTCGAGCTTCAGTCGGCTCAACACTTTAATACGTGCGGTGAGGGCGGGCGTGAGCGTCGACGGGAGCTCCATCGCGTCGTGTAACAGTCCGTCGATGCGAAAGCGAACCAACAATTTATCCTCCATCGGTTCTATGTGGATGTCGGACGAGCCCTGGGTGATTGCGTGGCGCAGTAGCGTGTCCATGATTTTAACCACGGGCACATCCTCTGCCATTTTGGCGAGTCCTTTGTCGTCGGTGACCGTGCCGACGTCACGCGCCGCTGCGCGGATGATATCGCCAAACTCATCTTTGAGTGACTTTTGATACTGCACCAATACATTTTTTATCGATTGGATGTCGGTGAGTCGTGGGACTATTTTTAATCCGACTTTCTTTTTTATAAAATTGATCGCTTCGAGGTCGCTCGTATCGAGCATGGCGACTTCAAGCGAGTCGGCATTCTTTTTAAACGCGACAATATTGTGTGTGCGGGCGATGGGCTCAGGGATCAACGTCAGCACTGATACATCAATCTTAGTATTGGTGAGCGAAATAAAAGGGATACCCATTACGTGCGCGAGGATACGTCGCACATCATCCGCACCAATCGAGCCGCGATTCACCAATACATCCTTGAGGGGTGTTTTTTTATCTTTCGCCTCTTCCTCTGCTGCGTCAACGTCAGCGCGACTAATCAGCCCCGAGGCGAGTATAAACTTTTTTAAATCGCTGTCAGCGACCTGCATTCTTATAATGTAACATCAAAACAACGAGCGTTTTAAACAAATATAGCGTTGCATTAACGAGACCCCCAACGCGCCAACATATATGCAATAAAAGTAACAGGGATCGCGACCAACCCAAAAGTAACTGCGGCAATCGTCAGCATGCCCGCCAAGCTAAGACCAACACCGACGGCAGCGCCCGCAAGCAGCGAAAGTATTAACGACTCAAAAGCAATTTTTAATCCTGGTAGATTATCCCTTTTGCCTTCTGGGGTCTGCCAGGGCCGATGAGCAGCTGCAGTCCGCACCTGCCATGCGCTGGTATCACCTGCAAATGCTTTTTTCTGTTCGGTTTGCTCTGGGGCTTCTTCACCCATTGCACGCATCGCTTCGTCCGCAAGACGAGCCGCTTCGTATTCCGCGTCTTGCATACCGCCTGCTGCAGCTTCCGGCTCTACCGGTCCCGTATCAACATGAGTCTCAGCGGGAGCACTTTTTGGACTCGCGCGTTTTATTTCTATCGGCTTTACTTCAACTTCTGCGCTGACCTCTGCGTCATTAATTTCATCTGCTGCCTGCCCTCCATCTGGACTTCGAATTATTCGTCTCATGTGTCGATTATATCACTCGCTCGCACTGGCTAGTTTTTTAGCTTTTTACCTCTACGAAGATAACCCCACAAGGCGCCACCCGCCGCACCAAGGGCAAGAAGCCCGACGGCTATCGCAACAGGAACACCAACAAAAGTTGCAAATAACGACAGTATCAGTGCGCTGGTCCCCTCCACAATCGTACCGGCGACAAATGGGGCTAAAAAGGGCGCCACAAAACTGTAGGCGAGGTATCCTGACGCCGCGAGCCATCCAAAAAATGCTACTGGCGAGCCCCCTGTCCAATCCATAAAATCACTCAGGCGGTCACTCACCCATTCAAATCCTCTTCTCATTCCCTCCATCGGCGTGAGCACCACATCGACGGGTTTTTTATCAAGTGCAAGAACATACATCGGTTTGAGTGGATCTTCACCGATCGGACCGTTTGCAGCCCTGGTCTCATGTCCCGTTATTGGGGATTCCCCGTTACTTGGAGTCGCTTCTCCTTGCACTTCGTCTGTCTCATGCTTAATCATACCCGCCTCAACCATCGCGTCACGCGCATGTGCCAGGACGTCATGAGACGCTGCCGCTGCAGGAGCCGCGAGTTTAATTTCTGCAGCCACTCCTGAAGAGTTATCATGCCCTGACTCCGTCTTTGGCTCTACTTCAGTGGGGTTTTTTTGTTTTCCAAGAGCCATATATTGTGAGTGATTACTCCACCAGTATACCTGCGGCTTCATTGACTTTTCCTCGTCTGTGGACTACTATAGAAAGGTCAGTTACCGCTCTGTTAGACCGCATTGACAGAGCACCCGGGTCCGCGCATCGCGGGCTCTTTTCTTTTATTACATTACACACCCAATAACAACACAATATGGAATTTGATCTAAAAACATTGAATCTCGTCATCGAGCAGATGGCCGACGAAAAAGGTATCCCGAGGGAGCGTATGGTCGAGGCCGTCGAGGCGGCACTCGCCACTGCCTATAAACGTGAGTTTGGAAAGCGCGACCAAGTCGTCCGCGCGCACTTTGACACTGAGAAGGGTGACGTTGAATTCTACCAAATCAAAACGGTGGTCGACGACACGAGTGTGCGCATGCCTAAAGACGGCGAGGTTATCGCCGAGACGCACGAACACGGACACCATGAAACTCCCGAGGGCGAGCTCCCCTACTTCAACGAAGAAAAACACATTCTGATTGATAACGCGAAGCTGATTAAGCGAGGAGCAATGCTTGGCGATGAAATTATTTTCCCGCTTGAAAAGCGAACCGACTTTGGACGCATCGCCGCACAAACAGCAAAACAGGTCATCATGCAGAAAATCCGCGAAGCAGAGCGTGCATCAGTCGTACAAGAGTACGGCGGCAAAGAGGGTGACATCGTGAACGGCATCGTGCAGCGCACCGAGCGCGGTAACTTGTACATCGACCTTGGTCGCGCGACCGGCATCATGCCCTTCCACGAACAAATCCCCGGCGAGCGCTATCGCGCTGGCGAGCGCATCCGTGCGTACCTCTTCTCTGTAGAAGAAGGCATGCGTGGCGTGTACCTCCGCCTCTCTCGTGCACACCCCAAGTTTTTGGAAAAGCTTTTTGAAATGGAGGTGCCAGAACTTCTTGCCGGCACAGTACAAATTAAAGCTATAGCCCGCGAGGCCGGCGGCCGCACCAAGCTTGCAGTTGCATCAACTGATGTACGTATCGACCCTATCGGCACTCTCGTTGGACAACGCGGCGTTCGTGTGAACACCGTCATGTCTGAACTTGGCGGCGAGCGTATCGACATCATCGAGTACAGCGAGGATCAGGCGCGCTTTATCGAAGAGGCGCTCGCTCCTGCACAAGTGCTGTCAGTCACACTCGACGAAGCGGCACATCGTGCATCAGTAGAAGTATCAGCGGATCAACAGTCACTCGCGATCGGCCGCGGCGGACAGAATGTTCGCCTCGCCGCAAAGCTCACCGGCTGGGCGATAGATATCAAGTCTGACAAGCCAGCAGAAGAAGTTGCCCCCGTTGAAGATGTACAATCTGAAGAGGAGGTAGCAATAGATGAGGCGCCAGTTGAAGAAGCACCATTAGTAGATGCAACTAACGAAAACAAAGATGAATCTGTGGCATGACATTGAAGCGGGGAGCGAGAATGAGTTTAACGTCATCATCGAAATCCCAAAGGGGTCTTCAAACAAATACGAGATAGACAAAGAGACCGGGCTCATCGCGCTCGACCGTGCAAACTACTCTGCGGCGGCGTACCCTTGTGAATATGGATTTATCCCCCAGACACTATGGGACGACGGCGACGCGCTTGACGTTATTCTTCTTGCATCCTTCCCTATCCCGACCGGCATCTTGGTGAGGGCGCGCCCCGTGGCCCTCATGGAGATGATTGATACCGGAGAGCAAGACAACAAAGTCATCGCGGTACCGGTTAAAGATAAACGTTGGGAGAACGTGCATGACCTTACAGACATCAATCCACACACGATAAAAGAAATCCAACACTTCTTTGAAACCTACAAAGAGATAAAGGGAGACGAGGTCGTGATCAACGGATTTAAAGGAGCAGCAGATGCTAAGCTAGCCTTCAAAAAGTCACGCGACTTGTACACAGCGAAGTTTGCGAAGTAATCCATGAAAACAGAAATAAAAAATAACCCTCACGCCGAGGTGGTGCTGACAGGCACGCTCGCGACTGACGAGATTCAAAAGCATTTTGGCCCTGCGGTGGAAGAAGCGATTAAAGAGGCGGACCTGCCCGGGTTTAGAAAAGGTAAGGCGCCACGCGAGCGTGTTATAGAGGCGTACGGCGAACGCTCACTCTGGCGTATGGCGGCGGAAGATGCACTCAAGACACGCCTTGCAGACATGCTCAAGGAGCATAATATTATCCCCTTCCTTGCTCCATCAATACTGCTGAACGTTGGAACGCATAATGCTGATGTGCCGTTTGAGGTGGTAGTGATCAAACGTCCGAGCGCAAAGATCGAAAACTACCGGAGTATTGCAAAAAAAACTATCGCTGCACTCGAACCGTTAAAAATTGAAGAAGAAAGGCAGAAAACGCGCCAAGCCTTGGACGCGCAGGCGCGCGCCATGGTGGGCAAAGCTGACACGTCTGATTTCACCGATGATGATGTTAAAAAAATCGGCATGGAGAACGTCGCCGCGCTTTCGCTCTTTCTCGACACCGAAGCAGAGCGAGCGGTGGCCGGCCACGACGATCAGCGAAAGCGTTCATCAGTCGCCGAAGCACTTTTGAAATCCGCAGAATGCGATATCCCGCTCGTGCTTATTGAAGACGAGCTTGTGGGCATGCTCGAGCAGACAAAGCGAGAAGTGTCAGAGCAAGGCATGCCATGGAATGAGTATCTAAAGGCCGCTAACAAAGCAGAAGATGCAATAAAAAACGAGTTGAAGCCGCACGCAGAAAAACGTGTCGCACTCGACCTTGTCTTTGCAAGCATTGCACAAGCCGAGAAATTAACACCCGACGACGCCGAGGTGCATAAACTCGCGCATGTACTCCAAGCGCAAGGAGTCCCTTCTGATCGTGCGCATTCGTATGCCGCAGAAGTTTCTATCCGCGAAAAAATATGGAATGCACTCGGCGTCACCACCCCAAAACCAAAAGAAGAACCGGCCGATCATGTTCATGAAGGCCACAACCACGTGAGCTAGCGTACCTCATCTTGTTTTTGCTGAGTAGTGTGAGTAGCTAATCAGGGGAGCTTGCCCTTGAAGTTATTAGTTACTTACTAATATAAAACATATGGTATCACGTGAAAGCATTCGGAGAGCTCTCGATCATGAAGGTAATAGCCCCTACCTTGTTCATGTCGGTATCGCACTTATTAGCCTGCTATTAGCCTCACCGTGGGTGGCCCTGCTCAGTCCGGTTGCAGCTGCATCACTTGCGGTTACGGTTTCATTTATTTATGCAGCTATTGGGCTTATGCGCCACCCTGGGCCGCTAAGTGCCGTTGGTAGTTAGTGTAGCTATAATTTGACATCCGTTGTGGATGCAGTTATTCTGCAATTCATGCCAGAGAAAGTTCAGAAAAGCTTCCTCAGTGGAAAGATGGAAGGAGGAAGTTATTTTTTCGCCATTAACCTCCTTCCCATGACTTCTCCTGAAGTGCTTCAGGCAATGCTCGACGGATGAATGACTGACCTAAAAAAGACTCCAGTAGTATTTCCTCCCGAAGACAAAAGAGTTATCGAACAAGAGCTCCACCGAAGAAAGAGATAGGAGGGTGAATCACTCTTGGTCGCATCATTAGAAAAACCCCCCCATAAAGCGTGGTTTTTTTATTTTACTTCTGTGTAACCATTTTCAAGGTTTACTCGATACAGTTTTGCCTGTGATTTGTTTACCGTTATGTTATCGCCTTGAGCAAAGTCGATAACACCATCTACGCCCTCAAACTTTACCGTCTTCAATCCTTCAACAATACTGTCTGGATTATTTTCTAACGCATGCGCTATCGCATAGACAACGTCGTAGTGATTCTGCGCCTCAAGAATTGGATACACTCCGTACTTCGCCTTAAACTTTTCAACAAAGCCATCGCTGGGCATCCAGTCGATAAACCATACATTCTGTGCGTCAGCGCGGGGCATGTCACGAAGTTCAACTGCGTCAGCAATATAAAGTGTAAGAACTTTTTGCGTCATCTCGAGGTTTGTGTATGCACGGAGTGCGACATCAGGGTACGACGCGGTGAGAAGCAGTGCATCTGCGTCTTGAACTTTTATTTTGCCCATTTCAGTGCGGTAGTCCGATGCAAAATCTCCGGTGCACTCCTCACCGACAATGTGCACACCTTTTTCAGCTGCAATTTCTCTAAAAATAACTGAGTGTGCCTTGCCCCATGCATCATTCCAACAAAGAATTGAGGCAGTCTTAATCTCACTATTCACATCAAAAAATGTGCGGACTGCGTCTGCCTCCCCACCTACCGTGTGCCCCAGAGTGTAGAAGTAATCACTTTCACCTTCGATCGATTTGTCCATGACTGTTGGAGAAATCAGCACGACCCTCTTGTTATCCGCAATTGAAATAAGTGGATTAGTGATAAACGACCACACGTCGCCAACGATTACGTCAACATTGTCGGCATCGATAAGCTTTTGAAATGCACTAGCAGATGATGCGGGGTTTGTCTTGCTATCTTCAATAACGAGCACAAGCATTCTTCCACCCACTCCGCCTCCTGCATTTATTTCCTCCACTGCCATCTCAAGAGCTTTTTTGCCGTAGTCTGTCCATGACGCTGCTGGACCTGTAAGTCCGTACACTACTCCAATCTGTATTGTCTCTCTGGTCGTATCAACTTGCTGCCCAAAAACTGCATACCCGAGAAGACTAATGCCCGCTACAGCTAAAGCGCCGCTTATAATAAGGTTTTTCATACATACCAATCTTGACATACCCATCCTCCGGGGTCGAATATTTATAGTCTTTTTAGCTAATTTATATAGAATAAGCTTATTTTAAAGCTCATATTTATGTCTATATTTTTCCGACAAATATGATATGCTACATCTATGATTGCAGACGTACTTCAGTCCTTAGGACTCTCACCTAAAGAAATAGCCGTCTATACTGCGGTCTTTGAGAGCGGAAAGTTGACCCCAGCCAGAATAGCCAAGCTCACTAACCTCCACCGCACTACGGTCTATGGCCTGTGCCACGAACTGGAACAAAAGGGGTTTGTTCAAATTGACGAGTCGAAGGGACTTATCTATGTTTCTCCGATCCCACCAGAGGATCTCAGCAAAATCGCTAAGCGAGAGCGACATGCCATTGCACAAAAGGAAGAACTGATAGACGAGTTGTCGAAGTTGCTTCGCGATATACCGCAATCAAAATCGTATTCGATTCCAAAAATCAAATTTATTGAGGGCGAGAACAAAGTCGAAGAGTACCTCTATGCGCAAGGGTCAACGTGGTTTAAGAGCGCGCATGAGCATGATGGAACCTTTGTCGGATTTCAAGACCACTCGTTCGTAGAACATGAGCCATATAAAAAGTGGGTCGAGTGGTGCACAAAACGAAGCGATTTTGTCGATGCGCGTCTTCTTTCAAATGATACCGACATTGAACGCACGATGAAACAAAACAAACTGCGCTCGCGCACTATTAAATTTTGGGCAGAGGTCACCGACTTCTCTGCGAGTCAGTGGATCTCAGGCGACTATTCAATCATGGTTATCACGCGGCAGAAGCCACACTACTTGGTCGAGATGCGTGATGCTGTATACACCACCAATATGCGCAAATTTTTCTTAGGCCTTTGGAATACGCTGCCCTAGTAACGACAGCGCACGCGAGTTGTTTAAGAACCTTTGGAGCAAGATCGCTTGAACGCGGGTTTCAGCTCGAAAACTCTCTTAAGAGTTTGTTTTGGTCGGTCTTGGTGCCGAATGATTTTGCAAGTGCAAATAAATCGCGGATGAGTCCGACAGTTTCTCGATTTCGCACCTCGACGGCAGTGAGGCTGGCCCAGTCAATAATGTACGCAACTTTTGGGAGAAATATTATTTCAGAATTAAAGTTTATGTACTCCTTAGGTACGTATGTCGTGTCGGCTGCGCGTCCACCAAAAGATTCAAAAATTTTCTTTTCCGGCATTCCACGTTTTTTTAACTCTGCGGCATAAAATGAAACGACATCCTCTTGGAGGAGTGCTTCAACAATAATTTCATTCTTCTTGATATTGGAATTGATTCGTATAAGCTCCTCAGTAGTTAGCACGTCAAGGGTCGCGGCAATTGACTTGTTAGGCTGAATGCCCGAGAAGCGAATTTTCTTCTGTTCAGAAATTGAGAAATATATCTGCACCAGCGCATCGCGGCCCGTGTGGAGGAAGAACTCGGGGTGGAGCGGCTGGCCCGTGTTCGTAGCCGTGAGGCCGGTAAACAGTACTGAGCCGAGCGATGAAATCAACGATTCTTGTGCCACTTTGCGCCACCTACTTCTGCTTCCATGTCTAACCTCCTCGACGAGTCCGCGATTCTTGAGTGCAGCGAGTGGCCGATACAGCGAGGTGTGCGGGCGATCCACACTGTTTGCAAGGCCAACAACGCCTTGCGGATCGCTCGTCAGAGCGTCGTAGAGCAGCGACTCAAGGTTTGTAAATCCTAGTGTCTTTGCTCTTTTGGTTGTATCTTTCACCCTTCAAGCATACCAGTCTTTCTAAACAATGTCGCATTTTGCGACATTGTTTCTTATAAATATTTACTTTATACGTGGCGCAGCAGAAATGGTATAAATTTGCTGCTACGAATCCCTGAACACAATACAGTGAACATATGAATAAAATACTAATAGGTGTCGGAGTTCTTGTAGTTATCGCGCTGAGCATTTTCGCGCTTTCGAACACAAGTCCAGGCACACCATCAACAATTACTATCGGGGTTATCGCTCCCCTCTCGGGCCAATATGGCTTTCTTGGTGAGTCTGAGCGAAATGCAATGCTGATGGCGCAAGAAGACCTTGCAGCAAAGGGGCAAACGGTGCGGCTCATTTTTGAGGATGATAAGTACGAAGCGCGAACCGGACTTACTGCATATCAAAAATTAAAGAACATTGACAACGTCGACGCGTTGATAGCCGTGAGTGCGCCCATACTTGAAGTATTAAAGCCCGTCGTAGCAGAAGACAAAATGCTCATGCTCTCGCTCGGGGAGTCACAGTTTCATGAGAACGATACGGTGTTCCAACTTATGCCAGCGAGCGACAAAATAGCGCCAAAGCTGGGCGAAGAGTCTGCCAAGCGATTCAAGAACATTGCAGTTGTCTACAGCGCGAGCGGCTCACTCTGGAAGGGTTGGCATGACGACTTTGTCAAAGGTGTTGGAGCAGGCGCTCATGAAACGACCTTTGCAATGCCCGCAGACTCTGACTTACGAACTGAAACCGCAAAGATGGTCGCGTCAAAGCCTGATGCCACGACCGTGTTCCTCCCACTCGAAGAAGGTATAAAGTTCTTGAAGAACCTTAAAACACTCGACCCACTGCATTCGATCAAAATCATCTGCGACGGAAATATGGAGTTTTCAATACAAAAGTATATAGACGAAGTGGGCTCAGAAATTTTTGCTGACTGTATTTCTACGACGCTCCCTAACACCATGACAGCTTCGTTTACCGCTGCGTACAAAGCAAAGTTTAATGCTGACCCAATACTCACTGCTGACTACGCATATGACGCCGTGATGCTCATAGCCGATATAGCAAACAAATCACCCGACACATGGGTGGCACAACTTAATAACGAGTACTCGCTCCAGGGTGCGTCAGGCGAGGTACGCTTTAACTCAGTCGGTACGCGAAACCCAGAAGTAGTCGTCCACCAATTCAAAGACGGAAAGTTTGTGGAAATTGATTAGAGCACAATGACCAGAGCCCCGTTAGAAACGAGCTTAACAACAAAATTAAGACCGACGAGATCGCCATTGTGGTCAAAGTGGTACGTGCCCACTGCACCAACAAACACTGGCATGTGATAGAGATACTCTTTAATTCTCGTAGGATCATCACCGACTGCCGTGACTGCTTGAGCAATGATGTATATCGAGTCGTACGCAGCAGCAAGATAAAGCGGGAAAGGTGGCGCTCCATACTCCTCACCGTATACATTGAGAAACTGTTTTGCTTTCAGATTATTCTCTGAATCTAAATCTGGTACTGTAATCAATACGAGCCCTTCGGCGGCAGGGCCGGCAGTTTCAATCGCTGTTGGCCCACTCAGAGTATCGAGACCAAAAAAAGTCGCATCGATACCGAGTTCGCGCGCCTGCTTCATGATAAGCCCTCCAGCTATCTCTGTCTGAGGATTAACAAAAATAGCTGTTGGTTGAGTATTTTTTATTTTGAGTAGCAGAGAGCGAAAATCCTTTGTTTCTGGCTGGAAGGTTTCGTTTGCTACTACAGAACCTCCATTTTCAAAAATATGGTCAGCAAAATAATCACGAACGTCTGTAGCAAAGCCAGTATTTTCACTCACGACAGCCACTCTGTCGTGTTCGTCGCGCATTACTTCAACTAATTTTTGAGTGGCAATGGTTGCCGAGGGGTTAATCTGAAATATGTAATCGCCCGCTCCACTCACTGACGGGCCAGACGCTCCGGGAGCTAGTGCAAGGATTTTATTTTTCTCTATCTCAGCTGCTGATGTTAATACGTCCTCAGCGCACGTAAAGCCACTAATGATTCGAACCCCATCAACTGATGCTAATTTTTTGACTGCCGATAGTGCATCTCGACCTACGCACCGACTGTCTTCATACAGGATTTGAAGTGGTCTGCCCGAAATGCCACCCGCCGCGTTTATCTCATCCACGGCGAGTGCTGCGGCGCGACGCATTGGCTCTCCGTAGGTCGATGCATCTCCAGAAAGCGGGCTGATATAGCCGATCTTAATGGGTGCATTTTTGTGCCATACCCCACTCAATGCAAGAAACCCAACTAGGAGCGCGAGCGCAACGCATCCAATAAAAATATGCTTCACACTTGTAACAATGCGGTGTGTGGCATACAATTGTCAACAGTTTTATGATGATATATACTATACAGACACAGTTGGGGCGGTGATGAGCGCTCCGGTGCCATGTGTCACAGAAAACATGACTACTCTTTTTGGTGATTTGCAGAAGGTCGGGCTCACCGAGAACCAAAGTGTGGTGTACCTTGCTCTCGCGCGCGCGGGAACGCTCAGGGCGGGTGAGGTTATAAAGAAGACTGGTCTCCACCGCAACATTGTCTATACGTCACTTGAGGAGCTCCGGGAGCAAAAACTTATTGGAAAATCTCAAATTCGAGGCGTCTTTTGTTATAAAATGCTCTCACCCTCTCGCCTTCTCTTTGATCTCAAGGAACGCGAACAGACTGCGCGACTTGCCATAGAGGAGCTTGGCCATCTGACCAAACGTAGCCCGACGCAGGAGATTATTGTCTACGAGGGATTAGAGGAGTTCCGCCGACATGCGCTTCGCTCGTACAATCTTGCAACTGCTGGGGGAATGCACCGCTATTTAGGGAGCTCGCCACGATGGCATTCAGTCATAGGGCCAGAATTAGAACAAAAGCTAAATCGAATACAACAAAGGAAAAAACTGGTGCTTCGTGGTATAGCAAAATCCAGTTTCCCTGCACTTGGCGGATATTTGCGCTCCTCAAAAGGGTTAGTTGATATCAGGATTAATCCATTAATCTCGAGCGACACCAACAATGTAGAAATCCTTGAGGACCGTATTTGCTTGCAGTCATTTGTGGAACCGTACTTCGTAGTTGAAATTGTAAATAAGGAGGTGGCAAAAAACTACCAAAATTACTTTGACTTTCTTTGGCGACAATCAAAGAGCCGCTAGAGTGCCGCACCAGTGAAGACTTTTTCGAGGGTGCCTTTTGCAATGAGGTCGTGCGGGGAGCCGGAGACGACGACGCGACCCTTGTCGAGAACGTAGCCGCGCGTTGCAATATCCAAGAGCGATTTAATGTTGTGCTCGACGACCATGATTGCAGTCTTTCTTTTTTCATTTATTTCTTTTACAAATTGAAATACTTCTTTCACTACCTTCGGTGCGAGGCCCAAGGATGGCTCATCGAGAAGAAGTACTTTTGGATCGGTCATGAGCCCGCGAGCGATAGCGAGCATCTGCTGTTGTCCACCTGACAAGGTACCGCTCTTTGCACGACGCTTGCCCTTGAGCATAGGAAACATGTCGTAAAGTTCGACAATTCTCTGCTTAGTCATTTTTGCATTTGCATTTGTATAACCGCCAACTTCTAGATTTTCTTCGACAGTAAGGTCTGTAAACACACGCCTGCCCTGCGGTACAAACGCGATACCCTGCACCACTATCTCGTGTGGCACTGGCACCACTTTTTGCTCGTGCCATAAAAAATCTCCCGAGTGTATGGGCGCGAGACCAAAGATTGCTTTGAGTATCGTCGACTTCCCCGCGCCATTAGGGCCCATGAGTGCGACCACCTCGCCTTCGTCGAGTTTAATATCAACGTCAGTCAATGCGTGCACGCCCCCGTATTGCACCGACACATTCTTCAATTGGAGTAGGGTTTCGGTTGTCACTGTGCCCTCATTATCTCACCGTTTTGGATTTCAAAAATATTAAGCGGGAATGTCGCGCGACGCTCATTGTTGAAGGTAATGTGCCCAGAAACACCATCAAACGATTGGAGAGCATCCATTCTACTGATGATATCTGCTCGGTCTTTTGCTAAAGGCACAATAGAGAGAAGGATCTGCGTTGCATCGTACGTTTGTCCAGATGGAATAGTTGGTTTTGCGCCCGCCTTAGTCTCAAATGCTTGTACAAAGTCGGCTGTATAGAACTCTGGTGATATAAAACGAAGTCCATTTGATGCCGGGTTGGTTTCTGACGCAAGATTTGTATCAATCTCTATCGAATACATTTTGCCTTTAAAACCTAAGTCGCGCGCTTTCTTAACGAAATAAGTAAATTTATAGTATGTGCCGAGAAAAAGCGCTTCAGGCTTTTTACTCAGCGCACGAGTAACTTGCGTTGCAGTATCATTGTCGTCCGGGAGTACCGTTTCTGTATCAACAACCGTGCCGCCGAGCGCAGTAAATTTGTCATTGAAGGCTTGAGAAACTTCTGACTCCCAGCTATCTTTGGTGCCGAGCGTCGCTACAGAACGCACGCCCTGGTCATATACATACTGCGCCATTTGTTCAGCCTCTAAGGTTGGATCAGGCCACACCGCAAGGAATCCGGGCAGTGTACCGCGCAAAACTTTATCAGGATTTGAGATTGAAAAGACTGGGACTTTGTCTTGAATAACGAGAGGTGCGATTGCTGACATCTCTACTTGGAGCATGGGACCAACAATTGCATCAACGTGGTCGATTGAAACAAGTTTTTGATACGCCGATACAGCGGTTTTTGGATCTGCTTTCGTATCCTCATAAATTACTTCAACTTTCCGCAGGTGCGCTGGGTCGGCATTATATTTTTCCACAGCAAGCTCAACCGCAGTTCGTGCCGACGTTCCATAACTAGTGAAGTCACCTGACAATAGGAGAAGCGCCCCTACTTTGATTGGCGTAGCTGCCACCCCTGGTTTTTGATAGCTGGCCAAAAACCACAAGACGATTACCGCAACAACTATTGCTCCAATCCACCACCAAATTTTATGCATGCTAGTACGACTTGATTTGTAAATCTAGATCTGCGATTCGGTTGATAAAGCCCTTGAATCCTATTGTATTGTCTGCACTGGCGCTACTCATCTCGCGTGCCACACACGCCGTGTCGACACACTCTGCAATGGCATGTGCAATTTGTATAACGTGCGTGTACGCTAGCGCTGCGCCATAATCAGTTGCAAGCTTTGTGTTGTTGTTCGCGGCAAGCAATTTAGCAGCAAAAGCCAGATCTACAGTTGGAAAGCCGAAGCTCGCAGCGCCCTTAAGCTCATCTGCGTACTCTGCCTTTACAACATCAGTGATGGTGTCGTCGACGGTGCCGTACGGTACCTTGATACCAAGATCCTTCATACCCTTCAGTGTATTTGCAGTATCGCCTTCAAATCCGACATTAATGACCGCACCGACTTTTGCAGACTTGAGTTTAGTAAGTTGAGTCCGAAAATCAGTATCGCCGAGTGTGTACCCCTCGACCACCGGATTCGCATACACTTCTCTGACTCCTTGCAAACAAAGCTCGCCGAATTCGAGTCCCACCTTTAACATTCCTACTGTAGCAACACCTTCAGACTTAAACTGTTCTGCAATCGCCCTGCATCCTGCACGATAGTCGAGGTAGGTTTTAAACGCGTTTTCATTTCCCTCGAGCGGCGATTCTACCGCAGCATCAAATAAATACAGAACAGGCTTATCCTTTGCTACGGATGCGACAGCGATAGCGCCAGGATTAAATTCTGCATACAGCGCATCGACACCATCAATCGAGATGAGTTTTTGAGCAGCAGAGGCCGCCTTAGCTGCGTCGAGTGCGTAGTCCTCAAAAACCAATTCTACCGGTATCCCTTCTGCAACCAACTCAGCCACTGCAATGTTTGCTCCGATGCGCGTCGACTCACCCCAGTAGGCAGCTGGTCCAGAAAGGTCAGTAATGATTCCTATTTTAACTGGCCTGTTCGTTGCAACCTCGGGTGTTTGGTAGTTAACCAAAAACCACCACGCGACTACCGCAACAACTATTGCTCCAATCCACCACCAAATTTTATTCATAGATACACGTTATCACTGATACCTACTTCTTGCACATGGCCCAGAGGGTGTCGAAGAACTGTTTATATGAGTTGGCGACAGCATCGTTTCGCACGGTGTACGACAGAAGTGGCGTCGCATACGTGTCAAAGCTGATAACACCCGGCATCATCACCATGTTTACAAAGCCCTTCTCCATGTTGGGGAGGAGTCGATAGTCAAAAAGCTGGATGCGCTTTGCAGCATTCTGCATAAAAGAGTTTTGTGCACCTGCAGCGATGAATCTTAGGGGTATTTTCTTACTCAGACGAATACGTTCAAACTCTGCCGTCTGCTGTGGCGTCATCACAAAGTTGTAAAACTGCTCTGCATCCCCTCCGATGATGTCGATATATCCGTTGTCGGGCGTATTCTCCAGAATATTAAATTTCTGATTTATAAACGCAGCTTCGCCTTGATTCACTTCAAAGTCTTGCAGGCGATCCGGCGCGCCGATAGTTCCAAGCCGCGCGATGACAGAGTCGGCGAGCACTCGCTTCTGTTCAAGAATGGTGCGGATCTTTGCAGGAGCGCC
>JBBTWN010000009.1:0-61480 GCA_038062735.1 Patescibacteria group bacterium
CTGACACTGAGGCATGAAAGCGTAGGTAGCGAACGGGATTAGATACCCCGGTAGTCTACGCCCTAAACGATGATCACTGGCTATAGGGAGTATCGACCCTCTCTGTGGCGAAGCTAACGCGTTAAGTGATCCGCCTGGGTAGTACGGCCGCAAGGCTAAAACTCAAAGGAATAGACGGGGATTCGCACAAGCGGTGGATTATGTGGCTTAATTCGATGTCGAACGAAAAACCTTACCAAGATTAGAAACCATACTGCACGCTTTCCGAAAGGAGAGAAGCCTTCGAGGGTGTATGGCAGGTGATGCATGGTCGTCGTCAGTTCGTGGCTTGAGCTGTTCCCTTAAGTGGGGAAACGAACGCAACCCCTGTTGTCTGTTTTATTTGTCAGACGATACTGCTCCCTCACGGGAGAGGAAGGAAGGGATGACGCCAGATCAGCATGTCCCTCTGATACCCTGGGCTGCACACATAATACAATGGGCGCGACAATAGGCAGCGACGGAGTAATCCTGAGCTAATCCTCAAACGCGTCCTCAATACGGATTGAGGTCTGCAACTCGACCTCATGAAGCCGGAATCGCTAGTAATCGTAGGTCAGCAAACTACGGTGAATACGTTCTCGAATCTTGTACTCACCGCCCGTCAACTCAAGGGAGCCGGGAATACCTGACGTCTCCATTTATTGGGGCCCACGGTAAATTCGGTAACAGGGAGTAAGTCGTAACAAGGCACGGCTAGCGGAAGCTGGTCGTGGATCATATCCATGCGGAATACATTCGGACTTCGGTTCGAGTTAAACCGGTCGGTCTTGATAGAAGAAGTAATGGCGCACATACTTTGAAATGGCGCTCGGCATCCAGATTGTCGAAACTGGGATAGATCGGAACAGAAGAAAGTCCGGAGTTTGTTTTTTGGGAAGAAAGATGCAACAAGCCCACCTAGCGTGGGCTATTCATGTATGGTAGTGTGTGGGCGTATGGCAGAAAAAAGATCTATTGTTCTCGTTGGTCCAGTGCCGATACAACTTCACTCGCCCAAGGCGCATGGCCTTATCGCGAGTCCGCGCAGATTTATACCCGGGATGCTCGTTCGCGCACCCGTTGATGGAATTGTGCGAACTGCAGAAGTAGTGTCGCCGTGCTCGGTTAAACTGGTTGATCAAAAGCAAAGACGCGAACACATCTGCGTAATATATCAACGCTTTCAAGGTCCGCACGCTGGCTCGCCAAAAGTATCGATTGTTGCTCCAAGAAAAGTGGAGCTTATTTACAACCAGTAAATTTCAATGACTGAAGGAGAACCTCCACCACAACGGTCGCTCCCGTTTTATCCGATTCGTGGCACCTTTGTTCGCCCCGGCGACTACATTAAAGGCACTATGCCCGATGGAAGAGGCACGTTTGGTTTTAGTGGCTTCATTCGTTCGATAGCAGTATGGACAGACGGCGTCCGCATTTATCTTGATCTGGGGACTCTGAAAATCACCGCGGCAGCGCGTCCGTTTGTAGCACTCTCGCAGCATATTCATAAAGAAAAATTATCTGCCGATGAGTCAGAAGGAAATTGAAGAATAGCCTCGTTTCTGGTACCATCAGCATTACTGCACGCACGGGTAGCCGGCGCATGCACAAAATGCACGCTTAGCTCAGTTGGTAGAGCACTCGACTGATACTCGAGCGGTCCTAGGTTCGAATCCTAGAGCGTGCACAAAACTAAAAACCTGCATTGATGCAGGTTTTTTGCTTATGCGCGGGGCGGAGCGAGCCTTAAATCTCGCTATTACAATTGTTTCTCGCCACTCAGGTAATTTCTTTTGGTGCCTTCAGCGCCCTAGATGCCCTTGGCTTATAAATTTTCTCAAGAAAATAATTAACTGATTCAAAAACCTCTTTGGCGTCTTCGGGAGTGGGAGCACTAGTGATGTCTTTCGGGTGTATAACCCCCCTTCTCGTTAGTCTTGCGATGGTTGCATCGGAGAATTGGTCCGGGTCGATTGTCCCCTTGTTCTTCAGTCCCTCCAGGCGGTCGAACAAGCTTTTCCCTTTATCGCCAACCGTCGTTATCAGTTCATTGACAGCACCTTCCAGTAGTATCCCCGACAGTGCGATCACAGAACGAAAATGGTTGCGATACACATTCTTAAGCAGCTCTACATAACACTCATGATAATCATCTGGGAGCCATGCGGGTATCAAATTAGTACGCTCAACGGGGAATGAATCCAAAGCCAGGTTTGGGTTATCGTATACATATTCGATCACAAATAGATGTTTGCCCGGGCACCGCACTACGACCATTGATGTGTTACCGTAAGTCGCGTTGTTGACTGAAGTGAAAAACCCCGCTTTTCCACAACGTGGGCAATCTCCATGCCATTGATTTAAACTGCCATCCCACGTTACATCCATACGGTGGAATTATACTTCTTCCTGGCAGATAAGTACAACTAGAGCTCTATTACCCTAGATTGCAGTTGATCAAACATTGCTGCGGTTGCAATGTTAGCATAACTGTATGATCAACCTGCATCAGTTTATTGTCGCTGGCACGCCGACGGCAGGAAAGTCGACGTTTTCGCACAAACTGATTGAGAAGTATTTTGTCCAGCACATCTGCATCGACCCGATTATCGAGGGGTTTGAAGATGTGTTTCCTGAACTTGGTATAACGCATAACGCAAATACGCACGAGGCGCACGTCGAAGTGTGCCAAAAATTTAGACCGTTTGTTTCGCGGATGATTGACGGGCTCGACGTCGATAATTTTGTTATCGAAGGTTTTCGTCTCCCCATAGCCGATCTTCACGATAAATATCCGCATCTGCAGTACTTCGCTTTTGGTTATCCAAGCGATACGCCGGAGTCGCGGCTGGCGCTCTGCCGCAAGCACGACACGGATAATTGGACTAACGAGGAGACCGACGAAGAGCTCTTAAAAACGTTTACTTTTTTGATTGATGAAAGCAAACGACTTGAAGAGGTCTGCAAAGAACGAAACATTCCATTTTTCGATACCACGCAGGATTATTGGGGCTCGATCGACGCCGCGCTACACTCAGCGAAGTAGTATGGAAGAAGACAAAACGAAGCATTTTGTTGGCAAGATTGCACAAAAAGCGATTATTGTTCGCGACAAAAAGATTTTTGTCATGAAGGGTATTGGTGACGAGATCTGGGAGTTCCCCGGCGGACGACTTCATGCTGGTGAAGAGCCAATCGATGGATTGAAACGCGAGCTTACAGAGGAGCTCGGAGTCGAAGTGCAAAACTTAAAGCCGTTTTGGTTTGGGCGGTCACTGCACACAAAGACCAATACATGGCGTGTCCTCGCCGTATGGCTGGGTGCACTGCCGAAAAGCGCAAAGCTGAAGGTTGCAAAAGCAGAAGTTCAAGAATGTAAGTGGATTACTTTAGCAGAATTGAAAAAACTTCCGATGTATGAGGATTGCGGGCGAGCAGCAAAAGCGTATGTAAGTACGATACAAAAGTGACCACCAAGGCTCTCCTCGAGTATCTCTTTTTATGAACGAATACATGGTTCGATTGGGTGACAAGCTTGCCAGGCTTAGAAAGATGTGGGGGGTTGAACAAGAAAGTTGTGAGGATGTGGGCAAAATGATTGGATCAGATTATCCGCTCGGGGGCGTGCCCGTCTCGCAGAGGGTAGAAACTGCAAAAAAGAATCTCAAACGTATTGAAGAATTTGCAGATAGGGTGCGAAGGGAAATGCAGAAGCGTTAGTATCTTGATCGTCACCGCATATTTGCAAATGTAGAAAAGATATGATATAACTCGTTCGTGACGAAAGAACGAGAAAACAGAATACCATTGGTCGCACCAATGCTGCTTGAAAATGACACAGTTGTATCAGTAACTGAGGGGGATCGTGTGCACGTTGTCTATGTCGAAGCAACGACAGGTAAAAAACTTACGAAAACAGGCATTGTTTCAGAACCGCACACCGGTATGCACGGCTGGGGTTTTACGCTCACTGTCAAAGGCGAAGAATACCATCTCATCAGACCCTTTAACGTCGACATTCCAACGGGAGTTCATTTTCAGTCAATTAAGATATTGAAAAAAGCTACAAAGAGAAGGTAAGCTGTATTCGTAATAATTTGGTATAGTACCCACGTCGGGCACTGTAAGGAGACCTTGCGTGCCCTTCGTTCGGACGCCATGAAAACCTGGTTTTCGCGGCGCTCCTCACTCGGGCACGTGGCGTAACTGGTAGCCGCGTACGTCTCAGAAGCGTATGTCGAAAGACATGGGAGTTCGAGTCTCCCCGTGCCCACTAATGAAAAATATATGAATGAGGCCGCAAAACGAGGATCGTTGCCGTACTACGTCTCACACGATAGGACCATTCGTCCCGGCGACTATATCGCTGGTGAGCTCGCAACTACCGATGGTTGTGAAACTATTTTTTCTGGTCACGTCCGTTCGATGGTTAGCTGGGTTGATGGTACGTACATACATCTCACAGACCAAATTATTCGTATTCCAAGTCGCTCGTCTTCGTTTCTTTCTTTGCATTTGCATGAACGGCGTGGACAAACAGCTGAGGAATAGTACTCATCAGTACTTCATCTGGCTTCTGTAGACTGAACGGATGGCACCAGAACATGTTCCGTTTAGCAGGGACGCGCGCGTAAGCGTTCGCGAGATTGGCCCGCGCAATGAGATTATTCGTGACCATCCAATGGGTATTGTTAAAAATATTCTCGCTAGCAAACGAGGTAAACAGCAGATAGTAGTGCTTGGACAGGAGGGTCTGATTCGTGTCCCGTGGCCTGAGCCAAAGCGCGGTCAGCGAAAAATCATTCGCTATTTATAATAGCTATGCAGTAAGCGTCACGCGACGCAGATAGCGATTGTAGCGGCGGATTTTGTTGCGGTGGCGGCGCATCTTAGACTCAGGAGTCGAGGGGATTTTGGGGGCAGTCGAACGCACTAACTCTCGGGTGGGACCTCGATGATTGAAGTAAATCAACATCGTTCTGTACATATCGTATCACACTTTGCGCAGCACCCTCTTTTTCTTAGCTGTCGATAAAATTGCATCAAACTCTCTAATTCCTACAGGTTTGGTTAGGTGATAGTCAAAACCAGCAAGCCTCGCTCGCGCCTTGTCGTCGTCTTGGCCGTATCCGGTGACCGCGATTAAGATTGGTTGGACGATTGAGGATTTTCTAAGCTCCCGCGCAATCTCATACCCATCGCGGTCAGGGAGGCCAATGTCCAAAATAGCGACTGTAGGAGAAAATACTTCTGCTGTGGCTAAGGCTGAGTCACCGTCGAATGCAAGGCGAACTTCGTGGCCACGATGGGCAAGCAGCTTCCCCAGACCCTCTGCCGCTGGTTCATTGTCGTCGACTACAAGAATTTTGTGTCGAGCGGTCCCTGTACTCGCCACTTTGCTTTTAGGTACTGGCTCTGGGGTTGTGACGCCCTTCTTTTCTTGTACGCGCGGCAATTCGATAATAAATTCACTGCCTCTACCCAAGCCTTCACTCATCGCGGTAATGGCGCCACCGTGGAGTTCGACCAATTTTTTGGTGAGCGAAAGGCCGATACCGAGACCAGCACTCTGCTTCCCGCCGTCTCGCGCGACCTGGAGGAAGGGTTCAAATATTTGTGTAAGCATGTGCGGTGCTATCCCGATGCCGTTATCACGAACCCGTATGGTGACCGCCTGCGCCGTTTGCGTCGCATTAATGACGATCATACCGCCCGGGTTTGTATACTTTGCAGCATTGTTAAGGATGTTAACCATGACTTGCTCAAGCCTAAGCGCCTCGCCCAAAACAAGAAGCCGTTCTTCTCCGCCGGAGACAGTGACTGAGTGTTGATTTGATTTCATAACAGGAGCACTGGCGACTACAGAATGAGCGATGACCATGCGCATATCAACCCGCTCGGTATTGAGTTTTATCTTTCGTTCTGAAATACGCGATATATCAAGGAGATCATCCAAAAGCCCGGTCGCATTTTTGAGTTGCTTATCCATAATCGCAACTGCCTGCATCGCGTCGCGACTCCCGAGGCCCTTAAGTTTTATAAGTTCAAGTGCGCTTACGACAGGGGCAAGTGGATTTCTTAACTCATGCGCGAGTACGGCAAGAAATTCAGTTTTTGCTCGATCCTCTGATCTGATTTTGTTCAATGCAAATTCCATTTTAGTGACGTACTCTCCCAATTTCTCACTGGTGTATTTGTGTTCTTTAACGATTGCTGCAAAAACGAGAAATCCAATTGACATCGTGGCCGTGTATATTTGCAGATAGAGTGCGCCTTCGGTGTATGCGGTGGCCGTGAACGGTCCATACCCAAGCGCCGTAGCGATAACCGCGATCGCGAGATTCAGCCCAATGGCGAGCGTGGTGCCACGCGGCCCAAATTGTATCGCTGCCCATATGAGTGGACCTATCGCGAGGTAGAGGAGTGGGATGTGATCAGGAATAAAGGGAGGCCTCAGAAAGGTAACCCAATTCACTAGCCCAACAAACCCAAGGAGCAGCACAAATTCAGTCACATGCTCACGAAATGTCCCAACGGGGTATGCGTACCCCGACGCCCACGTTATCAAAAGTGGTGCGATGACCAGAGCGCCAAGGATATCTCCAAAGAGCCACGTTACCCACGTGAGTGGTATCTCATTGATTGTAATCAAGCCGCCAAGCCATAAACTGGTCACTCCAATTACTGCGCTGAAGAGGCTCGCTGCGGTAACAGAAGCAAGAAATGCAAATACCTGTTTAAGTTTGCGAAACAATTCGTTCGGAACGGTGAAGCGGCTGATAAGATACGCTCCGGCGAGTGCCTCGAGCGTGTTGCCCGTGGCGATGCCTGCGGCTACCAAAAATGGTGCCCCGAATAAAAGATTTATACTCAGCGCTCCAAGAATGATAGACGGCCATAACCGATACCCACCGATCGCAAGCGCACCGATTGCAATGCCAGTTGGCACCCAGACTGGCGCTGCAAATGTATTAACTGAGTCAAATTGTAGACAGAGGTATGCCGTTCCTACATAGACTGTAAAGACAATGAGATTCCAAAAGAGATCACGACTTCGCACGTGCATATTAGAACATTAGATGTATGAAGAGTTCATGAAGAGATGGTTATTTTGGCCACTCAGTGAGTCGGCCTGCCTTAAGCTCCATGGGGTCAGCTTTCCGTATGTATTTTTTGTTTCCTTTTGGCACAAGAGGGTGGTGCGCGAGCGCGTCTAGCTTTGTATCAATCCACCACAAATGGCTTTCATCAGTAACCCATTCAGTACCAAGTTGTTTCAGATTGAGCGGATCAGAGTAAGACTCAAATGTTTTTTCCCCATTTGTGTTCATAAACCATTCGTGAAAGTAGGAGAGTACGAGCTCGCGTATATTTTTGTAGACAGGGTCACGAAAGCGGATAGTTGCATGATTTGTCTTTGATATCGCGCCCCAATAGCCGTTCACTTTGTACAACGTCAAAATGTGATCATAGTCTGGTCTACGCCCGCGCATATCCATAATGAGTGGCTGCTCTCCGTGGTACCACAGCGCGGCGGCGGCGATAAGCGCGCCTTCAATGCAATGAGCAGTATTTTTTTTGAGTGCCATGCGGGGGCTGTAGTGCGTGTCACCGTCACACTCAAAGTTCATCGGGATGGTATCAAGGAAGTCTTGAATTTTGATTGGAGACGAAAGTTTTTTTAAAATCGTCTCTTCATTCTTGGTTAGACCAAACATGACCTTATAGTACAATGACCCACATGAGTGCGTGGGCAGAGTACTTTAAGGGTAGGCGGGTGACCGTCATGGGTATCGACCCTGAAGGACGTGGTGTCCAGGACGCTCTGTTTGCTGCACAGCACGGGGCAGACGTTATCGCGACGGATGTGAAGGGTGACGAGGCACTTCGCGCGTCACTCAACGTACTGCGATACCAACCCTCAATTAAGTACCGGCTCGGTGGGCACGTAGAAGAGGACTTCACAAAAGTTGACTTAGTTATCCGTGCCGCTTCGGCACCCCTGGATTCGCCATATCTTACTGCTGCACGAAATGCAGGAGTCGCGATCGAGACCGATGAGACATTGTTTCTTGCGCTCGCGCCGCCGGTGACACTCGTTGGGGTGACGGGGACTCGCGGCAAAACGACGACGACGCAACTCCTCTATGAAATAGTGCACGCGCATAAACCCGATAACACATTTCTTGCGGGTAACGTTCGTGGCGCGGCAGCGGTACCACTTCTTGATGCGGTCCATGTGGGCGACACCATAGTTATGGAACTTTCAAGCTGGCAGCTTCAACAATTTGGAGAAAAAAAAATAAGCCCAAAAATCGCTGTGTTTACGACGTTTTATCCTGACCACCTTAACTACTATCATGGGAGTATCGACGCCTATCTTGGAGACAAAGCGCACTCTTTTTTGAATCAAGCACCAGGGGATACGTTGGTCGTGTCGACGCAGGTTCTGCCAATGTTGCAAGAAAAGTATTGGCCCCTCGTCCGCGCGCAGGCGCTTGTTGCAGATCCTGCCAAATTTCCATCTGGGTGGTCGCTTAAAATACCCGGTGCGCACAATGTATTGAACGCGATGTGTGCCATCGAAGCAGCCCGCGCGCTCAATGTCCCCGAAGAAAGTATCAAAACTGCAGTTGAAAATTTTAAAGGAGTTCCCGGGAGACTTGAACTTATTCGTGAGGTGCATGGCGTCACCTATTATAACGACACCACGTCGACATCCCCAGACGCGACGCTTGCGGCACTCCAAGCGCTAAAAAAGGAAGGAGCATCAAAGGTTATTTTAATTTTTGGCGGCGCTGACAAAACGCTCGATATGTCTGCTTTGGCAAAAGTTATCCCACAATTAACTAAGCACGCAGTTTTGTTAGCAGGAACGGGAGCAGATGTATTACTGGCTGATTTCCCATCGCTCGCTGACATTCAGGTATGTGACCGGCTTCAAGACGCTTTTCACGATGCGGTCCAACATGCATCATCCGGTGACTCTATAGTGCTAAGCCCCGGGTTCGCATCGTTCGGCATGTTCAAAAACGAATACGACCGTGGTGATCAGTTTACCGCACTCGTTAACGGGCTTGCATGATTGGGATTTTTGATTCGGGGTCTGGTGGGCTAACGGTGCTTAAGGCGCTCCGCGCAGAACTGCCCTCTGCGGATGTCGTGTATTTTGGGGATATCGCGAATGCGCCCTATGGTTCTAAGTCGCGTGCTGAACTTTCACGTCTCACTGCTGGCGCATTTCAACTGCTCAAAGCACAAGGCGTTAACAAAATTATCAGTGCATGTAACAGCGTGTCTGCGTCTCTCGCGGTGTCACTCTATGACGCATTTTCGATAGCGCCGGGCGCCCTGATTGAGATGGTTGGCCCGACAGTGAGTTATTTTAAGGGGTCGAAGGCAAGGATCGGGCTTTGCGCGACACCTGCAACTATTGACTCTGGTATCTATCAAGATGCGTTCCGGATGATGGGCATTGAAATTACTTCCATTGCCATTTCAGATCTTGCAGGCGCAATAGAATTTGGTGGTGACACAGATGCCATAATCCAGAACACATTCAGTACCAACCCCACAGACTTCGATGTGCTCATTCTTGCGTGCACGCACTACCCACTCGCTATTGATGTGTTTAAAAAAGCGTTGCCCGGGGTTATGATTTTTGATCCGGCAGCCGCCGTAGCTGAACGAGCTCGTGCACAGTTCTGGCCGCAGGAGGTGGGGGACGGCACTACTCGCTTTATCATAAGTAAAGATTCAGAGATTTTTCGAGGTTTTGTGGCACAGCTTTTTCCAGAAGAAAAAGTTACAATAGAGGTTCAGGTATGAAAGTGTACATGATCGGCATTGGAGGGATAGGGATGAGCGGGCTCGCACAGCTGTACTTGCGCGAGGGTATCGAGGTAACTGGCTCTGACCGCGAGCATGGGCCAACTACCGATATGTTGGAGAAGCTCGGTGTAAAAATCTATTACCAGCAGAACGGTATAGGTATTCCAGACGACACAAATCTCATCATCTACTCAGATGCTATCTGGCCGGACAACCCTGAACGTGCTCGTGCTCGCGCTTTGTTTATACCAGAAATGTCATATTTTGCAGCGCTCGGCAAAGTATCTGAGGCGATGACGACTATAGCCGTGTCCGGTACGAATGGAAAAACAACGACGACCGGCATGCTCGCCAAGATTCTTATTGATGCCGGTAAACAGCCAACGACTATTGTTGGTTCTCTGATGAAGGATTTTGGTTCAAACTTTGTACCCGGCGCCCCATCGCTATTTGTCGTCGAGGCGTGTGAATACAAGGATCATCTGCTTGAGCTCAATCCAAAAATACTCGTGGTCACCAACGTTGAGTGGGATCATACGGACTGGTTTAAAACAGAGGCAGCGATGTTTGATACGTTCAAGCGCGCGATGCACAAAGTCCCAAAGGATGGTGCCGTTGTCGTGGACCTCTCGCTCCCGTATATGCGCATGCTTCTTACTGAGGTGCGGGCAACAATCGTTGATTACTCAAAAGAAATAGTGCCCGAGCTCCAGCTTATTGGCGAGTTCAACAAGAACAACGCCCGAGCGGCAAAAGCAGCTGCAAAAGCGTTTGCCCCAGAGCTCACTGACGAAGTGATTGATGCATCGCTTAAAGCATTTCAGGGCACCTGGCGGCGATTTGAATATAAAGGGATAACGAAAGCAGGCGCGACGCTCTATGACGACTACGCGCACCATCCAACAGCCATTCGAGAAACAATTAAAGGAGCACGACAGAAATTTTCTGATAAAAAAATAGTTGTTGCATTTCATCCGCACCTTTTCTCACGCACGCGCGATTTGATGAACGATTTTGCGCGCGCGTTTGATGGTGCTGATAGTGTTATTCTTGCGCCCATCTATGCGGCACGCGAGAATCCCATTGATGGCGTGACAAGCGAGGTGCTGGCTTCAAAAATAAATAATTCCAAACCAAACCTAGCCTGTGCGGTCTCTGATCTCGATGCGGTCTATAACGAATTAGTTTCTGTGAGTTCAGATTCTCTCATCATCACCATGGGTGCCGGAGATATCTATAAGGTGGCCGACAAGCTTGTTGCTTGACACACAAGCCGTTGCGGTCAATGATGTGAGTATGCAAACCATGAAAAATGAGTCTAGAAATATTCCAGACATTACTCAAGTGGGTGAGCTTAAGGTACGCGGGGAGAGATTGAGACCGCACGATCGGGTTTCGCTTAAGATTATGAGTAGAGCCGAGGTGCCAGTCGAAATTATTGATATCTATAGAGAAACGCCTGTGCAGAGTGCTGGCTCGAAGCCAGAGGTCATGGTTGTACTTAAGTTTCCTAATGGCAACATGGGTGAAAGGTCGTTTGGAGACTTTTCAAAGCAGTTGTATCGAAAGTTGGGCTAGCGGTAAGTGTAATATTGTGGGCAAACTTTCAATAGTCGCGACACCAATTGGCAATCTTGAGGATATTACGCTTCGAGCGCTCAGAACGTTGAAGGAGTGCGATGCGATTTTATGCGAGGATACGCGAGTCACTAAAAAATTGCTTTCGCACTACGGCATACACACCCCCACGATGCCCTTTCATGCACATTCGGCCAAGAGTGCATTTGAGAAAATTGTTGAGCTTTTGAAGGTTGGAAAGCACTTAGCATTAGTCACAGACGCGGGGACGCCGGCTATCTCTGATCCCGGAGCATACCTTGTCGAAACAGTCCGGCGTGAATCGCCCAATACAACGATTGAAGCCATACCCGGCGCATCGTCCGTTTCCGCGGCTCTATCCATAGCCGGAGTTCCCTCCGATAGCTACACCTTTCTGGGCTTTTTGCCTCATAAAAAGGGTAGAAAGACGATGCTTGATACGCTCACACAATTAGAGGGTACCGTCATTATGTTTGAGTCGCCCCACAGAATTAAAAAACTCATAGATGAAGTCGCTGCAAGAACACCCAATAGGACAGTTACGCTCTGTCGTGAACTGACGAAAAAGTTTGAAGAAGTGCGATCAGGGACAGCCACCGAGCTTGCTTCGCGCATTGGATCAGGTATCCCCACGCGTGGTGAGTTTGTTGTGATACTTTCTCCCTGATACACTGAAGAGATGTCAAAGGCAGTTATCGTGATGGTTATTGGAATCATACTGGTGTTATTGCCGTACATGGGCATACCGAGCAGTGCAAAGACGTTTGTTATTGTCGGTGCCGGCACGATTCTCGTCATCCTGGGACTTTTGATACGAGTTGAGCGTTTGTGGATGTTGCGTGCACTCCATGGCGGCCATGCAAACGATGCCTACGCAGAGAGTGGTACTCGACATGACGCCACATAAAATAGTTGTTGGTATCGGGGGCATTATTCTCTTGGTGCTTCTCGGCATGACGTACGCGGTCCCGCCAGAGTGGGTAGTCGCGGAGGGTGCACCCGTAGCATCATCGACTGATGCAGTGGCAGCAAAACCGGTGCCGCCAAAACCAGCTGTGTCACATATCAAGACACCAGAACCAACATATGCGATATATATGAGCCAGTGTGTCGTGGGCACGCCCACGTTTCGCGACAAGCTCGTTTCATTCATCGATGATACGGAACTGAATGCAGTGATTATCGATATCAAGGACTACACGGGTAAAATTGCATTTACTACTGATAATCCAGTACTCGCAGATTCTGTGTCAGACGCATGTGGCGCACGCGATATGCGGGCCTTTGTCCAAACGCTCCACGACAAAGGTATTTATGTGATTGGGCGTATCACCGTGTTTCAAGATCCGTACTATACCAAACTCCACCCTTCTGCGGCTGTGCAAAGCGCGTCGACCGGCACACCTTGGAAAGATTACAAAGGCCTTTCGTTCATTGATGTATCACATAAACCGTATTGGGATTATGTCGCTGAGCTCTCTCGTGTTGCATACGAGGATTTTGGCTTTGATGAGTTAAATTATGATTACATCCGCTATCCATCGGATGGACCTATGAAAGATGCTCGCTATGTGAATAATAATAAAGCAGAGAGCATCGAATTATTTTTGAAATATCTGCACGAACATGTTGCGCCCACGGGCGCCGCGATGTCGGCGGATCTTTTTGGCATGACGACAACAAACTCTGACGATCTAAACATTGGTCAACAACTTGAGCGCACGTTGCCATACTTTGATTACGTCGCGCCCATGGTATACCCATCGCACTATCCAAAAAACTTTCGCGACCTCGGTAATCCAAACAACCATCCATACGAAGTCGTGAACATCTCAATGCTCGCAGCTGCTAACCGCACTGTCGCTACAACAACGCTCATTGAGACGCTTGATGGGCGTGCTATCGCTTCAACTTCGCCACAACTGTATACCAAAGAAAGCTATTCAAAACTAAAAATGCGACCCTGGCTTCAGGACTTTGATTATGGCAAAGACTATACGCGGGCCGACATAGAAGCTCAGATTCAGGCGACGTATGACGCGGGGCTCACCTCATGGTTCTTTTGGGATCCGGCCAATAAATACACAGCGCTACGAGAGTATCTTGCAAGTGGCGAGTAGTATACTGGATATATGGTGAGCATTCTTGAGTCTGCAGATATACTCGCCGGACTCTTGGTAAAACGGAGACATGAAAGTCCGATTTCTAAGTTGCGAACTAAGTTAGAAGTAAGGCTGTATAAATCGACGCCAGAAGAAAGAACAATGAGCAATAATGAATACAAAAACCTTAGTACAAGAGCACGACTTCTTTTTGAACGTGTTCCACCCGCAGCCCGCCCAGCAATACGCAAAAGAATTGGTGAGGCGACTGGGCACTATCCTGAGCTTGACATGATGGTTCATGGCCTTGATCGGTATGATCTGACGCCCCGATATGCGCACCTCAATATGCGTAGTCCAGTGAGAAGAATCGTTACTTTAAAGCGCGAAGATGGAAAGTTAAGAGCAGAGAGTAGAAAACTCTAACGCGCAAGTATACCTGTATACAACTTCCTATATACTAGTTGTATGGACTGGGGTTCACGCATTACGTATCTCGCATCGACGGCGCTCAAGGAGCGTGTTACTCCGTTTGGTATAAAAGACAAAGATAGAAAACATCATGTATGTGTGTTGGGTCGTGTGGGGAGCGGACGTGCGGAATTTTTAACGCGGATGGCCATACAAGACATCGAGCGTGGCATCGGCATGGTGATCATCGATGCTGCAGGCAACATGGGCCCCATGCTTATGGAGCGGTTAAATCCTGAAGAGATTGAGCGGTTAGTGTATCTCGACGCGTCCGACGCAGAGTATCCGTTTGTGTGGAATGTTGCAGAAGAGTTTCGCGGTTCTGCTCGCGGCAAGGAGCTTTTTGAAATGGGACTCGCCTCCATCTATCGCGTAAAGAAAAGCGAATTAACTGACGCGATCGCGGGGAGCATCTATAAAGACAAAGAAAAAACAATTATCGACGCGTATGCAATAGCGACTGATGAGAAGGTTCGCAAAGAGACGTTTCCAGAAGACGCCGACACGTCGCTTAAGTTTTATAATGCGTTCGAAAAAGAAAAGGAGACCGTCACAGATATGGAGGAACACGGACGCTATCTCGCGAAAGATACGATGGTGCGTAACCTGATTGGCCAGACAGATGCGAAGGTCAATCTTGCTGAGCTTGGCCGCGGCGCCATCGTCATTGTGGACGTGTCGCGCATACGCATTTTCCCTACGCGTATTACGCCACTAGTGCGTTTATTTATGTACGCCGCCCGCGCACGCGCTGCCGAGCTTGATGTGCCGGTGTCGCTCTACTTCCACGACTGCCTCCGTTATCTTTCAGAGTCGGACGCAGAGTCACTGTTTACTGACCGTTCGGTCGCGCTCTCGCTGTCGGACACCATTTATCACGAAAGTGATTTGCCACTTCGTGAAAAGGCGCTTGCGCGCTGCGGGTCAGTCGTTTCTTTTCAGCCACACCCCATTGATCTCCCCATGGTCGAGAAAGTGTTTTATCCGTATGTGACGCCTGAAGAGTTATCAGGCCTTGATCAAGGCGAATCATGCGTCGCGCTCACCATAGACGCGGTGCGCACGCAGCCATTCTTTGCTGACGTTCTCCCGCTGGCAGAGCGCACCAATGTATCACTTCAGGACATTATTGGTGATTCTCGCTCACGATACACGACGCCCCGCACACAGGTCGATTCTTGGTTTAAAGACCGTGCGCTCAGTTCTAACCCTCCACCGCCACCTCCTGCTCCGGGGGCTCCTGGAGGAGGTGGGAGTGGCTTTTCTGATGCCTTTAGAGCAATATTCCAAAAGCCGGGAGATCCTGTCACGCCTCCCGCAGCAGCAAAACCGCCGACACCAGCCCCACAAGAGGAGCCAGAAGAGTCTACTGAGGTTGCAGAGGACGTTCTCAAACGCCTTCTTTACGTCGGCCCCTTGCCGGCGTAGCATGAGGGGATGCTCGGGCTCATTCTTTTTGAGTTTTCTCACATCGAGTATGACCCACCGGGGAATGATAAAAATCGTGAGTGGGTAGAGATGCGTAACATATCACCCGACAGCATCGATCTTTCAAAGTATTTTTTATTTGAAAACAACACAAATCATAAAATTAATGCCGTCGACAGTGCCATTGTCCCGCCCAATACGATCGCAATAATCGCTTCTGACGCAGCTACGTTTGTTGCAGAGAATCCAACACGTTCCGCATTTGTGTTTGATTCCACATTTTCATTGAGTAATACCGGTGAGTATCTTGCACTCAAAGACGCATCGACCACCATAATTGCCGAAACAACGTATACCGCTGCGCCCAAACCCGTTGTTGAAAAGAAAAAGAGTACGACCAAAGCGACCACAAAAGCAAAGGTATCAAAAGAGTCTCCTAAAATTCTTGAACGTGCTACGAGCTCACTACCTGCAGCTGCGGCCGATAGTGCGCCGTGGAGCATGGTGCCGTGGTTTGCGGGGCTTATCGGCACTGTACTCACCGCCGGTATCGCACTTTTTGCGGTCACAAAACCCGCCGGTACAGGGTACACTATAGAAGAATCATGAAAACGGCGATTGTAACGGGCGGCGCTGGCTTTGTCGGCTCCCACCTTTGTGAGCGATTAGTGAAAGACGGCTTTAAGGTTATCTCGCTCGACAATTATTTCACTGGCTCAAAAGAGAACCATGTCAACGGTGTCGAGTATCGTGAAGGCCACACAAAAGATATTGCGAAGCACATCCCAGAAACTCCTGACATCATCTATCACCTTGGCGAATATTCGCGCGTACACAAAGCGCTTGAAGAGCCCGATACGGTTTTTGATTTGAATATTGTTGGTACTTTAGCGGTGGCGGCATTTTGGGCGAAAACGGGGTGTAAGTTAGTTTATGCTGCATCCTCAACAAAGGATGATGCCATCACAAAATCAGCTGACGGTACGCTCGGCAAAGATTTATCGCCGTACACGTGGAGCAAGGCCACCAATGTTGATTTGATAAACAGCTATGGGCGATGGTTTCTCGCCCCCTATGCGATCACGTATTTTCATAGCGTCTATGGACCACGAGAGCGAGCATGGGGAAATTACGGGACCGTGGTCGGCACCTTTCTTCAAAATTATGAGGAAGGGAAACTTCATGAAGTAAATAGTCCCGGTACCCAAACACGCGCATTTACGCACGTGCTGGATACGGTCGAGGGTATTATTCTCGCAGGAGAAAAGGGTAATGGTGACGGCTTTAATATCTGCGCGAACGACGAATGGACTATTAGAGATGTGGCTGAGGCATTTGGTGGCGAGATAGTTATGAAGCCGCAGACCAAAGTGTCGCGCTCTGCGACGGTGAGTGACTCGTCAGCGATAAAGGCTCTTGGATGGAAGCAGAAACATACTCTCAAGGACTATATAGAAGAATGTAAAAAGCAGAAATGAAAAAGGTTTTGATATTTTCGCTCGCGTACTATCCCAATGCTGTAAGCGGTGCGGAGGGTGCAATAAAAGAAATTACGGATCGCATCAATGACATTGAGTTTCATATGGTGACGCTTCGATTTGACCCAACGCAGCCGCGGGTGGAGAAAGTAGGTACTGTGCACGTGCATCGTGTCGGGTATTCAAGTGCGCGTCTTTGGAAAATTCTCTTTGTTCCACTGGCAACGCTAAAGGGGCTCACACTCCATAACGAACAGCGCTTTGATGCATTGTGGAGTGTAATGACCTATATGCTTTTCCCTGTAGTGTTTATGAAGTGGTTTGTCCATGTCCCGCATATCTTGACGCTGCAGGATGGCGATCCGTATGAAAAGGTCTTTGAGCGTTGGTTTATACGCCCAGTCGCTCCGCTCTTAGATCAGGGTTTTCGCACCGCCAGCATCGTGCAGGCGATATCATCGTTTTTGGCTACATGGCCAAAAAAGCGCGGTTATACTGGCGATGTTGAGTTAATTTATAACGGAGCAAATCCAAAAAATCTTGCAGAGGATTATTCTATTGATGAGGCACGTACGCTCGCGGAGCGGTGGGGTAAAAAGTCGGGAGATGTCTTTTTGCTGAACGCATCACGGTTTGTGTATCAAAAGGCGAACGATGTAACCGTGCGTGCACTTCCGCTTTTGCCACCGCACGTTAAGCTTGTGCTCGTTGGAGACGGGCCAGATGAGGAGATGCTTCGCGCACTTGCGCGCGAGCTGGCTGTTTCCGATAGACTTATTATCACCGGTCGCGTTGACCGCTACGACGTACCGAAGTATCGAAATCGTACCTTTGCCGATATTTTTGTATGCCCATCTCGCTCTGAAGGGCTCCAGATGTCATCGCTCTCCGCAATGGCGGGTTATCTCCCGGTCGTGTCCACGCAGGCGGGCGGGCTCGCAGAATACATTTGGGATAAAAAGCATAATCCGGATAAGCCTAAAACTGCATGGGTGGTGGATCCTGATAGTCCAGAGCAGATTGCTGAGGCGGTCAAAGATATCATGGCGCATCCCGACGAGGTGAAACAAGTGACTGAGGCGAACCGAGCTATGATTTTAAAAACCTATAACTGGGACAATATAGCCGTTGAAATGCGAAAGAGGGTATTTGCTCGCGTGCTAGGGTAGACGTATGGACGATATCCCGTCACTACTTGAAAAGGCAGTTCGTATCGCAGTCGAGGCGCATAAAGATCAAAAGCGCAAAGATGGCCCCCCGTATATCATCCACCCCTTTGGGGTCGCACTCAAACTCGCAAAGTATGGTTTTTCAGATACCGTTGTTGCTGCGGCGCTCGTACACGATGTATTGGAAGATACTGAATATCCCCCGGATACAATGCATGCAGAGCTTGGTGACGAGGTATGGGCAATTATCCAGTCGGTAACCAACGACGACTCTCTCTCGTGGGAGGACAAAAAGCTCAAATACATAGAAACAGTACGCGCAGGGTCCGACGATGCCAAGGCAGTAGCGACGGGAGATAAGATTCATAATATGGAGAGTCTGGTTATTGCATACAAGGAGCATGGAGATACGCTTTGGACCAAATTTAATGCAAACAAAGTAAAGAAATTATGGTTTGAAGAAAAGATGCTCGCGATGCTCAAAGAATCGTGGAGCCACCCGATGATACAAGAATACGAGTCTCTCGTTGCCTGGATGCGTAGTCTTTAGGGTTACCAAGGACACTAGGCAAAGGAGGTATTGACATTAGTCATTGAATGGTGTATACTGAACAAAAATAAAAAGTAGAAAATCACATATGAGAAAAGAAATAAAAAATACTGAAGTTCAGTTCGAGCTGGTCGTCCGATAGGTTCACCTGAAGCGCAGACTCGATCGCTTGTTCAGGAAGTTTTCGCGAAAATCGACAACGAACCGCGCGTAAATACAGAGATGCGAGGTAATCCAGTACTTGTGGAGACAAGAGCGACCGCCGATCGTTCCGCAATAGATAGTATAGAAGGAAAAAAACATGATGTCAGAGGTGAGTCTAAGTTAGTGTCTACTTTATTGTTCGTACCAAGGCTGCTCAGAACAATAGTTCGAGAACTCATAGTCGGAATTAGCACACTTATCACAGGTATTGTTGTTATGGGGGGTATTGGATCTGGGATCGGAGCGTTCATAGGAGCAATCGCAGGTGCATTCAAGTGGGCAGCAGCCGGTTTTGCTATTGGTGCACTATCTACGACGTTTGTCCCTGCATTTTTGCTGGGCTCACTAGTCGGTGCAGCACTCTTCTTATTTGTTGGTCTTACGGCGGGTATTGGGTTTGAAAATGAACCAGATATCCGAAGATTTGTTAAGAAAAATATCACGCGAGAAAAAACAGCTTAATAAAACAAAAACATGTCAAGATTTAACGAAAAACTCAAGCACCGGACTGATGCGGCGCTAGAAATCAGTACCATTAAAATTGATCATCACTTTGGTTGGGTTTTTTGGTCCAATGGTGCTGGGTAGTCTGCACTCTGTAATGGAGAAACGAAGGAAAGCTATTGATGATGAAACGGCGCTGAGAAACGCGGCACGACGTACACCAGCTATAGCTTCGCGGCGTTAGTGAAGGCCGATTTGGCGTTTCTTTTCTTCGTCGCTACGGAGCATGTCTCGTTGTTCTATATAGTGCGTCCGTACAGAATCAGATAGTGGTGTGTCTGTGAGCACCGATGTTAAAACTTCAGTCCAAAAGACAATGCGCGCTGTATTCAGCAGTTTTAAATTTCCATCAACAGAGCGAAGCGTTTGCGTGTAGTACCAGAGTATTTCGCCCAGACGAAATACGCGCATGAGCTTCAGCGCGAGTACTTCTTCTTCGCCGCGGTTTAAACGCACGTATTCTATAAGAGCATCAGCAAGGGGCGGGTTATAAAGCGTCATAAAATTGATAAAACGCGCCCACCCCTCATACTTATTTCCAAAACGAATGGAAGAATGATCAAGAAGATAGATACTGTTGTTTTTAATACGAATGTTGTGGGGCACAAAGTCGACGTGGACAAGAAAGCTTCCATACCGGTCTATCGTCGTCGCATGTTTCGATATAAGTCCAATCGCTGACTCAAGCGTTTTAATGAATCCGGGAGACACTTCAGACGATGCACGGATATTTGAAACAAAGTCAGCAAAAAGTGTGCGATATGCACTGCTGTCGATGGGTGCGACGACACGAGAGATCTTCTGCATATGGGTATAGGTCGTCGCGTGTGCGGACTCCTGCGCTTTAAACGCAGAAAGGGCAAATGCAAATTGTTCTTTCAGTGGTCGTTCAAGGAATGTGCTTGTTTGTTCAATAAACTCGGTAATACTGATAGTAAATCCGCCGCTCTCACCAGCATACAAAACGCGCGGTGAGTGGAAAGCTTGATAAGCAAAATTGATGGAGTGTAGCAATGCGCGTGCTTTTTGTTCATGCGCTATTTCTCGAATGCCGTCAGCGTCGCGCGTTGCTTTTATGATGACCCGCGTATTATCCGATTTCTTATGTCCGATGAGTATTAGTTTGCGTCCGCCCGCTGTAGTTACTGCCTGCATAAGATGCCGCTCGCCAGAAATATGCGGTTGCTGTGATTCAAGAGTGTACCCGAGCGCTCCAGCAATTTGAATAAACGCCGAGAGTTCATCTTTTACATATGCGTCCCATTCGCTTTGTGTAGCTAAGTTCATACGCCGAGCTCAGCACGATGCGCCGCCCACTCGTTTTCATAGTTTTGAAATGCTGCAACAGGATATGCATCGAGCGGAAGTATTTCTGGTCGTGGACTAGGAACTGTAGAGATTATTTTTTTAGCCTGTGACGCTGCAATGCGCTGGAGCGTTTTTCGCACCAACGTCTTTTCTACCCACTGCTGTGCCGCCACGTCGCCGATGACAAAAAAAACTTTTGTTTGCATCAAGAGAGAAGCGAGCACAAACGGCAGTTCTGTAGAGGCGCCGTTCATAACGAGGACAAGGTCAGTTTCTTGAGCGCTTTGCATAAATGCCCGTGTATAGCGGTAGAGCCGCGTGAGGAGAGGGACACGTTTATCGATAGCAACTATGGGCACCCCAGCTATTTCAACAGGCAGGTGCCCGTAGGTCAGTACCGTGACTGTGTGGTGCTCTGACAGGCGCCCTGCCAGTGCTTTGACGTACTCGGCGAGTGGGGCCACGTCCGGTGGGTAAAGCGGGGTACAAATGGCTATTCTCATAGTGGGTCTAGCTATACGTACTGTATCACTGGAGTACTTCAATTATGTGAATGTGGTAATGCCGTTTGTAATTCTTGACAACTTCTTCGATTTACGTTATCCTGTACAATATGATCAAGAGGGTGTTGATTACTTCTGTAGAGCGTCGAAGCGGCCTTATGTGTTGAGGTCGCTTGAGAGCATTGTATTTCCAAAAAAATAAAAAATTCCTAAGCAACCTCAAATGAGGTTGTTTTATTTTTTAACTAACAAATACATGCTTACACACGACAAACTAAAAGTTCCTTCACAGGAAAAGACAACGAAACTTCGTAATGCGGTCGTTGCTGACCTAGATGCCATCAATGGTTTCTATCGTACAGAGTATGGCGCTGAGTATCCATCTTTTTTAACCAGCACAGATCTAGTGCGTCAGGACGTCATTGTCCGCGTGGCCGTCTCTGTAGGCAAGATTATCGGCGTTTTGCAGGCTGCGCCACTAAAGGGTGCAGCTGGGGTGTATGAATCCAAAGGTCTTGTCGTTGATAGGCAATACCGGGGACATGGCATAGGCAAACTCTTACTGGAGGAACAGCTCCACATATTGCGTAAGAGAGGAGCGCGCAGTGTGTATGCCGAGCCAGTGTGTCGCGAGGCCGCATGCCGCTCACAACATAACTTTCTCGAGCGAGGATTTTCAGCGACTGGAATATTGCCATCAAAGTATCCAGATGAATTGGTGGGTAATCAGCCGGAATCGGTGACCATGAGTGCCCTATCCCTTACAGGAGATGTGTGGGGATTACGACCCACGTACCTTCCTAAAAACTATGAGACTGTCATGCAAAAAGTCTTGCCCAAAAAAACTTCGGTTCAAAGCGTCCCAAGGGATGCAATGCCACATGTTCTAGCCCACGCACCAGAAATTGCCGAGGGTAGATATGGGTCCGCGTTCGTTGAAATTCCAATCAATTGGCCAAAGGCACTCGATGACATTGCGAAGTATCAGTCGCTCGGGTATCTCTTTGCTGGTGTACTCCCGGGTGTGCACCAGACCGCTCTAGGTAAACCATATGACGTTGCGGTTTTCTATCTCCCGCCAAAGGGAATACGAATTGATTTTGAGCGCATTAACGTAACAAACACGTTAATGCCGCTCCATACATTTATGGCAGCAGAATATACACAACGATATGGCTAACATTACACAAATCATTCCAGACATTTGGGTGGTCGAATCGGGTGTGCCGGGACCGCGCGTCGTCGTTCTTGGCGGCGTGCATGGCGATGAACTGCCAGGAGTACAGGTAGTACGAAAACTCCTCGCGTGCGATCTGTCGTCACTTGTAACTCGCGGCACTCTCACAATTGGAATTGGAAATCCCGCTGCCGTTATGGCGAATGCACGTTTTGTGCCGGGTGATTTCGATCTCAATAGAAGTTTTGGTGTTGTGCCCTTAGAATGCAAAGATTCAATCGCAGTACAGCGCGCCGAAGCATTGAAACCGTTTCTTGCTGCAGTAGATGTACTCATTGACATCCATGCAACCATAAAGCCGTCTCTTCCTATGATCATCTCTCCTAGTACTGCAGATCACCAACTTCTCCGTGAACTCGTTTCAGTTTTCGGGATTAAAAAAGTAATCACGGGACCAGCTTTAGCGGCTGACGCTGCAGGGATGACGACCGATGCATTCGTGTTTCAGCATGGCGGGCTTGGTATTACTCTGGAAACTGGATGGATGATGGATACATCTGTAGTTTCGCGGGTAGAAAAAGCGGTTCTCGCTGCGCTTGGTGTAATTGGTATCGCGCCGACAGCGCATTCGATGCATCATGAAGTAGAAATTGAGCACTATGATGCCTATTGGAGTGTTCCAGCATCAGGGGCATTTGTATTCACGCGCGAGTGGGACGATTTCGCTCTTATCACTAAAGGGGAGTGTTTTGCTACCGATTCTGGTGTTCCGCTTGTAGTGCCGCAAGACTCCTACCTGCTTTTTCAGAAGCCACAATTGCTTTTGAAAGCAGGCACCGAGGCTTGTCTGATGTTGAGAAGGATATAGTGCAACCATCCAACACTATTTTGGGTATCTATAGGCGAGTAGGAGACCCGCCGCCCGAGGGGGCGGCGTTTGTTATAGTGCGCATATGAACACTAAGAGGAGGGTACTGGTTGCGACGGGGCTCTATCCTCCTGAAATTGGTGGTCCGGCGACTTATTCGCGATTATTAGAGACACATCTCGGTGCTCACGGATTTGCAGTAAGCGTGCTGCCGTTCAGCCGTGCGAGAAAGTATTGGCCCGGTATTCGACACGTCGTGTATACGTATTTGCTGCTACGCGCGATGAACGAGCACGATATGCTATACGCACAAGACACCGTGTCGGTCGGATTACCCGCGTTCATCGTGTATCTCATAACGAGGAAGCGTTTTGTGTTGCGTGTACCCGGCGATCATGCGTGGGAGCAAGGAGTGCAGCGTTTTCATGTGCTCGAACTCCTTGATAATTTTCCAATTTGGAATTGGAGGTGGAACCCAATGCTTATGATAATGCGCATGCTTCAGTTACGAGTGGCGCGGGCTGCGGCATGTGTTGTCGTGCCAAGCGCGTATCTTGCACGTATCGTTGCAACATGGGGAGTGCCTCCAGAGCGTATCCACGTGGTGTATAACGGTGTCACTGTTGAAGACGTAGGAACGCGAGAAGTTATCCGCGGCATGCTCCACTTTGAGGGGAGGCTTTTGATCTCGGTTGGCCGTCTCGTGCCCTGGAAGGGTTTTGACACGGTTATTCGCGTGTTTGCGAGCTTAAAAAAGAAGCATCCGGATCTCACTCTTTTTATTGTTGGTTCTGGGCCAGAAGAAGAGCGTCTCATGGCACTTGCCCGAACAAAGAAGGTCGAGTCGTCCGTTATTTTTGCTGGTTCTGTTGATCGCGATGCACTTCTTCGTTATTTGAAGGCCGCGGATATTTTTGTGCTCAATACGTCTTACGAGGGCTTGTCGCATCTGGTATTGGAGACCATGTCGGTCGGGACGCCGGTGGTGACGACGGATGTCGGAGGTAACGGTGAGGTAATCACTGATGGCATTGACGGGTATCTCATAAAACCTAATTCGATGCCACAGCTCGAAAAGCGAATTGAAGAATTACTGTCAAACAAATCAGTCTACGACAGGATTCGTCGGGCGGCGCTCACTCGCGTGAAGCGATTTAATGACGATGATGCGGTACGCGAGACAGCGCGCACGCTCCTGCAGTACGCAAAATAGTATGCGCGTACTCATGCTCTCGACTGATGCGCATATGCTTGATTCAGAATCACGCGTGTATCGCCGGACCCGCGCGTACGCAGATTTAGTAGAATCAATCGTGGTGGTTATGGTGGGCGCTGGCGAGGCGTTTGACCGTACCGATGGCACTCTGCGTGTGGTTCGGTTTTCAGCTTTTAACAAGGTGACCGCATTGTGGCAGCTTTGGTTTTATCTACCACAATTTGCCCGCAGTGTTGGGGTCGATGTCATCACAACGCAGGACCCTCTCTGGTGCGGTCTCCTCGGTGTGCACGTTAAGAAAAAATGCAACATACCTGTGCAGATTCAGATTCATACTGATTTTCGAAACCCGCAGTATATGCACGAGTCGCTCATGCGTCGCGTTGAAAGTGTGTTGCCGCCGTATGTTTTGAGTCGTGCCACTGCAATTCGTATTGTGTCAGAACGAATGCGTGCTGATGCTGAACGTTTGAGCACGGCGCCAGTAACAGTGCTCTCTGTTTTTCTGGATGTGGTGGAAGGTACACCAACCGAACGGCCAGTTGAATATGGAGACTATCCCGTTGCACTTATGGTATGTCGACTTGTCCGAGGAAAAAATATTACTACCGCGCTCGAAGCACTATCTACCGTACCGGATATGCATCTTGTTATTGTTGGGGACGGACCCCTGCGGTCCATACTCGAAGAGCAGGCTCGGTTAAACGGTGTTCTTCATCGGGTTCATTTCCTTGGTTGGAAAAAAGACGTGCGTAGTTTCTTTGAGCACGCCACCTGTTTTTTGTCGCTCTCATCGTATGAGGGGTATGGGCTTTCGATTGCTGAAGCTGCCCTGTTCGACTGCCCCATTATTGCGACCAATGCTGGGCTCGTGGGGTATGAATTAAAGGATACTGCGCATGTGACGCTCGTCTCGGCGGATAAGTATAAAGTGGGTATGGCACTTTGTGAAATACTTAACAATCATCCAGCGGCATGCGCCCGTGCCCGTGCGGCGCACCATGTTATAGGGGAACATCGCCTCCTTCCCGGGGCATACGCAGAGCGCTATATCGAACTTTTGAATGAGACTCGCCTTGATACAATGCACCAATGAAGGTCGGATTTATCGGACAGGGATTTATCGGAAAGAACTATGCCGACGATTTTGAACATCGTGGGTACGATGTCATCCGCTATTCGCTTGAAAGTCCGTACATCAAGAATAAAGATCGTATTGCAGGGTGCGATTTTATATTTGTTGCGGTGCCAACACCGACGACCGCACGCGGGTTTGATGACTCCATCGTTCGTGCCGCCATCACGGCAACGCACAATACTGCAGTCGTGATCATAAAATCAACACTCATTCCCGGCACCACCGAGTCGCTGCAGGATGCGTATGCTACACGCACGATTATGCACTCACCTGAGTTTTTACGAGAAAAAACAGCAGCTCATGACGCTGCACATCCTGACAGAAATATTATTGGTATCGCGCGTGAAGATGACCGTGCGCGAGCTGAAGAAGCACTTTCAATTATGGCTCCTGCGCCGTATACCGCGATCGTGCCTGCACGTACTGCGGAGCTTCTTAAATACGCGGGAAACTGTTTTTTAGCTACCAAGGTCGTGTTTATGAACCTCCTCCATGACATCGCGACACACGAAGGTGTCGAGTGGTCAGAACTTCGCGATGCACTCATACGCGATCCGAGAATCGGTGAAAGTCATACTGAGCCTGTCCATGAGTCGGGTCATGGGGGCGAGGCGGGTCGCGGTGCGGGTGGGCATTGTTTTATTAAGGATTTCGCTGCATTTCGCACTCACTACGAATCGCGAATACCGGTGGATAGCGCGGGGATTAAGGCTCTCCGGGCCATAGAAGAAAAAAATATTGACCTTCTCCGCACGAGCGGAAAGGACCTTGACCTCCTAAGGGCCGTGTACGGTATATGAAACTACTTATCGTGTGTCAGACGATTGATAGTGAACATCAAAATCTCGGTTTTTTTGTTCGATGGGTCGCAGAATTTGCGAAGCACTGCTCGCACATTACGGTGATTGCAAACTCAGTTGGAGTGTTTTCGCTCCCGGACAACGTCACTGTGCATTCACTGGGTAAAGAGAATGGCACACCAAGACTCAGACGATATATGCGTTTTTTCGCACTCATATGGAAGCTCCGTGCTGAGTATGATGCCGTCTTTGTGCATATGATTGTTGAGTACATTTTGGCGGCCGGGTTGTTTTGGCGAGTTTTTGGAAAACGCATACTCCTCTGGTACGTACATGGAACAGTGTCGTGGCGCTTGCGGCTCGCACTGCTACTTAGTCATGGCGCATGTACCACCAATAGCGCGAGTTTCCGCGTCAAAAGTTCTAAGGTTCACGCAGTCGGTCACGGGATAGATACAGAATTTTTTAAACCCATCGAGCATATGCGCTCCGAAGGGGCCCCTTCGGAGCATGAGGAGTATCACATCATTAGTCATGGCCGGCTCTCGCGTGCAAAGCGCATCGAAGTCGTTGTTGATACGGTCTCGATGTTGAAAAAAGAGTTTGGCATGAAAGCGCGTCTCACCATCGTGGGTGGGCCAATCACCGATGACGATTTGGCGTATACCGCGTGGCTCCACAAGAAGTGTGAGTTTCTATCATGGGTGAGCATTGTCGGTCCTAAAAACCAGCTGTATGTGCGCGATGCGCTGCAAACAGCAGACATCATGCTGAACGCATCAATGACGGGATCAGTCGACAAGGCGGTGCTTGAAGCAATGGCGACCGGCACTCTGGTGGTCACCAGTAATGAGGCATTTCGCGGTATGCTCGCGTCTTTTGGACTTTTCAGTACAAAAACAGATGCACCGCATCTTGCGCTCGTTGCACACAAGGCGCTCATTGACGAGCATATCGCCTCCACCCGAGAGTCACTTCGTGCGGTCATTGTGAAAGAACACGCACTTCCCGTATGTGTCGAGCGCATCATGTCTCACCTGCACACACCATCCTATGCGTGACGAACTTAAAAAAATTGCAAAGGCTTTTTTTTACTACCATAGGGGCTTCCCGTATCTCTACTGGCGTTTTATTGCAGCGCCACGGATATATCGTGCGGGTGTTCTTGAAAAACCGGCTACTCGCGATGACCTCTCAGTCCATATGCTCTTTGGGGCTCGTGATATGTTGCTGGCGTGCTGGTCCTTGGCGAGTTGGTACAGCGTATCAACCGTCCATGGCCGTCTGTTTATCCATTCAGATGGGACGCTCACTGACGCACATAAAGTCACCCTGAAACGACTGTTTCCATCGCACACGTGCGTTGATGCACGCGACGTTGTAGATGAGCACGGTGCTTTTTTTGAGGCGCATCCTGCGCTCAAGAAGTTTCGAACCCGGTACAAAAAGTTTCAAGCGAAAAAGCTCCTTGATCCCTATCTTTCGTCTAATGCACGCTATCGACTTGTTCTGGATTCAGATATGCTCTGGTTCAAAAACCCTGTTGAACTCTGGGATGCTCTTGACGCTGGGCTCCCGCGCACGCTCATGATGGACGATGGGGCGGGGCCGCATTCGTACGTTGTATTTAAAAACGGATCTCGATTGTCAGAAGAGCTCGCACAGTTTAATTCCGGTGTCACATTCTATCGCTCCGATCAATTTTCTGTCGAAAAACTCACTGCCTATATTCATTCAATCGACTGGGAGCACGCAAAGTTCACCGATCAGGCAGCATATGCCACGATGTTTATGCCCACCGTGGAGCGTCTGCCAATGAGCCGCTATATCATTAAGGGGACGTTGACAGATGACATAATTATGCGTCACTACACAAACCCGTCGCGTACAAAGTTTTACTTCTATGGTCTCGACCGTGTGTATTCGAAGATATTCTCAAATCATGTGTAGTATTAACGGCATCACCAAGAATAGCCCCGATGTCGTTACTCGCATGAATGAGGCGACGAAACACAGGGGACCAGACGACACTCGTGTGCAGGCTTTCGGCGCGGTAACGCTTGGCTTTAATCGACTCGCGATCATTGATGTGTCAGAGCGAGGGATGCAGCCGATGACGAGTAACGATGGCCGCTACACCATTGTGTTTAACGGCGAGATATATAACTACCGAGAACTCAAGAAGGAATTTTCTAACTACCCGTATACCAGTGAGAGTGATACTGAAGTTATTCTTGCTCTCTATGCGGCGCTGGGGTCAAAGGCATTTTCTAAACTAAACGGAATGTTCGCACTCGCCATTTTCGACAAAGAAAAAAATGAGCTCGTACTCGCACGTGACTCCGTAGGTGTAAAGCCTCTCTATTACACGCATGCTAGAGGTGTACTTACATTTTCTTCAGAGATAAAAGGTATTTTGGCGTCCGGTGTAGGACCAAAACTCAACCACGCAGCTCTCTCAGACTATCTGCGATTTTTGTATGTGCCGACGCCAAGCACCATGTTCGAGGACATCCTGGCGCTTTTGCCGGGGACAATGCTCACGTACCGATCAGGTGAGATACGTCTGGAGACCTATACGGAATGGCCAGATACAATGCCGCCGGTCTCATACGCAGACGCACGAGAGCGGGTACGCGCTACGGTGCGTGCTGCCATTCAGCGGCAGATGGTATCGGACAGGCCACTTGGTGTCTATCTTTCTGGGGGCGTTGATTCTTCCATCGTACTGTCAGTGGCGGCTCGTGAACAAAAAAACATAAACACATACTCAGTCGCCTTTGATTTATCAGATGAAGAAGAGGCGGACAAGTTCAACGCTGATGCAGTGCTCGCAAAAAAAACGGCTGCGTATTTTGGTGCTTCGCACCATGAGTATCGGCTTTCGTCGGACACCGCGCTCGAACTTATTGAAGACGCGGTCTATCACCTCGATCAACCACTCGCGAACGCGACGTCAATCGCACAGCTTTTTCTTGCGCGCCACGTAAAGCCGACCGCTACGGTCGTTTTAACAGGCGAGGGCGGCGATGAACTTTTTGGCGGGTATGAGCGCTATAGGCTCGCACTCATTGCAGGGCGCTACGGGAAATATCTACCTACATTTGTAGAAAAACTCCATCCGCGACTTCGATCACTGCATCTTTCGGGGAACGAGCGTTACGTGCAACTCATGACACAAAAAAGGAAAAATGTTGAACGCGTGTTTCGTGGGGCGCTCGCGCAACACAATTTCTCGAGCGAGTTTTCATCAGACACGATCGCCGTCGATCTCATGCGTGCCGATGAGCGACATTGGCTCGTCGACGAAGCATTAATGCGTGCTGACACGATGAGTATGGCTGCGAGCGTTGAGGCACGTGTGCCGCTTCTTGATCTTGAGGTTCGCTCTCTTGCGCATGCGCTGCCCGAGTCATACAAAGTAACGCCATGGGCCACAAAACGAATTTTGAAAGACGCGTTTTCAGATGTGCTTCCACAATACGTTTTGCATCAGCCAAAACGCGGATTTTTTTCTCCGACCGCCAAGTGGCTCAGGCACCCAAAGATGGGACAGTTTGTCGAGGGGGCGATAAACACACTACCCGATGAGCTTTTTAATAAGGTCGAGATTCGACGCATGATTCAAGATCATCAGGACCGTCGCGTCTATCAAGCACCGTTTATCTTAGCGCTCGTGCTCGCTGGCGCATGGATGAGACGCTATACTGTTTCGGTATGACGAGCCATAAGTTTGGCACAACCGCCGCAGTCGAGGATTGGTGGAACTCGAATCCCTTCGCATTTGGGGTTTCAAATACTGACGGCGACCAGGTAGGAACCGTCGCTCTCGCGCAGATGGACAAGGTGTATTTTAGCGAGGTTGAGCGGCGGTTCAGAAAACATCATAATGGTGCAGCGCAGGACGAGGGGCTGCCCTTGTTTTCGAAAGTCATAGACCGAACATGGCTCAAAGACAAGGATGTTCTTGATATTGCAGTCGGCTCTGGCTTTAGTGCCGTGTCGTTTGCCGAGGCGGGTGCACGAGTCACAGGGATCGATCTCACCGATTTTGGTGTTGCGCATGCACAGAAAAACTTTGAAGTGCGGGGACTTTCTGGCACGGTGCTTAAAATGGATGCACAAAAAATGACCTTTTCAGATAATTCTTTTGACTTTGTTAATGCCTGGGGGTGCCTCATGCACATGCCAGACACTGAGGGTGCGATCAAAGAAATGTATCGCGTCTTGCGACCTCATGGCCGCGTGCTCGCGTATATGTATAACAAAAGATCATGGCCGTACTGGTTTAACATCATTTTGGTCCGCGGTATTTTGATGCTCGGACTTGTGCGATTTGGTGGAGACACCGTTCGTCTCACCAGTCGATACTCAGACGGCTATACGCGCGGAGGTAATATGCTGACAAAGTTTTATAATCCGCGTGAGGTGCAAATGATGTTCGAGGCGGCTGGTTTTGTAAACGTGGTTTCAAAACCGTGGGAAATACCACACGAACCCAACCACTGGCCCATGCGCTCAGTTCCTTTTTTCAAATACCTCCCGGTATTTATCAAACGTCAGCTCACACGATTTGGCTACGGGCTTATCATTACCGCAGAAAAAAAGTAAATATGGCGAGCTGGTATCCAATGATGTGGGATCACGAGGTGCGAGCAATAGAACGCATACTGCTTGCGTGCCCCAGTGGCATAATAGAGGTTTTAGAGTGGGGGTCTGGAGGTTCGACAGTGTACTTTACACAATTTTTGAAGCAGCACGGGAGACGTTATCGATGGACATCACTAGAGTACAACAAGGCGTGGTACGAAAAAATTCGCGACGCCGTGGCACAAGACCCCAATGTTGAGATAGTCTATTTTGATGTTGGAAACAATTGGGTGAGGCAACAAAAAACCAATATGGATGCGTATGTAGACTTTCCTAAAACGCGCTCGGCACGTTACGATATTACACTCGCTGACGGTCGTAAGCGTCGCCGCTGTATGCTCATCGCAAAAGAATGTCTTAAACCAAGCGGCGTTGCACTTTTACACGATGCCGAACGGCACTACTATCAGTGCAGTTGGAGCGCATATCCTTCAGGGAGGCTTGTTACCATGCGTTTGTGGGCTGGAAGCCTTACACCCGCGTCGAATCTATTCAAGTATTTTGCAAAATTACAAAATGGTTTTAAACTCATTGCATTGCGCATTGTGTATGCACTCATTCGGTTCTATGAGTCCATCCCCGCATTACGTCGTATTAAACGCACCATCGTATGACCGAGTGGGAAAAATTTTATCGTGACTCAATTATCGGCATACTGCAGCCGGGTGCGTATGTTATTGATATTGGCGGGAGCCTCCGCGCAACGCCTGGCCGAGGAAACCGCTATGACCCAAATCACGCATATCTGACGCCGTACGTTGAAAAAGCAAACTATAAAATACTCGACCCTGTGGCTGATTATGCTCCCGACATAGTTGGAGACATTCATAATCTATCACTACCGGACAATTCTGTTGATGCGATTTTGTGCATTGCTGTTCTTGAACATATTGAAGACCCACGTCGCGCCATGCGTGAGATGCTCCGAGTTATAAAACCCGGCGGAAAGGTATTTCTCTATGTGCCGTTCTTGTTCTATTATCACGCCGAAATGGGGTACTACAAGGATTTTTGGCGCTATACCAAAGATTCCCTCCCGCTTTTAGCAGAAGGGTATGGCTCGGCTGTATGGCAGTCGGTGCGTGGCGCGACAGAGACGTGGATGCACCTGTCGCCACTGGGTAGAATTGGGGCATTTCGACTTCTCGCTCGCCTTGTTGACCGTATCACAGGAAAGACGAACAGTAACCAAGTAAGCGGCTACTATGGACTTCTTATAAAATAATGTGACTAAAAAAATCCTGTACGTAGCGTTTGTCCGCATGCCGACTGAGAAGGCGCACGGGCTCCAGATTGTTAAAACGTGTGAGGCGTTTGGTTGCGCGGGATTCGAGGTCACGCTTGTCGTGCCAAATCGAGTGACACCAATCAGTGCCGATGCGTTTTCATACTACGGGGCAACGCACACGTTTAAAATCGAGCGCGAAAGTGTGCTCGACGTTGTGCGCTTTGGGTATCTCGGATTCTTGCTTTCTTTGGTGTGGTTTTCTGAGCGGGTGAGAATGCGTCGGGACTTTTGGGATTCAATAATTTATTCGCGGGACGCATTGGTGTTATGGCAATATATTTTGCTTGGCAGAACGACTGTGTATGAAGCGCACCGTGCACCGACATTTATCGATCGCATGGTTTCTCGCCGCGCCACCCGTGTGGTGGTGATTACTGAGTCGTTGCGCGCGGCGTTTATGCGCGCCGGGGTCCCCCCGGCGCGCATCCTTGTTGCACACGATGCTGTTGATGTGTCGCCAGAAAAAATGGAGAGGGCAGAACTTGGATTGCCTGAGGGCCCACTTGTGGTGTATGCCGGCTCTCGTGGAGCTGGTAAGGGTGTCGAGGTACTAGAACAAGCTATGCCAAAACTTACGGAGTCGGGGATCTCTGTGTTCCTCGTAGCGGGTAAGACGCCACGCGAGGCACGTCAGATGCTTGCAGCCGCAGACGTTGTCGTGGTGCCAAATAGCGCAAAGAACGAACAGTACGGTGTACACTCGAGCCCAATGAAGCTCTTTGAGGCGCTCGCGTCGGGCGCTCGCGTGGTCGCATCAGACGCACCTGCAATTACTGAGATTGCAAGCGAAAAGGAGGCGTGGTTGTTTGCGTCTGATGATGTGGAAGATCTAATTCGCAAAGTGAAGGAATCACTCGCAGACCCGCGTGCCCTGGAGAAAGTGGCTGCAGCACAGGCACTCGCGCAGCGATACTCGTGGGATGCGCGAGCTCGCACCATTCTCCACGCGCTAGAGCGTGTTAATTCTAAAGTTCTGTAGAACTATAGAACTTAAAAATATGATAAAAAAAATCACACGTGCTGCACTCGAGAAATTCTTGAAATCTGAAGCGTCAGAAGGATATATGCTCGATATCGGGTCAGGCGGCTCGATGTACGGCTATGATCGGTTTTTTCCGCACCGCATTACTGTCGACATTGATCCCGCGCGAAATCCTGAAATAGTCGGCGATATCCACGCACTGCCGTTTGGAGACAACACATTCGACCGTGTGCTCTGCGTCGAGGTTTTAGAGCACGTTAAGGATCCACGTCGGGCGTTTAAAGAAATGAAGCGGGTGTTAAAACCTGGAGGGAAAATCGTGCTCTCGACGCGCTTTCTTTTTCCAATACACGACGCACCCAACGATTATTGGCGATTTACACATTTTGCACTCCAGATGCTCGCCGATGAGACGGGGCTCAGCGTACTCCGTCTTGAGCCAGACACGCGAGCACTGTCAGGTTTGGGTGCGGTGATGCAGCGCATTGCATTTCAATCGCGATTTAAATACGCTGATAAACTCATTAAAATTTTATTGTTTGTGTTCGCCTGGGTCGTTGACCGATGCGCGGGTTTAACGAAAGAAGAGTTTGGCGACATTAAAAAAGAGAGCCGCGTGACTGCGCTTGCTCCAGCCGGGTACTTCTTGGTGGCGAAAAAGAATTAGCGTTTTATCAAAATAAACTGGTCGTTTTTGACTTCAAGAGCCACATGATGCAGTTCGCAGTGTTCCGCGACCGCGCGTGCTATGTCGGAGATGCGATAATCGTCACCGGCAAGTATACCACCAGTAGTGACGAGCGGCCAATAATTGGCGATATCGCTAGATACTTGTGCGTATGAGTGATCACCGTCAATGTAGATGAGATCAAATGCTCTCGTAGCGAGCACGACCGCGGCGTTGTCTGATGTATCTCGAATAATTTCAACGCTACCACCCGTGATGCCTCGCGCGAGGCGTGTTCTGGCGGCCTCGTAGCGCGCCTCTTGGTGTGCCTGATCATATTTTTGTTTGCTGTTCGGTATTTCAGCCCATGGGTCGATAAGAACTAGACTTGAAGGTCGAACGATGTCAAGAATTCTTTGTGAAAATATTCCTTCATAGACGCCAACCTCACACACCTTAGAGCCGAGACGTACGCGTCGAAGTAAAAAATCTCGAGGTTGCGGTAGTAGACTGTCAATCCAGCGGTATACGCCACGTACTATTGGTTTTACGAGGCGGCCAATTGGGTTTGTATTAGCAAAGATTCTCAAGTTTTCGCGCCACTGGTAGTCATTTCTGTAGAGTCGCGCCATTACGACATTGTACCGCAGGACGTGTGATTATGGTATCTTTATTGCTTAGGGAGAAGTAGTATAAAGGTCGCATGGAAAAGGAGCAGGTTGTTATCGTTGGGTATGGCTGGGTAGGTCAAGCGAACGCGCTGGCCCTCACACAGATGGGTTATCAGGTGGCATATATTGACCCCGCAGAACCCCCGCACCACTACAAGGCGCACGAACGTCTCTATACAAAGATTGTACGAGTCGACAGCATCGCATCAGTGGACTCTCCAGATACGGTTTTTGTTGTATGCATCGGCGATAAAGTCTCTGCAGATGGAGTTCAAGATATTTCTCTCATTGCATCGGCTCTCTCGGACCTTACGCACATTAAAGGCACGGTCATTCTCCGCTCGACGATACTTCCCGGAAAGTTGAAGGATTTACATTTTGATTACTACTTTCCCGAGTATCTGCACGAAAAGGTGGCCGTTGAAGAATGCATCAACCCGTACATTTTTGTTATTGGCATGCGCGAAAGGCCGCGTCCGATTTCGTTTCTTAAAGAATTTGAGCTGCGTGCGGTCAAAGCATTCTTTGGAACTCCAGAAGAAGCTGCATTTTTAAAGTATCTCTGGAATATCTGGAATGCCATTCGCATTGCATTCGTTAATGAATTTGGCAACACCATCGCACTCCCATCAAATAAGGATAATCTCGCGTCAATAGAGCGCATCATTGATTTCATGTTTGAGCGCGGTATTTATCGTCGGTACGGTCGTGCATTCGATGGACACTGTCTGCCCAAGGATATGCGTGCGTTCGTGCGTTGGTATCAAGATCAGGGCTGTGATATGTCCATGCTCGCCGGCGTTAATGCTTCAAATGCTACTCACAAAGAAATAGAAAAAAAGTATCCTATACTTCCTGAGTGGTATTCACAGTATCCCGAACGTCATATTTCTGCGAAAATCGCTCTCAAAGCCCTCTGGCATACACTTCTCAAATACATAACGCTTTCGTATTAACATGCATACCATTCACATTACGGGCGGGTGCGGGTATGTGGGGTCGAGAACAGCAGTAGCGCTTGCCAAGAAAGGGTATAAAACAGTGATCATTGATAAAGCGACTCCAGAGGAGCGTCATGCGGTACTGCCCCCCGACAGCGAATATAGAAAGGCTAATTTGACTGACCCCGTTCAAGCGCGAAAGGCACTCCACGATGCGCAAATAGTCGTGCATATGGCGGCAAACATAGGCTCGATGACGTACATGTATGAACATCAGGGCGAAATTATGTGGGAGAATTCTGCAATTGACGCCGCGGTGTATCCTGTCTATCGCGACGTTGGTGTCAAAACACTTTTGTATTCGTCGACCTCGATGGCGCACCAACATTCGCCACGGTACCCGTATGTCGAGGCAGATCTAAAAGACACTCCACCACCATCAAACGTGTATGGCTTTTCAAAACTTGGTGGCGAGTACTATTGTCGCTCGTTTAAAAAGCAATACAATTGTTTTGATTATGTTATTGTACGCTTTCACAATATTTGGGGCCCGGGTGAGGACTCTAAAGGTTCAACACCGGGTGATATCCATGTGCTCCCCGCGCTCGCAGAAAAGATACTGCGTGGCCAGTACCCGTTAGAGTTTTTGGGGGACCCCGCTGCGACACGTACCTTTACATATATCGATGACACTGTGGACGCAGTGGTGCAGCTTTTAGAGAAGGTGATAGCAAAGGATACATTGGTGCTCAACAACGACTTTAACATCGCATCACCAGAAATCATGAGCATCCTCGAACTGGGTAAGCGCTTGTGGAGGCAGTTGGGTGACGGGCGCGAGTTTAAGTACACGGTCAAAGATGCCGCCTCTGTCTCACACACCGCTCGCCGCAGGGAGGCGAACGCAGCAAAGCTCCTCTCTGCCGTTGAATGGAAACCCAAAATGAGCTTTGAAGAGGGAGTCGAGAAAACGGCCGAGTGGGTGCGCGAGGTTATCGCGCGGTCTTAAATTTTTCAAAGCTCGCAGGCGTGCGCCCGAGGATCCAACGAAACCACTGTTCCAGAGGAAAAAAGTTGTTTCGAAGCGTTTCAACTTCACGAAAGTTGATTTCAATGGTGTGACGTTCGCCGGCATTTTTCATCACTCCTCGTCGGTGGAAAGCACCGACATCTGCAAGCGCCATCGTGTTTCCTTTTCCGTTCATTGGCTCGGGGTTAATGCGATACTTTTTTTCTTCTTCGTCAGTTATGCGGACCCAGGGTAGATTGAGGCGGTATTCTCCTTCTGTATCAACGCGATAACGATTGAGTGCATACCGAACAGACAGTACATACTCAAACCACAGTCGCCAGAGTGCGTGGTGCGTGTGCGTTCCAAATGCATATCGCATCGCACCGTTCGATTCATTAACGTCGTCTACATAAAAGAACGCCTTGTACACTCTCGTCGGTACATCCATGTGCAGATTATTAGTCCCGCCGTTTTGAGGGAGTCCAACTTCATTGTCACCAAGATGTACGTTAGTGAGATATACGTGGAGAGGGAAATGGTAATCTCGGTTTAAGTACGCACTGCCGATCTCGCGTACCATCGGGGCATTCAGTATGAGTGAGCGAAATTTGTCAGAAACACGCGGATCATAGATGCTCATCCGATCGACATGCGGTATGCCTATTTCTGTGCCATCTGGCTCAAACGCTGGTTTCAAGCGTTCAAACTCAGATTTGATATATGCATAGTCGCTTGGTGAAAAAAAATTAGGTACAAAAACCGCACCCCGGCTTTTGAGCTCTGAAAACTCCTGTGCATATCGTGCGTCAACACGTTTTGGAATGCGAAGAGTTCGCCAAAGCCAGAATCCAAAAATGCGTACCACCTGCCATCCGAGCAAATTTAATACCAGTGACCCTCCGTAGGTTCGAGGTTTTGCAAGAAGCATGCGCCGGGCAGAAGATGCAATACTCATAGCGTCATTGTATACTACCTCTATATTGCCATGAAGGTTCTCGCCATTGCAGAAACGCTTAAAATTCAGTCTGGATGGGGTCGGTACGCTCGGTCAGTAATTGATGAGTATAAGAAGAAGGGTATAGACTACACAATAATCACCGCACGAAAAAAAGAAGCAGTTGGGGATGAGGATGGCATCTTGGGCCCACAAACAAAAGTTGGGTTTATCAAAAACCTTTTTGCGACGCGAGCATACGCTAAAGACTGCGACATTGTGCATGCGTATGACGTGTGGCCGTATGCGGTCTACGGCTGGTTTGCAGTTTTGGGTACCAAGAAACGTCTCTTTATCACCGGCGTGGGGACCTACTCGGTCGCACCGTTCAATTCATTTTTGAAAGGACTGCTCGCCGGGTGGGCATGTAGACGTGCTGAAAAAATATTTTCAATCGCCGACTACACTAAACGGCGAATGTTAGAAAAAATAAAGCTCGACAACATCATCACCGTTTTTTGGGGGACATCTGTTTTGGAGCCTTTGAACGATGCTGACTTTGCTGAGCAGGCTGCATTTTTTGATATACCGATTGATCGTCATCCGCGCGTACTCACGGTGGGGCAAATTAAACACCGCAAGGGACAGCTCGATACGCTTAAAGCACTCGCTAAAATAAAAGATCACTACCCAGATTTTTTCTACGTTATCGTCGGTTCAGACGAGGATCCTCGTTACATTGCAGAAATTAAGAAGTTTGCGGCGGAGAACGGACTAGAGCGCAACATAAAACTGGTGCACAACGCAAAGGGCGACAAGCCGCTTCGCTTTTTCTATGCGATGGCTGATGTGTTCGCCATGAACTCCAACAATGATGGAGACCACTTCGAAGGATTTGGATTAGTATTCCTTGAAGCAGAGCAGTTTGGAAAGCCGGTTATCGGTTCGTCAGGCTGCGGCATTGAGCAGGCGCTTGAAGATGGGTACAACGGCTATCTCACGCGGCAGAGCGACATCAACGATATAGCTGATAAGTTTAAAAAACTCTTCTCCGGCGATATGAAAGCATTTGGAGAACATTCAAAAGAATTTTACAAACGCTTCACGTGGGAAAAAACAACCGCCGCCTACATCGAGCACTACAATCAAAAAACTTGATTCATTTTGTTTTCTGTATTATAATGCATCGACATGGGTCCTGAGGCGCCAATAACATACATACAGGATGATCCGCCCGAGCGCGCGACTCCAATGAGCGAAAAGACGCGTGCGCGCGCCGAGAAGCGTTTTCATCAAGTACGCGGCGGTGCGGTTTTGTACAATCGCGATACAAAAAAGCTTGTTCTCGTTAAAACACCCGAAACCGGTTGGTGGTTTTTTGAAGCCGATGCAAAAGCATTTGAAGACTCTGACCGAAGCATAGTCCAAGAAGAAAATATCCGACGTGACCCGTACCGTTCTGTCCGACGTGATCCATACGTCTATCACCGCGTTGCCGCACGCGCAGCCTCAAAATCAGGCATCGCATACTTTCGAAACGTTGCTGATTTGAAGTATGTTTCAGGAAACCGATACATCCGCGCAGAAGGCAGTGATAAAAAACCCATTGCTTCGTTTGTACATCTTTTTGCATATGGTGTCTCACGTCGCGAAGCGCGCGCGCTCAAAAGTCATCTGGCGAAGGAACAAAAAGCAGATGGACTAAAGGGAGTCGAAATAAAAGAATTTTCTCGCCGTGAACTCGTGCGTGACGGCATGCATCAGTCGCTCATAGACGCGTACGATGATATTTTTGGTTCACCACATGCTCTTCGTTCACCAAAAACGTATGACCATTTTCCAGATGTACAACTGAAGGCAGAACGCCTGACTGATACGGAGATGGGGGCAGCGCTCGGTGAAACGCAGGTACTTTTCTCTGATGTAGTGCCGATGAACATCGCACGTCGCACATTCTATCTTGTAAAGCGCAAAGCACGACCAACGAGCGGCTGGTGGTGGTTTGGCGGCACGCTCGATCCGTACAAACATCGCGAACGTGAGGGTTCTATGGAAAAGTCTGTCGCAGATGTTTTTAAACGCGAAACAAAACTCATTCTTGATTCTCGGCGACTTAAACTTTTAAACTCAATGCATTATATTTTCCCTGACCGTGCGCAAGAGCCACAGGACGCTGGGAGCGATACGACTGGCTATGTGTTTGGTGCAGAACTTACTCCTGAAGAGATTGAACAGATGAAGGGCGGTCTTGATGAAGCAGAGTACGAGGGTGGCGTCACAGAAATGACCTATGAGGATATGGTAAAAAACGGCGTACCGTTGGTTATTCGCGATACGTGGATGAAAACATTTGGCCCCGGGGGTATCTACGGGCCCCAAAAATCAAATAGTTTTTTCTCCAATTTTGCACTGTTCCGTGGTCGATTGTTTACGACAACGTCGTAAGTATCTCTTTGATATCACGCCGCATCTCACCCGCCTCTATTGTTTCGTCGAGTTCGGTCTCAGTAACGGCCCCGCTGGTAAGCGCATCTCGAAGGAGTTTAAGAAATGCGTTTTCAACGATACGTTCAGGGTGTTTCTGATAGGTGCGAGGATGCTCAACCCAAAATCGCGGAATGATACCAAATAGTTTTGGTGGTGTGCCAAATGTAAAGTCGATGGGGAGGCCCGTCCTCCACGGCTGCGTCAGGCGTACGGTGGTATGGAGCATTCTTGTTGCATCATCCACGTGATCGAGTGAGTTCCAGATACGGGAAATTTCAAATACTGGCTCGTTGTGGAGACGCATCCATGCGCGGTAATCCTCGGTTCCATTTTTGAGACCCTCGAGTATTCGTGTAATCTTCCAGTGCGATAGTTGTGCATTGTCGAGAAGCATGACCGATGAGTCAAACCAGGTGCGCTCGCGACACGCAGCGAGGTGGTATACGCCCAGATTGAGGTCAAACAGTGACGTTACGTTCTGGAGTGCAAAGATGTCCGGATCAATAACCAGCGCTCGTCCGCTGAAGCCCATAAGTTCAGGTGGCATAAAACGCGAGAGTGTAAAAAATTGTAAATCCTCCGGATCGTGACTACGTTTTTCTGCTCCACGTGTATACTCGATGCCTGCAAACGCCATGTACTCTGGCATGTGCTCAACCTGCATGAGCGTGACCGGTATGCCCGCTGCGAGTGCGCCGCCGTTCGTTTCGATTGCATACTTTGCAATCTTCGCACCAAAGAGTTGCTTCTTATCTGCTTGAATGAATATGCCCGCGGTCATGTCAGTGAAAACTTTTTTGCTAATGCAGCGAGCGACAGATACACATGGATTTCTTTTGATGGCCATCGATCGGTTTTTTCTACAACACTTCGAACGTTATTCCAGTCGAGTATGTTTGGTGCATCACTTAAGATATCAAGAAAAGTGCGCTTCATGCTCGCGTCATACCACAGTGAAACGGGTGAGCGCCATCCCGTTTTCGCTTCTCGGTCGGTGATATACGACGGGAGGGCGCCCCGATAGAGTGCGCGGAGCGCCACTTTGTTAAACGACCCTTTGAAATAATCGGTCGCAGAGAGTCGCGCATCAAAATAGCGACGAAGTGGCGGATAGGCAAGCGGCGAGCGAAGTTCAACTGATTGGGTCATAAAAATCTTGTCTGATCGAATGAAGTTCTCTCCCGCGAGCCAAAGCGCTCTATCTGACACCATGCCTTGGTATACCGCATCCGTGCGTGGGGATGCGTTTTTAGCGGCCCATCGTTCTCGCTCAGCACGTAGGTACGGCAAAACACGTGTATCAGGTGGCGTACCTCGAAATCGTTTATGGTAGAGCCACCGCGCGGCAGGATCAGAAAAGTCGGTATACCGCCCACTGCGAAGCGCCAGCGCAGCATTGTAGAGAAATCCAAAGCGCTGCGCTTTTTCTGCATGCCTCTGGTGACTTTTGTACTGATCGTAGCCGCCAAAAATCTCATCTCCACCGTCCCCCGAGAGCACCACGCGCCAACCGTCGCCATTGGCTCCCTCGCGTTCTGCAAGTGCAAGGTACGTGGGTATTGAGACGTTATAATTTGGCTCCTCAACAGCTGCGAGTGAACACTCCAGTCGATTCATGTACTCCCGTTTTGTAATGAGGATCTCTCGATGGTCGGTGCCAAGATCACGCGCTAATTTTTGTGCGAGGTCAGCGTCGTCGTTAAATCGCGGTGAATCAATATCAAACCGTGTAGTATAGGTGATGACTTTAAATCCGAGCTCCTTCATTTCGTATGCCAACAACGATGAGTCCATGCCGCCAGACAAGTTAATGACTACTTGTTCACGACCCAAGAGGTGCTCTCGAATGCAGGTGCGCATAACTTCTCGCGGCTCTCCTTCGTATTCAGTTTCACCCGCGGCAAATGATTCTGTATGCATTTCATTTTGAGTGATGTGTACGCATGCGCCAGGCGGGACTTTCATAATTCCTGATATCAACGTACGACCCCCTGGTATGAAGCCAATGGTTTCTGCGACTGCAAGACCAAGCGTGTCAACACGCTTGTCGGAAGCATCGATAAGTGCTTTTATTTCTGATGCAAATCGCACCGTGCCGTCCACCCGCATATAGTAGAGCGGTTTTTGTCCAGACGCGTCTCGGTAGAGACGAAGTTCGTGACTTTCAGTGTTGTAGAGCGCGATTGCAAACATTCCTTCTATATGCGACACAAACTCCCAACCACGCCTTATGATGAGTTCAAACAGCATGGTCGTATCAAGGTCGGCATACGGGATACTCTCGTGCAGAGCCAATGTGGCAGTATTATAGAGTTGACCGTTAAATGACAGCATCCATGGTGACCCCGCACGAGTCACGGGCTGTCCAGATACCTGTGGAGTATCACGTATAGAGAGAAGTCGATGACCAAGGGTCGCCCCCGACACAGCTGTTTCGTTTTCACCATCGGGTCCACGATGGGCGAGTAGTGCTCCCATGCGCCCCGTGTGAACGTCAGGCCCGACTACGCCATAAATGCCGCACATACCCTCACTATACCGTCTGTAGTAGTATTGGGGTATGAAGGAGATAGATTGGCCCTACGCCCACGATCTCTATCAGCGGATTACGACAAAAGCGAGAGTCAACGGGACTCCGATAAGCGATATTCGGCTTGTTGAGGGATATGCGCTCTGGCCGCGTGTCGCGCAAATGGCTTTATCGGTTGATTTTAAATTTTTTAGCGCGACAAAAATTTTTGATGACGTACGTGTACCGTATGATGAACTCAGTGGAGCACCGTACACGTTTTCTGGTTTTTTTGTAGGCGCGTTTGCATTTTTGGTCACCTGCATCGCGTCTGTGGTGCTTGTGGTGAGTCGCCGAGAGGTGGTCGTGTATGGCGTCGATAAGATGGGGGGTATTGCGCACGCAGATTTTCGTATGCAAGGCGTGTATGAAGTGCTCATCTCGCGCGCACAATCATACGTTGAAGTTTTTCATACCATTCTCGGAGTATCCTTTTTTAAACACCTCTTTGCTCGCGGTCGGGTTGCGATCTATCTTGAAGGTATTGATTGGTTGTATCTCACGTTGAGATTTATTCGCCGGCTGGTGGTACCACGCGAAAAGTTTTCTGTCACCGGACTCGAATCGTTCTCCATAGAGGAACAGAAGATCACAACCGCTGTAGTTCAAAAATACGTCGGTGCGGCAGCCCTGTTTCGGTTTCGTCTTTCCTTTTTACGATTTGTGCTTCGTGAGTCTCGCGTAAAGCTCATACTCTCTATTGATGACACGCGCCACTATCAAGAATTAATGATCGCTGCGCGCGAATGTGCAATACCGACATATGCATTTCAGCACGGACAAATCTCGCCATACTTTGTGGGGTGGTTAGGACAGAACGAATTACACGCGGCTCACGCGGATACGCTTGTTGTTTGGAATCAGTATTGGAAGGACGAGTTGGTACGTTTGCAGGCAGCGTGGCAGGGAGATGCATTACTGATTGGCGGCAGTGCAAAAGAAATGAGCGCCCTCACACTGATGCGTGGAAACACGAACACGGTGCTTATTCCATATGAGATAGATGCACCACTTGGAATCGTGCGCGAATGCATCGCGAATTTAACGCGCGGAGGTATAACCGTGTTGGTTAAGCTGCGTAACGATATCCCCGCGCACACGCAGTGCACCGCCTATAACATTACGGAGGCGCAAACAATTCGCTCTGTCTCTGAGTGCCCGCCGGTCATCGCGGTTATCGGTTCGTATTCAACTTTTTTATACGACGCGATGATGGTAGGGGTCCCTGTCGGTATCATCATGAGCCCGCTTTTATTTGCCGATGGTATTGTAAGAAACAGGCTGGCAATACAAATAGACCCGTATGAACCAATGCGTGGGGTACGCCTGCTGTCCGCCATGACAGAGGACGCCGTTTTAGAGATCAAGAAGCGTGTTCACGCTGAGCCCGCGTCAGAAACGGTCAATGCTATTCTGGATAAGTACCTTACATGAAAAAAACACTTTATTATGCACGTTCGTGGCTCTCACGCATCGTGACGTATCCACAAAAAACAATCTCGCTCGATGAGACGTATAGCGAGTATTGGGTTGAGCGTGGTCGAGGCACCACCGCAGCACTCTCGGATTGGCAGAAGGATAGATCAAGCATTATCGCAGCTCGCGCCACGCATGGTGCCGTCATCGCTGATTTTGGTTGTGGTGACGGTGCGATGCTGAAACACATTGGCGAATTAACCGATGCAAAACAGCTCATTGGCTATGACATTGAGCCGCAGACCCTATCTATTGCGCATGGTTTGGGTATCGAAACACATGAACTCTCTGCCGAGCAAGCTGTACATTCGTATGAAAATCTTGCTGAGGCCGACTACTATCTTGCCTGTGAGGTTTTGGAACACGTACCATTTTCTGAAAAACTGCTTGCTGCGCTCGTTGCGCGATCTCGAAAAGGTGTCTTTTTTTCTGTCCCCAATACCGGTTTTTTAGTGCACCGATTTCGTCTGTTTTTTGGAAAGGTGCCCGCACAATGGATGTATATGCCGAACGAGCATGTTCGCTTTTGGACCGTCGTAGACATGCGTTGGTGGCTGAGAACTCTCGGCTACCAACAGGTTGAGATCATTCCATACCGAGGCATACCCGTTCTGAATCGTTTGTGGCCGAATCTATGTGCTGAGGGGGTGGTAGTCTTTATACGACAATGAATCAGGTGTACTGGAAATGGCTTCTCGGAGTGTTCAAGCTGAAGCGTCTCGTCAAGCGCTGGTATGGCACACGTAAACTCGATTACATGAAGGACGAGCTTCATATCGTAACCTCGACGGTACGCGAGTACGTCACGCGCGCAAACTCATGCAGTAAAGAACCTGAGACAGTGGCATGGATAGAGTCAACAGCCGCAGACGGTGCGGTCTTCTATGATATAGGTGCTAACGTCGGCGCATATTCACTCGTTGCCGCAGTAAATGGGTACACCGTGTTAGCGTTTGAACCGGCGTATATGAACATGAGTTCGCTTGAGGATAATGTCACACTCAACGATCTCAACAAGAGCATCGCCTGTTACCAGCTCGGCTTTTCAGATCGCACGCATCTCGAAACTTTTTCATTTCTTGATAGCACACCGGGCACGTCACAGATTTTTCAGTCTTCCATGACCGATTATCATCGCTCTGGTGACGTTGAAGTTAAGAAGGCAGCGTTGATTTTTTCTCTTGATGATTTTATGGCACTCTTTAAACCTGCATTTCCGACACATATCAAAATTGATATCGACGGCGGCGAGTTAGCGCTCCTTGCGGGCGCAGTGAAAACACTTGCTGTCAGTCGAGTTCAGCACGTACTTCTTGAAGTAGAAGAAAAAGATGGTGCGGTCGAGACGGCTGATGCGGCCCTCACCAAAGCTGGATTTTCGCTTTCGGCAAGTCACCGGCGTGATAAGCACACAGTAAATAGAATATACACACGCGCATGAAATACCTTGACCTGGCAGTCCTGAATAATGTTGATGCGGCAGCGTTTCAAAGTGTACACCCATTCCCATATATGATCGTGCGCTCCGTGCTCACTGATGAGGGCTATCACACTCTGCTACACACAGCTCCAACGGTTGATCAGCTTGAACCAAGTTTTGGAATGGAGAGAAAATTTGGTCAAATGAGTCATGATCGGTACGAACGATATGACAGCGCATCATTTCGGTCTCATCTGACCCCCGAATGGCGTACGTTTTTGTCTGAACTTGAGTCGCCAGAGTACCGTTCGTTTCTTTCTCGTATGTTCGGTACACGCGACTTCACGCTGCGTTTTCAGTGGCAGTATGCTGTTCAGGGCGGCTCTGTATCGCCACACTGCGACTCGATCAAGAAAGTTGGTTCGCACCTTTTTTATTTTAATGATCCCAAGACATGGGATCCGGCGTGGGGAGGTCAGACACAAATATTATTAGACCCATCTGGCCGTCAGGTCTGTGAATCTGCGCCACGCGACGACGAGTTCGAGATAGTGGCAAAAACTGACGGATACGATAACCAGTCGCTTCTATTTTCAAGAACTCACAATTCATGGCACTCGGTGTCGCCGCTTGTCATGCCACCAGGCACCGTGCGTCGTTTGTTTACGGTCGTTGCAGATAAACCCGTTTCGTTCGCTGATCGGATTACGGGCTATATACGGGTCGCGCTCAAAAAAATTACCGCCTGATAATTAAATACATTGATAGTGAGACCAGTAATATGCGTGCAGCAATCCTCGCGGCTATGACGCCCCACAAACCAAAAAATAGTAGACCAATGAGTGCAAGCCCAATTTGCGTCACCGCGCTCACAATTCCAAGAATGTACCGCTCGCGAATAGCGAGCTGCGAATCAAAATATGCAGCGGCGAGTACCGCAGATAATAGAATGGTAAGCGCATACACCTGCGAATACACTAGTGACTCTATATATGTTGGAAAAAAGAGTGCAAAGAGGTACGGTGCGGCGACAATGTATGCAATGGTCACGACGGCCATGCCGATCGTCACGGGTATCGTTTTATCGAGGACAGCACGCCGCACCTCGTCGGCCGCTTTAACTGCAAACTTTGGTACGGCAAGGGATGTAATGATTTTTAACGAACCGCGGAGGGTGTCTGGCATTGCCGTCGCAAACGCATACACAGCGAGCGCGGTGCCACCCATGTTCTGAAAGACTAGTATAGCGTCAGTTCGGCTCGCGAGCGCGCCAAGAAAGTTCAGGATGCTTGAGTGAATAGCCAGACGCGTTGCTTCAGGATCGCGTTCACTGTTAGTATGAAATTTTGATTTTGCATACCACTCGAATATAAGACCAATGCATGCAGTAGTAACCAGTAGTATCGCGATAAACAAAATGACCGAGTTAGAAAAAAACAATGCTGCGATGATAAGCAGCGCGGGGATAACTCCTTGCAGTGTCGTTCCGAGCGCCTGCACGCGAAACTGTTTTTTTCCCGTGAGATAGGAACGAAAGAGCGATGAAACATTCGAAAATGGAGTGCAGAGAGCAATGATAGCGAATGACCACCCCAAGAGTTCGTTGGCGTTTAAGAAGTAATAGACACTTGCGCATATAGCGACGAACGATCCAATTAAAGATGAATAGAAGGTAAGGCGATAGCTATGCTCAAGTTCGCCGTCAAACCCACGTGCTGCCGCCCGGGTAAGTGCGGTTCCTACTCCAGTCAAGGACAGGGTGCTGATGATAGCGGCCAATGAAATAATGTATTTATAGTTTCCGTACAACTCTTTCTCGAGCAGATTTGCAAATGCTATGCCGAGCGCGAATGACGCGAGCACGCCGAGCACCTTTGCTAGAACGAGCCAAAAACCTGATCCAAACAAATAGGTCGAATCAGTCTTGATATACCCCTCAAGACGACGCTGCATTCCTCCGATATCCATCCCCTTCATACTAGCGTGCCCTAGAGGGCAGTGATATAGTTACGTGTATGACCTTGGCCGTTATTCTCCGTCGGACGATTATCTGTGGCATATTTTTGACCCCGTTTATTCCGCTTATCGTCGCCAATGACTTCTTTTTCCCGTTTATTACGGGCAAAAATTTTACGTTTAGGGTTATCGTCGAGGCTATCGCGACCTTGTGGGTGGCGCTCGCCCTAATAGATGTGACGGCACGACCTCGCCGCTCAGTGCTCCTGTGGGCCACCGGTGCATTTGTGTTGTCAATTCTAGTCTCAGCCGTTGTCGGTGAGAACTTCCATAAGAGCTTCTTTTCAAATTTTGAGCGTATGGAAGGGTGGTTGGGGCTCGCGCACATGGGTGCATTTTTCTTGGTGACGACGAGTGTTATGCAGGGAGAAAAAATATGGCGCTGGTTTTGGAACACGTCACTCGCTGTTTCAGTTGTCGTTGGTATTTACTGTGTATTCCAGCTCGCGGGGCTCGCAGAAATTCATCAGGGTGGCACGCGCATTGATGCAACGCTCGGAAACGCGACATATCTCGCCGTGTATATGCTTTTCCACGTCTTTATTGCGCTTCTCGCGCTCGCGCGCTGGACGAATGGCAACAAACTACTGCAACTCGCGTATGCCGCGATAGCAGTTTTTGATGCGGTGCTGATTTTCTACTCTGCAACTCGCGGTTCAATGTTGGGACTCGCTGGCGGACTCATGCTCGCGGGCCTCGTTATGGTCATCTGGGGCAAAGGCCTAGAGAAGCTCCGCATGGCTGGCGCCGCGATGTTTATTGTGGTGATACTTGCAGCCGGATTTCTCTACATGGTTAAAGATTCTGACTATGTAAAAAATCATGAAATATTTGGTCGCCTCACCTCGCTCTCTCTTTCAGAAGGAGCGACACGTTTTACAGTTTGGAGTATGGCTATTCAAGGAGTTATGGAGCGGCCGATCTTTGGTTGGGGACAAGAAAACTTTAACTACATCTTCAACAAGTATTACAAGGCGAGCATGTACGGACAGGAGCCGTGGTTTGATCGCGCACACAATGTGATCATGGACTGGCTCGTCGCAGGCGGTATTGTCGGCATTGTGCTTTATCTTTCGCTCTACGTGATAGTTATTTGGTATTTGTTCAGGCCCGGCTCTCCCTTTGATGTAGTTGAAAAAGCGTTACTCATTGGCCTTCTCGCCGCGCACGCGTTCCATAATCTGTTTGTGTTTGATCAGTTGGTATCATATATGTTCTTCTTCCTTATATTGGGGTACATCACGACGCGCGCGATACCACAAAATTCTATAGGTACACCGGTGTCGTCAAGTACCGCGCAGGCAGCACTCGCCGGATCGGTTGTTCTCGGCGCGCTTGTTTTCTATTTTGCAACCGCACAGAATATATATGCCACCCGAACGATTATTGAGGCGATACGTCCCCAAGAATCAGTCACCAATCCCGGCACTGAAGATATCAGCATTAACCTCGCCAATTTTAAGCTCGTGGCTAACCATGGTGGTATTGGGCGTCAAGAAATTCGCGAGCAGTTAGTGGATTTTGCCAATAGAAAGGCCGCGACGCCGGGCTACGATCAGGTGGTGGTTACCGAGCTCGTCCAACTCGCGCGTGACTCCTTTGCAGATGAAATCACAAAAAACCCAGACGATGCACGTCTCCGCATATTCATGGGTGCATTTTTACGCGGTATTGGAGACACGCAGGGTGCGCAGGAGAATCTCGCTCGTGCGAGCGAGCTCAGTCCAGAAAAGCAGGCGATTATGTTTGAGCGCGGCATTTTGGAGCTCAATGCAGGCAATGTACAAGGGGCCGTGGATTGGTTCAAAAAAGCATATGAGAGTGAACCAAACTTTGAACAGGCGCGTGTGTTCTATGCTGCGCTCGCTATTCGCATTAAGGATTTTGAGCTTGCAGATTCACTCCTTATGCCACACTTTGGAACTCGAACCCCTGATGATCAATACATTCTGCAGGCCTATCTCGACATTGGCGATTTGGAGAGTGCGCTCGGCATTCTTAAGGGACGGCTCGAGAAAAACCCAAACTCCGCTCAAGCACATATCGATTATGCGCTTGGACTCTACAAGTCGCGCAGGGATGTTGAGGCAGTGATCGAGCTCAGAAAGGCTATAGAAATTGAGCCACAATTTAAAGCGCAGGGCGAGGCATTTATTAAGGAGGTAGAAGCAGGGACGGCGCCTCGCTAGTGGTTGCTTTCCGCGGCTAGCTATGCTATAATGGGCGTGTGAGTGTCACTTCACTGTGACTCCTCGAAAATCTGCACGAGGTCCCGCGCAAGCGGGATTTCGTGTATACTAGTGTTTGTTGTCCTTTCTGTGCGGCTGGCGGCGGCACTCACATAGATTTTCATTGGAGCTCGCACCCGTCAGTCGCACAGTGGGGAGAACATCATGGATCGTCGTTACAACATACAAACTGCTCTGCACTCAACCTTTAAGGTTGGCGGAGAAGCACACTCGTTGATTCGTGTCGCTGATGCAGCAGATGTAGCACACGCATATCGCACAGCGCGTGCTGAAGGTATCAGTGTTATCCCTATGGGTTCCGGCTCCAATATATTAATGCCTGATGGCGCGGTGAACGCCATGCTCATTCAATCTGCCGACGAACATATCTCATTTGTGCTTAAGAAACAGGCCGTTCATCTCACCGTAGGTGCAGGTGTTGTGTGGGACGACGTGGTCGCGCTCGCCGTGTCGCGTGGGTGGTGGGGGATTGAAAATTTATCCGGCATACCAGGGACGGTTGGTGGTGCAGTAGTTCAGAATATCGGTGCATACGGCGCGGTGCTGTCAGATGTTGTTGAGTCAATCAGTGTGTATGACACCATCGAACAAAAAGCGATCACCATATCTCGTGCGCGTGCTGATTTTGGATATCGAACGAGCATTTTTAAAAAATCCCACGGGAGATACTTTGTTATGCGCGTGACGTTGCTGCTGTCGTTACACGCGACCCCGCGCATTGGATACAAGGACCTCGATGAATATTTTAAGCACGTGGGCTCTACAACCATCGCAGAAATACGAAACGCCGTGCTCCATATACGCGCACGCAAATTTCCACCGCTCGATACCTATGGCACCGCCGGCTCCTTCTTTTTGAATCCTGTGGTGACACGAGATGTTGCAGAAGAACTGCAGTCACGCTATGCAGCAATGCCACTCTTTGATTTACCTGAAGGTGGAACAAAAGTTCCGCTCGCGTGGCTTCTCGAGCATGTGGTGAAAGTGCACGGCATGCGCATTGGTGGTGCGTTTGTGTGGCCACAGCAATCATTGGTGATCGTAACAGATAACACTGCTACGAGTGCGGATGTACGCATGTTGGCACAAAAAATTGTGCAGCGCGTGTACGATGTCGTGCAAATCAAAATTTCTCCAGAAGTGCACATCATTTAGTTATCCACACTGAAGTTTTTTTAAGCATTGTTATAGTGCGTAGATATTCAATAATGAGTGTAAGCTTGTATTGCGACGCAGGAATGAGTGTTCGCACAACTCACTCATTCACCAGGTCGGGCGTCGAGCGCACTACAAGTCGTTTATTCACCAAACAAAAATAAAAAATTGTATGGCAAAGAAAAAGGCGAAGAAGACGACGAAGAAGGCAAAGCGCTCTTCGAAGAAGCGCCGATAGTTCGGCCCGGTTTTCTCCGCGGAGAAAATCCTCAGAAAACGCCCCGGTGTCCGGGGCGTTTTTTCTATTCCGATCATTTTGTGAGCCATGGTACACTCATACATGCTATGAGCCTTTTAGACAGTATATTTGGCCGTACTTCGCCCTTGTTAGGCGAGGGGCAGAAGCTCGTGTCTCAGGTTTCAGCGCTCGAAGGTGAGACGAAAGGTCTCTCAGACACATCTTTGAAAGCGGTGACCGATGCCCTTCGTGCCGAGCTTGCAGCAGGCGCGACACTGGATTCGTTAGTGCCACGTGCATTTGCTGCCGTCCGTGAGGCGTCGCGCCGGACACTGAGTGAGCGACACTATGATGTGCAAATTATTGGTGGTTATGTACTCCATCGTGGTGCAATCGCAGAAATGCGAACGGGAGAAGGAAAAACGTTAGTCGCCACACTCCCCGTATATGCAAATGCGCTCGTTGGTCGCGGTGTACATGTAGTCACGGTGAATGATTATTTGGCTCGCCGTGACGGCGTATGGATGGGCCAGATTTACCACGCGCTCGGCATGACAGTCGGCATTATTAATCATGATCAGTCGTATCGATATGACCCAACTGCGGTGAAAGCGGATGACGCGGTATCGCTCGATGCTACCGTTGATACTCTCGGTTCATTTAAGGTGGTGCATGAATTTATGCGACCCTGCACACGACACGAAGCGTATGCGGCGGACATCACGTACGGCACTAACAATGAATTTGGCTTTGACTATCTTCGCGATAATCTTGAGTACGATCAGGCAAAAGTTCGTCAACGTGACCACTACTACGCGGTCGTTGATGAGGTTGATTCGATTTTGATTGATGAGGCGCGTACACCACTTATCATTTCAGGACCATCACAAGATGCCGAAGCGCTCTATCTCCAATTTGCTGCGATTGCAAAAACGTTACACGATGTCGACGATTATGTCATCAATGAAAAAGATCACGCTGCACTGTTGACTGATCGCGGTATTGAGAAGGCTGAGAGGGCGCTCGGTATTGAAAACATGTATGCAGAGGGTGGTGCGAAAATGGTCCATCACCTTGAGAACGCTGTAAAAGCAAAAGCGCTCTATCACAAAGACAAGGAGTATGTAGTGAAGGGAAACGAAATCGTTATCGTCGATGAGTTTACCGGGCGACTACAACCAGGCAGGCGCTGGTCAGAGGGACTCCATCAAGCGATCGAAGCCAAGGAGGGTGTACCAATACAAAAGGAGTCGCAAACGTATGCGAGTGTCACTTTTCAAAACTACTTTCGCATGTACGATAAGGTCGCCGGCATGACAGGGACGGGACTAACGAGCCAAGAAGAGCTCTATGCGGTCTATAAACTCGACGTGGTCCCGATACCGACGCACCGTGCTATTCAACGCCGCGACGAACCGGACAAGATATTTCAAAATGAAGCAGGTAAGTTTCGCGCCCTGACCGCGGAGGTAAAGGTGAGGCACGCTCACGGCCAGCCTGTCCTCATTGGTACTACCTCGATTGAAATGAATGAGCGTTTGTCAGAGTATTTGAGAGGGGCGGGTATCCCGCATGAAGTGTTGAATGCCAAAAACCATGAGCGCGAGGGAGAGATTATTGCTGACGCAGGAAAGCGGGGTGCGGTAACCGTTGCTACCAACATGGCTGGTCGTGGGGTAGATATTAAGCTTGGTGGACCAATGGCCGAGGAGTCGGCTCGAGACGAGGTGCGAAAAATCGGCGGACTGTTCGTTATCGGCACAGAACGGCATGACGCGAGACGCATCGACAACCAGCTTCGCGGTCGAGCGGGTAGACAAGGCGACCCCGGCGAGACGCAGTTCTTTGTATCGCTTGAGGACAAACTCATGCGCATTTTCGCGTCTGACATGGTAAAGCGTATGATGGGTAATCTCGGTATTCAAGAAGACGAGCCGATCCAGAGCCGTTTGGTGTCTCGTGCGCTTGAGAGTGCGCAGGAGAAGATTGAGGGCCACAACTTTGATTCTCGCAAGCACGTGCTCGGTTTTGATGACGTGTTAAACCACCAGCGCTCAACGGTATATGGGAGAAGACGCGAAGTTCTGTTTGGCGACGCCGCTCATGTTTTGGCTCAGGCTCGAGAGCACCTTATGTCTGATAGCGCGGATCAAGGGATCATCGAAGCAAAGCGAGAAGAAATAGGCGAGGAAGCACTGGTTGCGGTATTACGGCGAATCTTGCTTCAAGCATACGATCTCTTTTGGATAGAGCATATCGACACGATGGAGCACCTACGCCAGTCAGTTAACCTCCGTTCCTATGGTGGTCGTGATCCATTTACAGAATACAGAAAGGAGGGACTGCGCCTCTTCCGTACACTTGAAGCAAACCTCGCGCATTTCGTTGCAGAGGCGATACCGCGTATTGAGCGCGTCGAGCGAGTGCAGATGCCGGAATCTATATTGACCTCAGGTGGCAAAAAGTATGAGCGCAATGCGTTCGTGACTATAACTGACGGCACCGAGACCAGAGAAATGAAATTTAAGAAGGCTGAGCCCCTACTCCGCGCAGGCTGGCGGATTGTCGAATAGGTGTGCTGGTGGTAGGCTAGTTCTATGTCCGAGGAGGCAGCACGTGCTCGCATACGGGAGATTTATGATGGAGTGCCGCTCCTCCGCGCTCGCCTCGGCGAACGTCTGAGTGGCGGCGAGAAGCTTATGCTCGACGGTGCACATCTCATGGCGCTGATGTTTCTCCGCTCTGGCGGACCATTTTCAGAAGTGACGAAGGAGATTTCCACAGCAGAGTCCATCGTTGCAACCATCAAACGTCGCCATAATACTAAGCCCGAGCTTGTGCGTACTTCACCATAAATCCGGAAACCCAGAGTAAACCCTACGTGTGGATGTTTATATACCCGACAAGCTCCTTCATCCTCTTTTCGGAGTACGTAAAATGAGGATTGGGAACAGCGATGACATAGAAGTGCGGGTAGACTGGATCAAATAGATGATCGACGAGCGGATTGGTGAAATGAAACCCTCGAGTGGTGCTCGGCGTCCAGCCCCCAGCCTCAACGGTTTTTATGAGCGTATCTCGAGTGAAGAAGTTTACATGCGCATCGGATAGACTGCCCTGGAATTTTTTGAAACGCAGCAGCGACACCACCTTAGGAATACACGGCACTCCGAGAATGAGTATGCCGCCAGGCTCTAAGTAGTCTCGTATCTTGCGAAGAAAATTGTGCGTTGAATAGAGGTGTTCAAATAGGTTATTAGCAAAAATCACATCGTACTTTTCCTCCAAAACAAAACTATCCGATTCGATGTTCCCACATCTGATGTCTAACCCCTTTTCTTGTCCATAGGCAGCTTCAGATGGGGTGATAGTAACACCGGTGCTTCCTGTACCAAAGCGAGCAACAAACTCGCCAAACGTGCATCCAATATCGAGCACGCGTTTTTTGTCTAAACCAAAAGTCCTGACTATATTGTTAAACGTTTTTGATTTGGATGTATTTTCAAAACGTTTTTCTGTTTTCGGATTCATACGAGGACAGTACCATGTCCAATCAGTATACGCCATTTCTTAGTGGTATACTTTTTGCATGGTACATCTACTACTACGTGTCCTCGGGGGTGCTGCGGCAGTGCTTGCTGCAGCGTATTTGGTACCTGGCATCCATGTCGCTGATTTTTATGTGGCGCTTATCGTTGCCATTTTACTCGGTATTATCGGTGTGACATTAAAGCCCATACTCGCCATTCTCACTCTGCCGATTACACTTCTGACATTCGGACTATTCTCGTTCATCATTAATGCAGCTATTCTGTGGTTTGTCGCTAGTTTTGTCGACGGGTTTGATATTGATACGTTTGTCGCTGCGCTCATAGGCTCGCTCGTTATATCAGTTGTACAGTGGGTGTTACATCGCATTGTGTGATAGGGTAGGTGAATGGCGTTAGTTGATTGCATAACCATAAAGGCAGCAGCGGGAAAGGGAGGCGACGGAGTTGTTCGGTGGCTCCATATCAAAGGAAAAGAGAAAGGGGGGCCATCTGGGGGTGATGGCGGACGCGGCGGTAATATTGTATTTCGTGCGGTGCGCGACCTTGGTGTTTTGGCACGGTACAAAGGCAAGACGCAGTTTAGGGCACAAAATGGCGAGTCCGGAGGATCCGACAAAAAGCATGGAGCTGACGGCGCTTCTATATATATAGAAGTACCGGTTGGGTCCGTCGTGACACAGGGCAGAGGAGACGTCTTTGAGCTCCTGAGTGATGGCCAAGAGGTAATTGCGCTCAAAGGCGGCAACGGTGGCTATGGAAACGATCACTTTAAATCCTCAACCAACATTAATCCGTATGAAGCGGTGCCCGGGCAGCAGGGTGAGTCAGATACCTTTCGGATAGAACTTAAAATTATTGCTGACGCGGGGCTCGTTGGACTTCCAAACGCCGGGAAATCATCACTCTTAAACGCGCTTACTCGTGCACAGGCTAAGGTAGGGGATTACCCATTCACTACACTCGAACCCAATCTCGGTGTTCTTTATAACTACGTTATAGCGGACATCCCGGGTCTTATCGAGGGAGCCGCAGAGGGCAAAGGTCTTGGTCATGAGTTCTTGAAGCATATTGAACGGACGCGGGGCATAGTACATCTGGTAGCTTTAGACGGAGAGGACCCGGTGAAGGCCTATTCCACCGTTCGCGCTGAGCTTAAGAGCTACAATGCTGCACTAGTCGGGCGTCCCGAGCTCATATTTTTGACTAAATCAGATACTGTGGACGCCGGGCGGGTAGACAACATGAAACTGGCTATAGCGGGGCTCGCTGCCCCCGGGGCCACCATTGAAGCCATTACGGTGCTTGACGACGCAGTTATGAAGACCACATCTGACACCCTAGTACAATTTCTCCAACAATCGGTGTAACATAGGGGTATGAGCGCCTATCGCCCCACGATCGGGCTTGAGATCCATGCCGAGCTTAAGACGCGCACCAAGATGTTTTGTACATCAAAGAACGACCCCGACGAAGAAAATCCGAATGTTAATGTGTGTCCCGTGTGTATGGCATATCCGGGGACCCTTCCCGTCGTTAACAAAGAAGCGGTGCACAGTGTACTGCGCGTTGGGGCTGCAGTCGGTGGGACCATAGCAGACTACACAGAGTTCGATAGAAAGAATTATTTTTATCCTGACATACCGAAGGGGTATCAGATATCACAGTACGAGTATCCTTTGGTAAAGGGGGGGGAGCTCGCCGGTGTAAAAATCACACGAATTCATCTTGAAGAAGATACAGCAAATGCAAAACACCGAGGGGATACAAGTCTCATCGATTTTAATCGTGCGGGCATGCCACTTATGGAGCTAGTTACAGAACCCGTTATTCATGACGCGGTAACTGCAGGAAACTTTGCACGCGAGCTCCAACAGCTGCTTCGGGCACTCGGCGTTGCTGAGGCACAGATGGAGAAGGGGCAGATGCGCGTCGAAGTAAACATTTCAGTATCAAAAGATGATACGCTCGGCAAAAGAAGTGAAATCAAAAATATCAACTCGTTTCGTGCAGCAGAGCGTGCAATCGAGTTTGAAATAAAAAGACAGACAGCGGTCCTTGGGTCCGGGGGAGTGTTGCTGCAAGAGACTCGCGGGTTTGATGAAAATACTGGCGAGACGTTTAGTCAACGACTCAAAGAGGATTCAAACGACTATCGTTACTTCCCTGACCCAGACATACCAAAGCTAAAAATTTCTGACATCCCAGAATTTGCTCGCGATGTTCTCGATGCATCACTTCCTGAACTTCCAGCGACACGGCGAGCACGGCTCGTGGCACTTGGTGTGCGTCGAGAAGATGCAGATGTGCTTATCGCAGATCACTTGTACGGCGCTTTTTTTGATGCGGAGGTTGCAGGACAACTCGCTCCTGGGCTGATCGGCAAAGGTTCAAACTATTTACTTACTGATGTTCGTGCAGTCGCCACTGAAAGTATGTTGAACAATTTGCGCAACGGCGTCTTTGGAGATGTGATTCGCATGACAGACGCTGGCGATCTATCAAGTCGCGGAACAAAAGATCTGTTACTTCGTCTTATGGAGAAGGGGGGTGATGCGCACACTGTTGCAGAAAAGGAGGGAATGCTTCAAATGAAGGACACGGCTCTCATCGAGCGCATTGTGGATGAGGTGGTTGTCGAGCACCAGGGTGTCGTTATGGAGGTCCAAAAGGGTAAGGAGGAGGCGATGAAGTTTTTAATTGGTATGGTCATGAAGAAGTCAAAAGGGGCAGCAAATCCAACTGATGCAGCAACGATCTTGAAGTCAAAGATTCAACAGAAGACTTAAGCATATAGGGAAGCAATCTTCCAAAAATGCTTTCTCGGTTAGCCGAGAAAGCATTCAAAATAAGGATATTTCAAATTTAAACAAGAAGGTTTTTTGCACTACGTCTGACAATAGTTTTGAATCTATGTTTAAGCAGGTAGCGCAATCTTGACTCAGTTCTGTGTGCGCTTCGCACATGGTCAAAGAGCCCGTTCTTTCTTTGGATTCGACGCTCATGGTACCCAGCAAAAACACGCACATCCCGAATAGGTCTCATTGTAGCTAGGATCGAGGCTATTCTCCCTCTAAGCTCCGCATACCAAACGTTTACCGTCTTCCTATTAATCTTGAGGAGCCGAGCCGCCTGAGATGCGGTCAGATCCTCTATATAGCAATCCACTATACGGGTTCGTGTTGCGAGTGGGAGTCGTGTGAATCGCATGATGTAAGTATATCATGAGATACTGGTCTAGCTATAGACATCAAAAAAGTACCCACACCCAGAGGGGAAAAACCTCCGAAGTGGGTATATAATTAAGGTTAGAAATAAACCATGGATGAAGTAGTGATCAGTGGAAAAAAATATATTTCATCAAAGCGAGCAGCACGCACATCTGGATACGCACCAGACTACATCGGCCAACTCGTACGTGAGAGCAAATTGCAGGCAGTAAAGGTCGGCAGGGCGTGGTTTGTGGCTGAGATGGGCTTGCAAGAGCTTGTAGCAGGGCCAGGAGAGCTTTCAGTCATAGCATCTTCAGCTACACTTCCTGAAACTTGGTCTCCGGTGATCTATATGAAAGATGATGCACCGTTGTACCCGATAGCACAAGAAAATAAAATCTCGGATACTCGAGAAAATGATGATTTAAGCCACCATGCTGAAGAAAAAGTTGTAAAATCAGTTGAAATTATGAAAATTGCTCTACCAAAACGATCAAATGGCATTTCTCTCGATGGTATTAAGCAAATTCCTAAGGAGATTAAGGCTATAGGCGCAGTTTCTATCTCTGTTACTCCAAAGCGTAGAGTATCCAGACTAGTTGGATACGCGCTTTCAGTTCTCTTTGGTGTTTTGTTTGTGACCATTCTCGTTTTTCTGATTTCACTTTTCTACTAATTTTTCTTTCAAATTCTTATCAACACCAAGCGCATATTTTGCGTCCGAGATGGAGATATGAGTAGTAAAATATAGATAAATCGGAAATCATGAGTATCAGCGAGATCGAAGAAATTTGGATAACATCTCGCGATGCGTCGGAGAGATTTGGCTACACATCAGACTACGTAGCTTTTTTATGTCGGACAGGAAAAATAATTGCACGTCGCGCTGGTCGCTCGTGGAAGATTTCTGAAATTTCAATTTCAGAATTTGCATCTCGAGCTCGACAGGCTGAAGAGATACGGCACACAAAGCTTCGAGAAGAGCGTAGAAAAGAATATATCCGCCGCGCGGCACTTTTGTCGCCACAATCTGCTGGCCTCTCATTGTCAACACGTCGTGCGATGGGTAATGTTGCTGGCGCTCTTATTTTACTGTTTGCTTTTTCGTTTGGTGCCTATGCACTGCCAAGCACAATTATAGGTAAGTCGTTTGCAAACATTGGCACGGTAGTGCAAAGCCTACCATTTGGTTTTGAAAGAAATATTGCAAGTGCCTTGGTCGCAGTCTCTGACGTTGTCTCCGGAGAAACGCGCACCACGACTATCCCGCACCTCGCCTTTTCTTGGTTTGATTTTTTCGACAAAGTTAAAATGGCACTCTTTGGTGAGCCAGCTCCAACCGCAATTGTTCAAGCTCCGATCGCGTCATCAACGCAACCCAGAGCTCAACCGACGGTTACTATTGTTGAGAAAAATGTTGGACCGACAACAGTCGTGCGTAATGTATCCGAGTACGTAACCGTAACAGGAGTTACATACGCTGAACTCGAGGCGGCGATCAAGGCGCTTGAAGCTCGTTTAATTTCACTCATCCCACAGGTGGTTCCATTTTCTGGCACTCCACCAATCACCGTAGTGAACACACAGACGTTCGCACAAAGCCAGCGCATCGATTCGCTTGACGGTGTGACGATCACGAACGCAAACATTATCGGTGGCACTATCACGGGCATCAGCGGTTTAGGTGGCGGTTCTGGAACTGTTGCATCAGGTACCGTTGGTCAAATCGCGTACTACAATGCTAACGGCTCTACCCTGTCAGCGACATCATCGATTTTTGTTTCTGATACCCAGCGTATTGGTATCGCCACGTCGTCGCCGCTCGCACAACTTACGGTGTATGGTGACGTACTTTTGTCAGGTGCAAATCGCTATTTGAATTTTGGTGATGCAAATGGTGTGTCCGGCTACGGCATTCGCGACAACGCCGGCATTATCGAATTTAAAAACTTGAGTGGCGGTTGGTCTGCATTAGGCTCTAGCGGTACCGGTGGCGGGACCTGGTCAACAACAACATCATCGGTGGCAGGCGTGCTCGTAAACTATTCAAACAATTCGTCTGACATCGTCGCTATTGGTTCTACGGGGACCACGACAGCAGAATACTGGTTTGATCCAAATACGCTTATGGCGTATTTTTCTGGCAACGTTGGCCTTTCAACCACGACCCCTTTTGCTAAACTCGCCGTTCAAGCCACTGCTGGTCAAACTAACCCTGTATTCCAGGTTTCTTCCTCATCAAATGCAGTTAATTTCTTGACGGTTGCTGGTGACGGTTTTGGAACCACAACCCTCACCGGTCTTAACGTAAGTGGCTCCGCCACCTCCACCTCAAACGTCGGTTTTAACATCACCACGGGCTGCTTCGCCATTAACGGCACCTGCTTAGGTTCAAGTGCCTTCACCTCGATAGGCCCCGCCGGCCAACTCCAGATAGGACCAAACGTGACCCTTGCAACCAGCTCCTCTGCCTTCAACGGTCTCACTTCTTCAACCACCATCACCGGCTCAGGAAACGTCATCACCTTCACCAATACTTTGGCAGGTCTCCTCGGTGCTGCAGGTGGCGGTACTGGTCTCTCCTCCATCACGCAGAATCAACTCCTCATTGGTGGAGCAGGAAATACGTGGGTACAAATCGCCACCTCATCACTCGGCATAAACTTCTCTTCACTCATCGGCACAGCATCTGACGCACAAGTCGACAACAACCTCACGATCTCAGGAGGAACCATCGACAATACTCCGATTGGTGCGACGACACCAAGTACCGGAGTGTTTACGAACTCGACGAGTACGAATGCGACCACCACAAACCAAAACATTTCAGGGTCACTCGTGGTCACCGGGACTTCAACACTTGCAACCACCTCACTTTCACAATTCTCGATAACCGGCATCGGCACCTCAACCATTGCAAATAATCTTTCACTCGGTGGTGATATCGAAGCGAATCAACTCTTCTTGAACGGTGCGACATCAACTGCTGCAAATGGTTTCAACATCGCCACAGGTTGTTTTGCTGTGAACGGTGTGTGCATCACATCAGGATCATCAGGTATCACCGCCATTGGTCCAACAGGTCAGACACAAACCGGCCCGACAGTAACTTTTGCAACTTCTTCTGTCGCGTTTAACGGTTTGACTTCTTCGACGACAATCACTGGGGCTGGCAACACACTGACATTTACAAATACTTTGGCCGGCATTCTCGGTGCAGCCGGCGGAGGTACCGGTCTCTCATCCATCACACAGAATCAACTCTTGGTTGGTGGAGCAGGAAACACTTGGGTACAAATCGCCACCTCATCCCTCGGTATCAACTTCACCGACCTTGTCGGATCTGCAACAGACAGCCAAGTCGACAACAACCTAACGATTGTCGCTGGAACCATCGACAATACTCCGATTGGTGCAACCACTCCATCAACGGGAGTGTTTACGAACAGCACTTCAAGCAACGCCACCTCCACAAACCTCGCTGTCTCAAGTGCACTCACTGTTTCTGGCACATCAACGCTCGCTACCACTTCAGTTGCACGACTCACCCTCGCCAATTTGACCGGCCTCCTCCGTGCCACTGCCGGTGTCGTCTCCA